>CAZIKE010000094.1:7086-14317 GCA_964539775.1 uncultured Chitinophagales bacterium
ATGATCTGCTAAGACGCCATGCTTCCATCTTCGTGTTCTCCGCCATAGGCGGAGTTCTTAGCGCCTTCGTGGTTTTCATTCTTCAGGCAGGATGTTGAAACATGAACCGCGAAGACGCCAAAGATGCAGCCGAAAAGCCTAACCGCAAAGGTCGCCAAGAAGGCGCTATGAGCGCGAAGGGGATTTTCATTGGGTTCTTTGCGTGTTCTCCGCCATAGGCGGAGTTCTTTGCGCCTTCGCGGTTTTCTTTTTCAACAACAAAAGACAAAGAATAACCACGAAGGCTCGAAGGCACTAAGGATTCAGGAACAACAGTGTGGTTGACTCTCCCATCAAACCTGATTACATTCTGGTCAGAGAAAGGACAGCACCTTTCAACCACCTGATCGGAGGCTTCATATGAAAACCTTTGGCCTTCTGCTGACAGGTGTGCTTGCTACACACACACTTGCCCAATACCCCTCGTGGACCATCCCCACTCGCATTACCTCGGATACTGTAGCCGAACTTCATCCCGTGTTCGCCGACGGCGACGGCTGGCTGTACAATCAGGAGGAGATGCTTGCATACAGCAGGAATGGAAGAGACATTTGCATCCTTCGCACGACCTCACTCGGCGCTGCGTGGTCGGACAGCATAACGTTCATCACCACAGACGGCGCTGACCATGACTATCCATCGCTTCTTCGCCGTTTCCTCTACCCTTCTCAAACCGAAGAAGCCATCGTCGTCTGGCAGGGGAAGCGAAACAACACGCTCGACATCTTCTTTAGCAAGCTCACCCTGAACCGCTGGAGCAATCCAGAACCGATCACCAACAATCAGGTGGACGATCAGCAACCGCATGTGCTTGTGAATGACAGCATCTACTACGTCGTGTGGGATCAACAAGGGAAGATTATGTTCTCGGAATACCGACAGGGCATATGGACAGCGCCGATCACTCTTTCGGCACCGGACGATACATTGAATCACTTCCCCCAGCTGACACTGCTGTACCACTATCCGCCGCCGATGAACCACCCCGCGGTGGTGTGGCAACGCCGTCGAGAGAACACACGATTCCACTCCCTGATGGTTGCATACCGCTCGGCCACCGGCTGGAGCGCGCCGGCCGCGCTCATTTCCGATGGAGACAACAGACGGCCGCGTTTCTTCAAGTACGGACAGCAGCAAGTCCTCACCTGGAACAAACGCGTTGGCTCCTCGGCGTTCTTTAATGTCTATGCCGGGACTCTTTCGCTTTCAGGAAGTGGAGCAACACTGCAAAGCATCTACCCGCTGACAAGCTACGATGACACGACGCAGAATGCTTCCATCAACGGCTTCATGCTCGTCACGGAACGCCGTGCGCCATACTACTTCTACTCGACCGGTGCGTGGGAGTTACCCCGCAACGATAGCATCGAGGTAGCGCTACGCCCGTACGGGCCGTATGGCACCAGCAGGTTAAGCGCCGGCGGTGCTCCGTTCAATCGCGCTCCCTCGATCTCCCAGGGAACACCTGTGTACAACGGCGGGTGGCACATGCGCTTCTGGGTAGTGTGGGAAGCGCTCGTGAGAAACACGTGGCACCTCTACGCATCGAACGCACTGCTTCTGATTGACAACGTAGAGGGTGCACCAAACAGACCGCAGTCCTTCGCGTTGTACCAGAACTATCCGAACCCGTTCACCTCCGCCACGCACATTGCCTTTTCCCTGCCCGTCGGGCAGGCGGGGGTTCAGGGTTCAGGATTCGTGTCGCTGAAGGTGTACGATGTTTTAGGGCGAGAAGTCGCAACGCTGGTGAATGAGGTTCTCCGTGAGGAATCCTTCGGACAGGGTTCAGGGTTCAAGTCGGTGGTGTTCGATGCCAGCAATTTGCCGAGCGGGGTATATTTCTACCGCCTTCAAGCTGGTGGGTTCAGTCAAACAAGAAAATTTGTGTTGATGCGATGAATGGAAGGGCATAGCGTTAAGCAAGAACGCGGGAGAGGTTGACCATCATAGGGAGTGAGGTGCTCATACTCGTATATGAAGTGAGGCTTTTGGGAAGGCAGTTGGAAAGTGGAAGCCTCAAGGACTATGGTCTCGTGATCATCAACAATGGAAGGTGTGGCCATGACTACTGCGGCCAGCATTCACCGCGGGCTGATTTACGCGACAACGTTGGCCATTGTTGCGTTGTGTTCGTGCACCCAAGAAAACATAGCACCATCAATTGAAGAACCCCGCTTCGGTGTGTTCGGCACTATTGTGGATACAGCAGGAAGGCCACTGGACAGCGTCAGGGTATATTGCTTGTTCAGTTGGGGATTTGTGCCTGAGCCTGCGAAAAAAGGGACCGTGCTCGCACGATTGAGTGACGTTGATACCTTTAGTTTTCGACTCTACCAGAACTTTCCCAATCCATTCTCTCAATCCACGTACCTTCGCTTTTCTCTTCCTCGCCATTCGGACGCTCGACTCACACTCGTCGACCGTCTCGATGAGACGATCAAATACGTTTACACAGAAAGACTGCTTCCCGGGCTTTACCAGATGTACCTCTCGAGACTTGTTGATAGCCTTCAACTGCGAAACGGCCCATACAACTACACGTTATGGGTGAATATCGGAGGCGGGGTCAATTACGAAGCAACACGCCAGATGTTTGTCATAAGCGATAGCGGTACACCCAATACAACCACGAACCGCTTTGGTCGTTATTACTTTGATTATCGCCACGCTTTTGTTGGCGATACCGTCTGGTACTCAGATGATGGTGAGTATGTTTACCCGTGGCGGCTGGACAATACAGTGAGGTTGCTCTTTACACGGCGAGGATACGTACAGAAAGTCGTCTCGGTGGAATTGTACCCCGGCCTCCTCTTGCGACAGGATGTTGTTCTCCAGAGAGAGATAAGGGAGGATACACGATGAGAGTGACAGCATGTACCATACTCACCAGCGTCCTGATACTGCTTCTATCCGAGTATACACACACGCAATGGCAATGGATTGCACCGTACCCACCGCGCCTGACAGTCTATGCGAGCGCTGTGGTGGGATCGCGTGCATATTTTTGGTGTGATGAAAATCTTGTGTTCTCCACATTCGATGGAGGAAACTCGTTCACGGTGTATCCGCCTTACGGCACGATCGATAACGTTGCTACCGCTGCTAGTCCACAGGGGATTGGCTTTGCCGACAGCCTCACCGGATACCTTGTCGATCTTGCTCATGGTGAATTCCGAACTACTGACGGGGGATGGACCTGGCAAAGGGTTGCCATCCCCTCAACAGGTATCAACTTGGTTGTCTTCGGCTCATCACGAGTTGGTTGGAAGTTTGGCTATGGCGGGCCACTTTACAAAACTACGAATGCGGGCGTAAGCTGGACAACCTTCTCTGTCCCCTTTCGGTTTGGTGGAACTTACTCGAGAGTGTTTGCACTCGATGAAAACAGACTCTGGCTACTGAAGAGCTACGGCAGTCCCCCCATTGAAGGTTCAATATGGTACAGTTCGAACGGCGGCGCTTCTTGGTCGCGCCTCACATCTGCACTGGTGTCCGATACCTCCAATCAGGTGACCTACGCCGACATGAAAATGCGGTCGAATGGAATTGGATTCGCCGTTGGCTACGTCTACCGCCCCTCTACCAACACTCGTACTGCCTTCGCTCTTCGGACAACTGATCTGGGCACCACGTGGACTCGCACGGACTTCGCTGCTCAGACGTTTATGGATGTTCATTCGATTTCCGATAGCGTATGGGTAATTGTTGCCAACACCGCTTCTCCGGGCAGCAACGCCATCTCACAAATGCGAACGACCGATATGGGCGCCACGTGGGTTGAATTGCAGCCCATACCACCATCACTTGTTTACAACCGAGTGCTTGCCTCTGCGTACATTCCACCGCTCAACACTCTCTTGCTCATGACTTACGACGGTATCTTTCGATCAACCGACGGCGGGCTCTCTTATGCTCGTCTGACGTCTGAACGAGACCTCTACATCCTGGACATTGCCATTGAGAGGAAGCCTCTCTCCGCTTCACGCCAGATTGTTGTTGCCACATCGCCATATCGCCAGTATCTCCTCAGTACTGACGGTGGTCAAACATGGCAACAGAAAACCTTCCCTTATGGCAACAGAATCTGGGGAATAAGGGTAGCCGAAGAAACCATCTATGCCATCCTTGACCAAATTACTCTTTACAAGTCAACCGACCTGGGAACAACGTGGAGGTATGTGGACGTTCCCCGGTTGGGAGCACTGCGCGCGCTGGATGTGTACGATCGCAATCACATCGCTGTTCAGAGCTATCCCACTCTGTCAGTGTCTTCCAACGGAGGCGTGAGTTGGCAACAAGGCCCTCTCGCTTCTCGCTTCTGGTTCAACGAACTTCACATCGAACGCCCGTTTCGCATCGTTGCAACGGGAGGCTTCTACGACTCGAACGCCGTCCGCGGAATTATCTATTCCACTTCAGACGGCGGTTTCAACTGGCGCATCGAGGACTTTCCCGGAGAAATGGAAAAGATCGCGATGATAAGTTCTTCGCGCAGCTTTGCGGTTGGTAATCGCCAACTTTACCGATCAACGGATGCTGGAAGAGTCTGGATGCCGATTCGAAGCGAGGTACCCGCCTTTTGTTTCTATGATACACTACAGGGAGTAATGAAGTCCGTCTATGAGTTTTACCAGACCACTGACGGTGGCATGACTTGGAGCCTTAGTCCCCTTATCAAACCGCCCGACAGGGTTGCGGCTTCAACACGCATGGGTGCCTCCGCTCGGGGCGACCTGTTGGCTGTGGGCTATGGCAGGCTGCTGCGATTTCCATCTGCTTTCCGAACCAATGATAGCAACAATCCATCCTCTTTCCCAGAACCGTCAGGCGCTCAGTTGTACCAGAACTACCCCAACCCGTTTAACCCGGTAACGACCATCGGATTCTCCGTAGGGAGTCCTTCGGACAGGATTCCCGCCTCATCGGCGGGTTCAGGGCTGGTGTCGCTCAAGGTGTACGATGTGTTGGGGCGAGAAGTCGCAACGCTGGTGAATGAGGTTCTCGGCGAGGAGTCCTTCGGACAGGGTTCAGGGTTCACGTCGGTGGTGTTCGACGGCAGCAATTTGCCGAGCGGGGTGTATTACTACCGCCTTACATTTGGTGGCTTCATGCGTACAAAGAAAATGATCCTCCTGAAATGAGGGTGAGTGTATGAAACATTTGATCTTGTCTCTTCTCCTTGTTCTCGCTGCTTTGCCATCGGCGGCGCAATGGACGCTCATTCATCCGTATCCGCAGAACAGCTCTGTTGAGGATATCCAGTTCGTTGACGGACAGCGAGGCTGGTTCGTTACTGCGGCAGGAACCATCTGGCGCACCACCGATGGTGGCGTAAGCTGGACACACCAGCGCAAAGCAACCAAGTGGGGACTGAAAAGTCTCTCTTTCACCGACGCTTTGAACGGATGGGCAGGAGGAAGATACGAACCGCTCCTCCGGACTACAAACGGCGGTGCGACGTGGAACTCGTTGGGATTCGTCCTTTCGGGCATCACACGCTTGAAGTTTCTCTCTCCTGCGCGCGGCTGGGCAGCAACGGAATCGGGATCCACCCTTCGTTCGGTCACGGCAGGCGCGAGCTGGGATTCGAGCTTTCAGTGGCCGCTCGAATTCGATCAGGATGTGTGGGTACCCCCGGGTCCCATTACCGGCCTTAGTGTTGTGGACTCGACCACGGCGTGGCTCATCGGCGAGAGGGTGTTTCGGCGCCACGTTCAGGGGTTGGGCAACATCATCGCACGCACAACAAACAGCGGACTGCAATGGGATACCATGCGTATCAATTTCCCGGGGCGCGTTACGGATATTCACTTCATTAGTAAGGAACGCGGCTGGTACCTTACCGATAGTGCCTCTATCATCGGCACCACGGATGGCGGCATCACCTGGCGTCGGGAGTTCGGTCCCCTTGCCTCGTTTGCAGAACCTCTGCTCGACATCTCCGGCATTGGTGCCGCCCATATTTGGGCGGTCGGCTCCAGAGGCCTTCTCGTACGAACAACCGACAGCGGAGGAAGTTGGGTCGCCAGCACAATTGATTCCCTCGCTCCCTTGCAACGTGCGGCGTTCGTGAACACGTCTCTGGGTTGGTGCGCCGGCGAACGCGGCGAACTGTACCGCACAACCGATGGCGGCTCCAGTTGGACGAAGCTGTCACGCGGCAACGCACAATACTTCCGAGCAGTCGAATTCGTCACGCCCCAAAAAGGTTGGGCCGCAAGTGGGTGGATTGATGATGTGCGCCTGTACTTTTCCTCCGACGGAGGTTATTCATGGCATCCGCAACTGACTTCCTCCGGCGGATACTTTGCTGGCGTCGAGATGATTGACACGCTCCTCGGATGGGCTGTCGGCTCCATCAGCTCGCCGTACAAGTTGTTCAAAACGACAAACGGCGGCACCACGTGGGAAGCTCAAGCACTGGCGTTGACCGGAAGTGTGCAAGGCATCGTCTTTGCCGATCGAAACCACGGATGGATCTACGGGGACTATGTCGGCTCTCCAGGACCCGAGTATCAGGTTGTCCATAGAACCACCAATGGCGGTCAAACCTGGTCGGCTGTGTTGGTAGATACTACTATGTACAGCCCCACCGTGCTTGGCTTCACCGCACTGGATTCACTCACCGCCTGGGGTGTGAACCAGTATGGGGTCTTCAAGACGTCGGACGGCGGTGCAAGCTGGCACGGCATCTTCAACGACACGCCTCTTACCTACAAGACTTCCATTACGTTTACCGACCCAACGCATGGCTGGATTTGTGGCGGCGGGGGATTGGTGATGCGCACAACCGACGGCGGAGTCACGTGGCAGCGTCAGACTTCTGCAACGATGGATCAACTGATGCGGATTCGCTTTGCCGATGCGCAACGCGGTTGGGCCGTGGGACTGGGCGCCGTGATCCGCACAACCGATGGTGGGCAAACCTGGCTGCGCGATTCAGTCGAGACTTATCCCTACATGTTCGATATTTCGCTGCTTCCCTACAGCCACAGGCTCCACGGATGGGCAGTGGGATTCTCCGGCACCGTGCTCAAGCACGAGAGTCCGCTGACGGATGTTCGCGAAACACAGCCCGCGGTCCTGCCTTCAGGGTTTGTGCTGTACCAGAACTACCCGAACCCGTTCAACTCTGCCACGCACATTGCCTTTTCCCTGCCCGTCGGGCAGGCGGGGGTTCAGGGTTCAG
>CAZIKE010000095.1:0-14308 GCA_964539775.1 uncultured Chitinophagales bacterium
TCTTCAACTTCCTCGCCTTTGCCATTGTTGGTGCAGTGACCTGGTTGCTGGTGATCGGGATAAAGGAATCCGCCCGCGCCAACAACGTGATGGTGATTCTGAAGGTCCTCATCCTCTTGTTTTTCATTGGTGTCGGTGCCATGTACGTGAAGCCGGAGAACTGGACGCCGTTCATGCCGAACGGTTTCGCAGGCGTGTGGACGGGCGCCAGTCTTATTTTTTTTGCCTTCATCGGCTTCGATGCAATCTCTACGGCAGCAGAGGAGTGCAGGAATCCGGGACGCGATATGCCCATCGGCATCATTGGCTCACTCATCATTTGCACCGTCATCTACGTCGCGACGGCTCTGGTGCTGACCGGTGTCGAACACTGGCGGAACCTGGGCGTCGCCGATCCGCTTGCCTCGGTGTTCGCAAAATTGGGACTCGACTGGGCAGCCGGCATCGTTGCCTTTGGTGCCGTGCTTTCCATGACGGCCGTGCTGCTCGTCTTTCAACTCGGCCAACCTCGCATCTTCTTCGCCATGAGCCGCGACGGCCTCTTGCCGAAATACTTCGCCAGAGTCCATCCGAAATACCAGACACCCCACGTGACCACCATCTGGACGGGCGTTGTCGTTTCCCTGCTCTCCGGCGTTGCCAACATCAATGAGATCGTGGAGTTGACGAATATCGGGACCCTTTTCGCATTCACGCTCGTCTGTGCCGGGGTTATCATTCTTCGCTACACGGAGCCTGAGAGGCCGCGCGTGTTCCGCACCCCTTTCGTCCCGCTCGTTCCTCTTCTTGGTATTGCCATGTGCGTCTATCTGATGTTTGGCCTGCCGTGGGTGACGTGGGTACGGTTTGGTGTGTGGCTGCTTGCGGGACTGGTGTTGTACTTTAGTTATGGGTTTTGGAAATCAAAGCTACGTGCGAGAGGGTGAAAGGCTGAGCCATGCGTCATACCTCCGGCGTTACCTCACCCCAACTCCTTCGCGTTCTCACCCTGCGTGAAGGCATTGCCATTCACGTCGGTTGCATCATCGGCTCGGGCATTTTCCTCAAGCCTGCCATCATTGCGGGGTACCTTGAAGCAATGGGACCGATCCTGCTGGTGTGGGTTGTGGCCGGTCTGCTGACGCTCTTCGGCGCGCTGTCGATTGCGGAGCTGAGTGCCGTTCTGCCGGAAACAGGTGGGCCGTACGTGTACCTGCGTGAGAGCTTCGGCAAGGTGTGGGGGTTTCTCTTTAGCTGGAACGATTTCTTCATCAACAAGGCTGGCTCTGCGGCAGCGGTTGCCATCGCCTTCACGACGTTTGCTGCGCATTTCGTTCCGGCCCTCGATCCTGCACGTGCCTTCTACCGAACGACATGGAGTGTGGTTGATGTGTCGTTCGATGTTATTGTTGGATGGAATCAGATTGTTGCGATGGGCGTGATTGCTATTGTTACTTTGGTGAATGTTCGCGGCGTGCAGTTTGGAGGCTGGGTGATGAACATCTTCACTGCGGCGAAAGTAATTGCGCTCGTCGGCTTGACGATGGCAGTGGCATTCTCCGGCAAAGGAAACTCCTCCAGCTTTCTTCCCTGGTGGCCCGAGGAAGTGTCGTGGCAATATCTCTCTGCGTTCGGCCTTGCACTCAACTCTGCCCTGTGGGCGTATGACGGGTGGATCACCGTTACGCTGAACTCCGGTGAGTTCCGCAGCCCGAAGCGGGATCTTCCCATCTCGCTCGTTGCCGGAACACTGATCGTTATTGCCGTCTATCTCGCTGCGAATGTGGCATTTGCCTACGTCGTCCCCCTCCACCAGATGTCCGGCTCGGAGCGCATCGCCGCGGATGTGGCGGCGATCGTCCTCGGACCATTCGGCGCCTCGCTGATCGTTCTCGGCATCATGTGTTCGACCTTCGGCACCACGAACGGGCAACTTCTTTCCGGTCCGCGAACGCTCTACGCCGGCGGCAGGGATGGAGTGTTCCCCGCCGCCTTCGGCAAAGTCCATCCACGGTTTCGCACGCCGCATGTCGCCATCCTCACGCTTGGCCTCTGGGCAATGATCCTCACCTTCAGCGGTACGTTCGATCAGATTACGAACTTCGTCGTCTTCACGTCGTGGGGCTTCTATGCACTCACCGCTCTTTCCGTGATTGTGCTGCGCAGAAAGCTGCCGCACGCCGAGCGGCCGTACAGGGCATGGGGCTATCCGTACGCCACGCTGATCTTTGTTGCCGTCACGGTGTGGTTTCTGTGGAATGTTGCGGTGAATGAAACGCGCGACGCATTGATTGGTATCGTATTGCTGTCGGTATCGTTACCCTTCTACTTCTCTTGGAAGAGAAGAGGCAAGGTCGCCGGTTGACCATCCTTGGGTGGGTTTGAATCTCTCGCGTGATTGCTGTATTTTGTTTTCAGCAAATGAGAAAGTGGTGCAGAAGCGCGAAGCTCTGGTTCCCCTTCACATCGGCTTGTCTCGCTGGTTCACGAAGCGTGATTATGAACAGGCATACTGATCGGGCACAGTAATCCATGCCCTCTTCCTCTTCCCCCCATATCCTTTCTCAATCCGTTCAGTATCTCAAAGGCATCGGCGAGCGGAGAGCCGAGATGCTGGCAAAGTACGGCGTGAAGACTCTGCACGATCTGTTCTTCTACGTCCCGCGCCGCTACATCGACAGAACGTCTGTCGTCACAATTGCCGAACTGCGCAGGATCGTCTTTGGTCCCGGTCCACAGCGCGAGGATTCTGTTGTTGATGTGCAGAAGGACTACACGGTTGTCGGCCATGTGCGCTCCTTTAGCGTGTACGGCGCAGGACGCAAATCCCGCTTCGTGCTCATTCTGGGCGATGACACCGGTACGATGCAGTTGGTGTGGTTCGGCGGCGTGAACTACTGGAAGACGCGCTTCGCTATCGGGGAAGTGCTTGCGGCCTCGGGGCGACCCACAACGTTCGGCGGCACCTTGCAGCTTGTCCATCCCGACATTGACAAGATCGGCCAGAAGGCACTTCTGGAAGAAAAAGCCGAGCCGATCGACTGGACCAAAACGCTCAACACGGGGGGACTTGTGCCGCTGTATCCTTCGGGCAAAGACCTGGAGCGTGTTGGGTTAGATAGCAGCGGACTGCGCCGCATCATCGGCAACGCGATTCGTCAATACGGCGAGAGCACTGAAGAAACGCTGCCGGCTTTCTTGCTTGCGCAGCGGAAGCTCGTTCCTCTTCGCATGGCATTACACCATGTGCACTTCCCGAAAACACACGCCGATCTCAACGAGAGTCTCCGGCGTTTGAAGTACGAGGAATTCTTTTATTTCCAAATCAAACTCGCCCTGAAACGTCACGGCATCAAAACCGATACGCACGGCATCAGTTTCAACGTCCACAGCAAGCTCGCGCGTCAACTTGTGGACTCCCTTCCGTTCAAACTGACGAAGGCGCAAGTCCGTGTCATCAAAGACATCACGGCAGACATGGAATCGCCGAGGCCGATGAACCGCCTCTTGCAGGGAGATGTGGGAAGCGGCAAGACGGTTGTTGCGCTTCTCGCGATGCTGATTGCCGTGGAGAACGGCTATCAAGCCGTGTTTATGGCGCCGACAGAAATCCTCGCGGAGCAACACTACAAGACTCTTGCTGCCTTCCTTAAGGGCATAGATGTGAACGTTCGACTGCTTGTTGGCGCACAGCGGACGAAGTTGCGGCAGGACATTCTGGAGGATGTACGCCGCGGCACGGCTCAAATCGTCGTCGGTACGCACGCCCTTTTTGAGAAGGGCGTTGAGTTTGCCCATCTTGGTTTTGTGGTGATTGATGAGCAGCATCGCTTCGGCGTGCTCCAGCGGCAGGCATTGCAGAAGAAAGGACGAAACCCCGACGTCCTGGTCATGACTGCGACGCCCATTCCGCGGACACTCTCTCTGACGATCTACGGCGATCTCGATGTTTCCATCATCGACGAACTTCCAAGGGGTCGGAAGCCGATCAAGACCGTGCTGCGTTATGAAGAGGAGCGGGACGCCGTCTATCAGTTTGTCCGGGAGGAGATTCGCAAGGGACGACAGGCGTATTTTGTCTATCCGTTGGTCGAAGAGTCGGAGAAAGTAGATTTGAAGGCAGCGACGGTTCACTACGAGCATCTGCAGTACGATGTGTTCCCCGATTTGCGCCTGGGGTTGCTGCACGGTCGCATGTCCAGCGAGGAAAAGGATGCAGTGATGATGAAATTCAAGAATCGCGAGATCGATGTTCTTGTTGCGACGACGGTGATCGAGGTGGGGATCGATGTTCCGAACGCGTCGATCATGGTGATTGAGAATGCTGAGCGGTTTGGACTGTCGCAGCTTCATCAGTTGCGGGGACGGGTGGGGCGAGGCACCGAGCAATCGTATTGCATTCTCCTGTCCAGAAAATGGATTGCAGCCAGGGCAAATCGTCTGACAGCCGATCCAGTGAAATGGCACGAGGCGCTGGATGAGCAGCGCCTCGCGGAACGACGGCTCGCAACGATGGTGCAAACGAACGACGGCTTCAAGATCGCTGAGGTGGATTTGAAGCTTCGTGGCCCCGGCGATTTCTTCGGCACGCGGCAGAGCGGGATGCCGGAGTTCAAAGTTGCCGACATCATCAGCGACTCGCATTTGCTTGATGAAGCCCGACACGATGCGTTCGAGATCATCGAGCGCGATCCGAAACTCCTTCTCCGCGAGCATGATGTTATTGCCAACACACTGCGTTCGCTTCATCGGGAAGCGTTTGCGTTGATGCGTGTGGCCTAACACCCCTTCCTTCTCCGCGCGAACTTTTTGGAAGTTCTGTCAAGAGGCATCTTGGCAGACACCCTCAAAAATCTTTTCAAAAATCAAATTATTTCTTGACAACGATGCATATTTGTTTATATTTATCTCAGGTAAGGTGATGTTCAACGTCAAGGAGAGTTTCTGGATTCATCAACGGACAAGCTTCCGCAGAAGCAGTTGACTGTAGCGCTCATCTATAATCTCAAAGCGGAAGCTCTTTCTCACCTTGCACCGGTTGCAGGCGATCACCCAACGTCAGATTCTCTCTCTCCTGCTGCTCCCGCTCACGTGTCTCTCGATCTTCGCCGACTCCACCGACAGAAGGATATGTATGCCGAGTGGGATACGGAAGAAACCATCAACGCCGTCCGCGACGCAATTGCCGAGCGATATCATGTGCTGATGATCGACGCCAACGACGATGCCTACAACAAACTCGTAGCGCATCGTCCGGATTTCGCATTCAACATGGCGGAGGGGTTGCATGGCGTTTCGCGCGAGTCGCAGATCCCCGCCATCCTTGAGATGTTGCAGATTCCCTATCTCGGTTCCGATCCGCTCACGCTTGGCATTTGCCTGGACAAGTCGCGCGCAAAAGAGATTCTTTCCTACTACAAGATCCCTACAGCATCCTTCACCATCGTGCGCTCGATGCAAGACTTTGAGAACATCCGCCTTAAATTCCCTGTCATCGTGAAGCCGTTGCATGAAGGATCGAGCAAGGGCATCTATAACTCGTCCGTGGTGAGCAACCCCGACGAGCTGGCGAGTGAAGTGAAGACTATTCTCGACACGTACAGCCAACCTGCTTTGGTGGAAGATTTTCTTCCGGGCCGCGAATTCACGGTGGCGCTTCTGGGGAATGGCAGCGATGTTCATGTCCTTCCGATCGTGGAGATAAAATTCGATGCACTGCCTCCCGGCGTCAATCCCATCTATTCCTATGAGGCGAAGTGGATCTGGGACCAGCGGGATACGCCCCTGGATGTTTTTGAGTGTCCGGCGAGGCTGGATGAAGCTCTAAGACGTGAAATCGTAACGATTTGCAAGGATGCCTACCGCGTCCTTAACTGTCGCGACTGGTCCCGTATCGATGTGCGTTTGGACGCACGCGGCAGGCCAAATATTCTGGAAATCAATCCGCTGCCTGGCATCCTGCCAAAGCCGGAAGACAACTCCTGTTTTCCGAAAGCTGCGCGCGCGGCGGGCATCTCCTACAACCAACTCATCAACACCGTCCTCGATATTGCGATGAGGCGGTGCGGCATTGTGCCGATAACTCAAGAAATGGTTCCAACACCAGTGGTTGTTCGGTAACGTGAAATCCACCATCAACGGAGACCGTATGAGGAAGAAGCCGCGGATTGCGATTCTGTACAATGAGCCGGTTGTCGGAACGGAAGCGAGCCGTAAATACATCTCGGAGAACGGAAAGCTCCAGGAGTGCCCGGCCGTTTTCCAGCACGAGCGGAAGCGCCGGAAGAGTGCAATCCCCGCCGGAGTGGATCTGAGTGAGATTGGCGTCGTGGAAGAGATGGAGGATATTAGAAATGCCCTCACCTCCCTCGGGTTCAAGTCCACGATCTTCAATGTCGATAGCGACGTGAATCGCTTGATCCGCTTCTTGCAGGAAGAGAAGCCGGATCTCATCTTCAATCTGGTGGAGTGCATCGAGAATGAATCTGTTCTCGAAATGAACGTTGCTGCTCTCTACGAGCTTTTCAAGATTCCATACACGGGGGCCGGCCCCCTTGCGCTCGGCACGGCACTCAACAAACCGCGCGTCAAGGAGATTCTCACCGCTAACGGGATCAGAACACCCCAGCATCAAGTGTTCAAGGTGCTCGACAAGATTTCCCTCGAGGAGGGAATGGAATTTCCGCTGATTGTGAAACCGGCGCGGGAAGACGCAAGTGTAGGTATCTCGGAGAAGTCGGTCGTGTACTCTCTCTCCGAATTGCGGCGTCAGGTGCGCTACATCTGGGGCGAGTTCGAGCAGCCGGCACTGGTCGAGCAATTCATCGATGGCCGGGAGTTGAATGTTGCCATCGTCGGCAACAGAAAGCCGATTGTTCTTCCCATCTCCGAGATCGACTTCTCCGGGTTGAATGTTGGGATGCATAAGATCGTCAGCTACGCGGCCAAATGGCTAAACGGTACGATCGAGTACGAAGGAACGAAGGGCGTGTGCCCCGCCGAACTTCCGGAAGCGATCGAAGCGGAGCTTAAAGCGACTGCCCTGAAGTGCTACGAGCTGATTGGCTGCCGCGACTACGCGCGGGTAGATTTTCGTCTTTCAAACGAGGGTGTTCCCTACGTACTGGAAGTGAATCCGAACCCCGACATCTCGGACGACGCAGGATTCGCCCGCTCGGCAAGAGCCTACGGGTTCTCGTTCCCGCAAATCATTGCTAAGATCGTCGAGTCTGCACTTGAACGCGCCGAGTAGCAGTCAAACAGATGACCCCGACGTGTTGGCGACGGGATGTGTGCTCCATGAACGTCTCCCGTCACTGACCTCCATTCGTCCTCTGCACCCATCGGATGTGCAGTCACTCCGTCGTCTCCTTATCGACACCAACGTCTTCACGCCCGAGGAAATCGGCATTGCGCTCGAACTGATGCATGCGGTTCTGGAACAACCGGAACAGAAGGACTACCTCATTCGTGTGTATGACGATGGGGAGGTACTCGGCTACTACTGTGTCGGCCCGACGCCTGCGACGGAGGCAACGTTTGATCTCTACTGGATTGCGACGAAGCCATCCGTTCATGGAAGAGGGATTGGCCGAGCGCTGACCACGCACGCCGAAGGATTGGTTCGTTCGCTCGGGGGCAGGTTGATCCTCGTTGAAACATCATCGACGCCGCAGTACGAAAAGACACGAAGGTTCTATCTGAAAGCCGGGTACGAGGAGCTTGCCCGCATTCGTGATTACTACCGGCCGGGCGATGCTCTTGTCGTCTACGGAAAATATCTCTAACAACTCGGAGGAAAACAGGCACGCATGGAACTCTGGCAGGAGATGTTGCGGCAGAGTGTGGACAGCGGAAAAGATTTGGTCGAGCGGTTCGGCTTCGATGGTGAACTGGCAGAGCGGCTGAACAAGCTCTTCCACATTCGCATCAATCCCTACTATTTGAGTCTGATCCGCTATCCGGGCGATCCCATCTGGTTGCAGTGCATTCCGGACGCCTTGGAGCTGGAAGAGGACGGCTTGCCGGAAGACCCGCTGGCTGAAGATGCACACAGTCCCGTGCCCAGCATCGTCCATCGCTATCCGGACCGTGTTCTGTTCCTGACGACGAGCCAGTGTTCCATGTACTGCCGCTTCTGCACACGCAAGCGCAAAGTGGGCGACTCGACGAAGATCAACATGAAGTACATTCAAGATGGGATTGACTACATTGCTGCCCATCCCGAAGTGCGCGACGTTATCCTCTCCGGTGGCGACCCCCTGATGTTGACCGATCAAAATCTCGAAAAAATCATCTCGGGCTTGCGTGCCCTTCCTCATGTGGAGATCATCCGGATTGGCACCAAGATGCCTTGTGTGCTGCCGCAACGCATCACCCAGAAGCTCTGCAGCATGTTGAAGAAGTATCATCCCATCTACGTCAACACGCACTTCAATCATCCGTGGGAATGCACGCCGGAGGCCAAACGCGCGTGCGAGATGCTTGCTGACGCCGGCATCCCGGTGGGCAATCAAGCGGTTCTGATGAAAGGGGTGAATGATAATCCCGACACGATGTTGGAGTTGATGCGGAAGCTGCTCTTCATGCGCGTGCGCCCGTACTATCTCTATCAGGCCGATATCACGAAGGGGGCGAACCACTTCCGCACGCCGGTGAGTGTGGGATTGGACATCATGGACAAATTGCGGGGACACACGTCCGGCCTTGCGATTCCGTACTATGTGATCGACGCGCCGGGTGGGGGAGGGAAAATTCCGTTGCTGCCGCAGTACGTGTTGGGTCGCAACGGTAACGAGATCATCCTGCGGAACTACAAGTACGAAATCTATACCTACCCCGACGTCGAAGATCCATCGAAGACGCCGGCGTTTGTTTCCCCCCAAACCCTCGAGAAACGCTTCACACGCAAGCGGCGGCCTGCGAAAAAGCAAACCGCATACGAGCCCGACGCCGAGCAGGTGTAGAAGAGACTTCAGAACATGCCAAAGCCCGTCGAATGTACGACGGGCTTTGGCATTTGGAAAAATCCGGGCAATGCAATCCGTTACTTCATCTGTCCCGAGAACATCTCTAAGAGCTTATCCACGGGGAAGGGCTTCTGCAACAGGAGGTCGCAATCGGCTTTGCAGGCTTCCTTCACCGAGTCCAGCTCCTTTACGCCTGTGAGAAAAATGAACGGCGTGTTGGCATACTCCCTCATCGCACGAACGCGTTTATGGAACTCGACGCCGTCCATGTTCGGCATCTTCACATCCGAGACGATGACATCGATTTTTTCGTGCTGAAGTTTCTCCAGTGCTTCGTGGCCGTCTTTGGCAATCGTAATCGTGTGGCCGACTGCGTTCATCACCTCTTCCAACATCTCCAGGTATTCGGGTTCGTCTTCGACTGCAAGGATTCTCATGAGACTACTTCAGAAGAATGAGTGTTGATGATGATGTCGCCCCTGCAAAAGATAAGGCAAAGGTTGTGGGTTGTCAATAGGAACTCCCCGTTGCCGTATTGCCTCTCGACGTTGGTTTGAGTAGATTGACGGCATGAGAATTCCGGAAACCACCATCGAGCAAGTGCGCCGCGCATCGGACATCGTTGACGTGATCGCTGGGTACGTGCGTCTGAAAAAGCGGGGCAAGAATTTCCTGGGGCTGTGTCCGTTCCACACCGAGAAGACCCCTTCGTTCAACGTCAGTCCTGAGCGGCAGATGTATCACTGCTTTGGATGTGGCGTGGGGGGGAATGTCTTCACGTTTGTGATGGAGTATGAGAAGGTCTCGTTTGTTGAGGCGGTTCGAACCCTCGCCGAGCGAGCGGGTATTGCACTCCCGCAAGAGCGCGGCGACGAGAAGGAGCGAGAGACCGAAGCCGAGACGCTGTACACGATCTGTCGCGCAGCCGCGAGAATGTTCTACGAGAACATGACGAACACCGTGGAAGGTCAGCTGGCGCGCGAGTATTTTCGTCATCGTGGCTTTTCCGACGAGACGATGCGTACATTCGGCCTTGGTTATTCCTTGAACGGCTGGGAGAACATGCTGAAGCTTGCCGAGCGTGAGAAGTTCCCTCTTGATCTTGTCGAGAAGGCCGGCCTCATCATCAGGCGTGAAGATGGATCGGGCTATTACGATCGCTTTCGCGGGCGCGCAATGTTTCCGATCTTTTCGGTCACAGGTCGGGTTATCGGCTTCGGTGCACGCAAGCTGCGTGAGGACGACCCCGTCCCGGGCAAGTACATCAACTCTCCCGAAACACCCATCTACAGCAAAAGCCGCTCTCTCTACGGCATGCACCAAGCGAAGGATGCTCTGCGTGAGAAGGAATTTGCCATTCTTGTGGAAGGATATGCCGACCTGATCTCCGTGTATCAAGCCGGCATCAGGAACGTTGTGGCCTCCAGCGGAACCGCCCTCACCGAAGAGCAGATCAACCTCATCGCTCGCTACGCCAAGAGGATCACGCTGGTGTACGATGCTGACTCTGCCGGCTCCAAGGCTGCCCTGCGGGGTGTTGACCTGATCATGGAGCAGGGACTTGATGTGCGCATCGCGCAACTGCCCGAGGGCGAGGATCCCGATTCGTTTGTGAAGAAACATGGCGGGCCGGCATTCGAGAAGCTCGTGGAAGGCGCCGTCTCGTTCATCGACTTCAAGGCCCACTTGTTTCGGGCGGAAGGGAAATTCGACACGCCTGAAGGGCAGGCAGAGGCCGTGCGCTCCATTGTCGAGTCGGTTGCGAAGGTGAAGGACGAACTCAAGCGGTCATTCTACGTCAAGTCTGTTGCCGAACGCTACGGCGTATATGAGTCTACGCTGTACCGTGAATTGGAGAAGCTGCTTGGCAAGGAACGCTACCGCGAAACCCAGTTGCATCAACGGGAAGCACAGCTTCAGGCTTCGAGTCCGGAACCTGACACGGAACCGATAGTATCCCGTAGCAAGCCAGACATCCCTGCCGCAGAGCGGGACTTGCTGAAGCTGATGTTAGAACACGGCGATGTGATGGTCCGCTACGTTTTCTCGCATCTTCGTCTCGATCACTTTTCGCATCCGCTTCTCCTTCATGCGCTCCAGAGGATACTTGTCCTTGTCGAAAAGGGCGAGACGTGGGACATCAACACGCTCATCGACGAAGCCGAAGACGAGGAGTTTCGCCGCTTCATTGCCGACCTCACCTTCAGTCGGTACGAGATCAGCAAAGGGTGGAAGGACCTGGATGCGATGCCCGAAGAACCTGATCCGGGGGACCTTGCAGACCGCTGCATAATTGTCCTCAAGAAACGTGAGCTGGATCGTCTTCTCGCTGAGAACCAGCGACAGATGAAGGAAGCACAGACACGCGGCGAAGAAGCGCGGCGGTTTCTCGAGCATCACAAGCTCCTTCTGGAAGAGAAGAAAGAGCTTGAGCTGCACGGGCTGACGGGAGCGAGAAGTGAACACTAAGGCGCGTTGTGTTCCATCTGTTTGCAAACTCCTCGTGCCGTCTCAAGTACGGTAGCGCATATTTATCTCTTGACGGATCAACGTTGTATCTTCGTGCCTTTGTGGTTAAGTATCACACAGGCTCTGGAGGTCGTGGCGACACATGCAGAGACGCTTGATTGCTTTTTCTTCAGCCTTCAGTTATCTTTTCCAAGCACAAGATCATTACGGAACACTTGTTGACCGAACCCCACAGGCCACCGAAGCGCATTCTGGTTGTCCGCACCGACCGACTGGGTGACGTTATCCTGACGCTGCCTATGTTTGCCCTCCTGCGCAAGTGTTATCCTGATGCCTATCTTGCCGTGCTCCTTCGTCGCTACACAGGAGAGATTCTCGACGGCAATCCTTATATCAATGAAGTGATCTGGTACGACCGCGATGGCGTACTCATTCCGTTCAACGAAATGTGTGCAACGTTGCGGGAGCGCAGGTTCGACACCGCGGTTGTGGTGTATCCGCGTCTCCGTCTTGCCTGGCTGATGTTTCGCTCGGGCATCCCCGTACGCGTGGGAACGGGCTACCGGTATTACTCTTTTCTGTTCAACAGAAAGGTGTATGAGCATCGCAAAGATGCGCGCCGCCACGAGTTGGAGTACAACCTGAGTCTGCTCCAGAAGATCGGGTGTGCCGTGCCAGAGGACTTCGTTCCCGAATTCTACATCGACGTTCCCGTCGAGGCCGATACAGCAATTGACCAATTGCTTTCGGAACAGCGAGTTGCTGGGAAAGAACTCGCGATTCTCCATCCCGGCAGTGGAGGTTCCGCACGTGAGTGGCCGATGCGGTATTTCGGAACGCTTGCTGCACGGCTTGCCGCCGAGGGTTTTGCCGTACTTGTCACAGGTACAACCGAGGAAGCACAGAAGATCAGGGCTGTGGTGGATGCGTCGGGCGGCGTTGCCGTTGCGCTGGCCGGGCGACTCTCACTGAAACACCTTGCTGCTTTGCTCCGT
Source organism: uncultured Chitinophagales bacterium (assembly GCA_964539775.1). GTDB lineage: Bacteria > Bacteroidota > Ignavibacteria > UBA10030 > UBA6906 > CAADGV01. The sequence goes on from CAZIKE010000095.1 coordinate 12,413, forward strand.
CGTGCGAACGTCTTCATTGCAAACTCCACGGGGCCTCTCCATCTTGCCGTGGCGATGGGAACCCCCGTTGTCGGTCTCTATCCGCAACACCCAGCGATGAGTGCAACGCGGTGGGGTCCCTACACCGGCAAGAAGGCTGTGCTGGTGCCCGACCGCCCTCTGGATTGCCGTGTGTGTGTGGAGAGTAAGACTGAGTGCGAATGCATGGCATCCATCGATGTTGAACGTGTCTTGCGCGAGACTCTGCGGCTCATTCGGGAGAATAGTGTTCGGGGGGCAGGTGTGCATGCGAACTAACAGGGGTGTGTGGTTGCTCCTTCTTGCGGTGTGCCTCAGCGGTGCTGCGTTGGGCAACGCACAGACGACGAAAAAGAAAGCCCGGACGTCTAAGCCGACTCCTGCCCAAGCGGCGAAAGCCCGCGCGGATAGCGTTGCTGCTGCACGCGCAGATTCACTGAAGCGTGCGGCAGCAGTGGTGGATTCAGTGCGCCGGGCCGATTCTCTTGCCCGCGCGGCAGAAGATTCCGTAACGCGCTTCGTGTGGAGGAAAGTGACCAACAACGCCTTCGGCGTGGGCGAGCGCTTGGTGTTCGACGTGAGCTACGGCCCCATTACGGCGGGCGAGGCCATCATGGCAGTGACGCGCTACGACACCATCGCCGGACGGCTCTGCTACCGCGTCGAATTCTCCGTCAACTCGCTCAAGTCGTTTGACTGGATCTACGAGGTGCGGGACAGATATCTTACCTTCATTGATGTGGAAGCAATCGCCCCGCTGAAATTCGAGCAGCATATCCGCGAAGGAACCTACAAGCGCGATTTTATAGCCGAGTTCGACCAAGTGAACAACGTTGCTCGAACGACGGAGGGTGACTTCCCCATCCCTCCGTATGTGCACGACATCATGTCGGCTTTCTACTATGCTCGCACGCTCGATTTCCGCGGGATGCAACCGGGCGCTATGATTCAACTCTATAATTTCTACAAGGACAAGAGTCATGATCTCGGTGTGAAGTTCCTCGGACGACAAGAATTGGAAGTGGAAGCAGGAACATTCAGGACGATCGTTGTCGAGCCCCTCGTGAAGGAGGGTGGATTGTTCAAAGCCGAGGGCCGCATCGTCATCTGGCTGACGGACGATGAGCGGAAGATCCCGGTTCGCGTGAATACGAAAGTCATCATCGGCTCGATCGATACGGAGCTGCGCGAGTATTCGGGGCTGGTGGGGCCGTTGAAAGCAAAAATCAAATAAGAGGGTCGAAGCTTCCCTGGAGCCGGGAGCTTTGAGAGCGGAGCGTTCCCGGAGCTTGACCATTGAAGCATCTTTGGACCTTGTCCGAAGGACTCCTTCGGAGGAGTTGGAGCATTGGAGAAGTGACCAGACAGGAGCATTGGCTCATGACAAAATTCAAACGCGCTGATCTTTCGAACATCAAGACGATCTCCATCACGGACCGCTACAGCAAAGTCTCGCCCAAGGATTTTGCCAAGCCCTTCGATGGTGCACACGACACCTTCGCGCACTTCGTCGAGAGCTTGCCGAACATCCTCATGGCGAGCGAGTTGCGCACGTTGGTCGACGATATTGTGTGCTCACGGGCGGAAGGCAAGCCTGTCATCCTCATGATGGGCGCACATGTTGTCAAAGTGGGATTGACGCCGGTGCTGATTGATTTGATCGAGCGAAAGATCATCACCGCTGTAGCGATGAATAGTGCCGCCGCCATCCACGATGTCGAGACGGCGATGTGGGGGCAGACAAGCGAAGACGTTGCCGCAAACATGATGGACGGCCGCTTCGGTATGGCACGGGAGACGGGCGAGTTGATCAACGGCGTGCTTGCCGACGCGTATCGCAACTCGGATATGGGGTACGGCGAAGCGCTCGGCAAAAAG
>CAZIKE010000096.1:0-14020 GCA_964539775.1 uncultured Chitinophagales bacterium
AGAAACCGATGTAGGTACGATCGATTGGTTTGATCCCCCGATTATAAATCGTAAACTCAAGAATCATGATAGCGTCTGCGTACGGATCATCCCACGTGTACGACCGCTGGATAACCTCAAGGTTCAACGGCACGTGGCCAGTCACGCGACGCGAATAATCGTTATAGCGCATGTAGCGCTCATCGTCGGCAATGGGTCTGTATGCGAGTTGACCACCCCAATACTCATCCCAGCCGGCAGGCTTCGGAATCCGCTTCCCTCCATGCCAGATGGTATCTGCAGGACTCCCCCCCGGAAAGAACTCATTCAGTGGGCCTGCCCACCCTTCGTAGGCGACCGACACACCACGAATCTTGGGGGATGTTCCGATGCGAGCAGTGTCCAGAATACCACCAACCCAGACACCAGACCCATACAGATGCTCGTAGGGCGAACCTAATGGATACTCCAGCCCGATCAAACCGCTTGACGGAGCCGGAGCCCCACCCGGAAAGGCCTGGCGACCCATCACACCGAGGTTGTTCATTTGTACTCGCATCGAGTAGCCTGTCCGCACACTGACAACATTTTGTGCGCGCGTGGAGTATCCCGCGAGGAGCACCACAACACAAAGGAAAAGGTATTTCATCGACGTTTTCATGATCAGTTCCATGTTACTTTCATACCAAACAGAATCTGGCGCGGACTTCCAAGAACGAACGGCGGAACGCGCGAATCGAATGAGGCGTACCCTTGTTGCCCCGTCCACGGGTAGATATATCGTTGCGCCACGCCGGGGTCGAAATCACCAAATACATACGGCGCGCCCGTGAAGGTGTTGAACCCGCCCGAACTCATGTTCACATTCCGACGATTGAGCAGATTGATCACGTCTAACTTCAACAGGATGTTGAGCGCGTTAAAGAACTCAAACCCCTTTTCCAGTGAGATATTGAATTCAGACGTGTAGGGTCCGTTGCCTGTATTGCGGAGGTACTGGTCGGCAAGTGTTCCGCCGAGGTTGAATGGCGTGTACGGGAATCCGCTGCCGAATCTCCACGTGATCGATGCACTGAAGTTATCGAGCGGAATCCCGAAGAGGGTGTAGTCCTCACCCGGACGCACGCGATAGCCCAGGAAGAAATTGATCGTATGTTGTTGATCGTAATCCAACCGCGTCTCTCGCGGCAATCCAGCAATCCCCGGCGTAACCTGCACGATGTTGGGGTCCGCAGCTCGTCCCTTCGCAAGCTGGAAGGTATAGTTAATGCTTCCCGAATAGTGATCGCTGAGGCCCTTCTCAATAATGACCTCGAAACCTCTGGTGCTCGCATAATCGAGGTTGGTGTACCGATAAACCCTCCTGCCGCTCAAGCGTAATTCCTGTTGCGTTGCATAGTCGAACACGTCCTTGTAGAACCCGGTAATCTGTAACGACAAGTCCTCGAAGAGCAATTGCTTGAAGCCGGCCTCATATTGCACCGTGCGCTGCGGTTTCAATGCAGGATTACCGACGAGATTCCCCCCGACGCTTCGACTGCTGTCGTAGAACGCATCGTGGAAGTACTGGTCAAGATCGGGGTATTGGAGCTGATGCCCATAGTTGAAGTAGAAGCTCGCCCGCTCGGAGATGGGGTACGAAATGGCCAAGCGGGGACTGAAGTTTCCGCTGAAGAACGCCTTCCAGAAGGTATTGTTATCGAGCCAATCCGCTTTTGCATCCGGTGTGGTCGGATCGGTATCGTTGATGACTGCTTCATAGCGCTTGATGAACGCAGGATCGAACACCTGCTTGCCAAGATAGAAGTAATCGTACCGCAATCCTGCCTTAATGTTGATGCCAGGAAAATCAATGTTATCCTGAATCCAAATCCCACCACGACTGGGCGTGTTGTTGTTGACCCACCGGCCGAGGCCAAGCGTGGGATACTCACCCCGCATGGATTGATCGATGTACCGGTTCGGAGCAAGAGGTACGGCAATTTGCGTCGACTGGAAATGCTGGTAATAGTATTCTGCCCCTGTCTTCAAGTAGTGTAAAGGATGCAGTTGTCCTTCGTAAGCGATCTTGGCATTCCAGATTACCGTGTTTCCCCGGAACCAGGCTTGCGAACTCCCCACATCATAGATCCCATCGTTGTTGGGATCACGGTAGTACGCGCTGGAACCGAAGAGCATCGAGTATCGGTCGGGAGTGAGGCCACCGATCGTGTTCAACCGCTGGATCTCCAGACGACTGATATAAGCCCGAAGCTCGGAGTTTGTGCCGAAGAAGTGCTTCCATTGGAGGACGTCGTTTGTTTGGAGATTTGTCGAAGAAGCACTCGAGTCGTACCGATCCCGCCACTCGTATGAACCCACAAGGGGATGCGACGAGGTTGCATTTGCACGATAGCTATAGAACACCTGATCGTTAGCGCCTGAGTTGTACGTCACTTTGGCGTTAAAGGCAAATTCATTACTCTGGCGATCGGAATACGTAAAGCCGAGATTGTTCAGCAAACGTCCAAAGAAACCGGTGAAGCGGACCTTCCGCTTGACAGGATTGAAGAACGGGTTGGGTGTATAATTGAAGGGTCCGTCCGATTGGCTGAAGCTCCCACTCATGAAGAAACTCACCTTCCCGGGAATCTCTGCCCCAAGCTCAGGCAGAAGATAGGCCGTTATCGGTTCTGGACCGCTGAGACTTGCCGAGTAGTACCGTTCGCCATAGCTGCTTGTTGTAACACCGTCGGTTCGGTACTGCAGTGACCCCGAGTATTTTTCCGCCCCTGTCTTTGTTGTAATGCTCACAACGCCCGACTGGGCGTTCCCAAACTCTGCATCCAAACCACTGGAGGACGTACTGACGGATTGAATTGCTTCGGCCGGGACGCCTGCTCCCGTCGTGGCGCTGCCTGAATAGAGCTGCTGGAGGAGCTGATTCGCATTGTCGGCATTGATGCCGCCGCCGCTCACGTCATTCACCACGACCCCGTCAATCATGATTTGTGTTTCGTTGGCTCGCCCGCCACGCAGGAACAACTGGTTGCCAAACTTCACAACCCCCGCCTGCAAGGTCAACACATCGCTCACGCCCTTCAAGTTCGGGAGCTGCTCGATTTTGTCGCGGTTGAACGTCTGGTCGCTCGCCGTCTTCTTCACGTCAATGAGCGGCCGCTTCCCCTCCACCGTGACGCCTTCGAGTTCGATATCCTCTGACGCCATCCTGACGTTGTACACGGTTGTTTCGTCAACTTCGATCACGACGTTCTTTGCCTCAACAGTTTTGTATCCGACCGCTGAGACGCGCAGTGTGTATCTTCCCGGGGCAATACCCGTGATCAGGAACTCTCCCTTTTCATTGGTGTTGCCGCCGCGACCGCTTCCCACGATGAGCACGTTCACGCCAACGAGCGGCTCGCCGTCAGAAATATCCGTAACCTTGCCCTTGAGATTTCCCGTCGTACCCGCATACAGAGCGGTCACAAACACACCGAGAGCAAGCAACAATGTCGAGAGACGTATGGCAAAACACACACGAACGAAATTCATGGCGCATTCTCCCATTGCCTTAATGGTACACATCGCTCACCGCCTTTCGCATAGCCCCAATCACCGCACTCTTCTGACAATAGTACAGCGGGAACCCGAAGTATATTGTCGAGTACGTCCTTGGCTCGCCGGGAGGCGGCACTTCCGGTGCTTGGAACCGGACACTCACCGGCAAGTTTTCGAATCCCAGTGAGTCTCTTCCAGAATCAAATGTATAAGGATTATCTGCAAACCCTGTGGCAAAACTGAGTGCAATCTGCCATAATCCTCCGGTAGAATCAGGAGGGAGACGGGTCGGATCAACTGGGACGTTTGGGTAACCGAGGAAACCTTTAGCTCCTATGAAGTCGCGAAGGTTATTCTGATAGAAAGCCAATGGCCCTTGCGGAGGTTGGATATGAAGATAAATGTGTGCGAAACTGCCTAGCTGGGAGAAGTTTGATATCCCTCGCTGAGGATCGGGCACACCGCTAATGATCAGATTGCCTCCAACGTCAAGATAGCGACCCAAGAGGGTCTGCTGACCCGCCTGTAATCTGTACTGCGCTGGCGAACCGAGCACAGGGAGATTGGTCTCCAGCATGTAGATCACAAGCGAGTATTTCCCGAGCACCGTATCGGTGGGGAAGCGCGTCAACGGCGTGGGTGCTAGGTGCAAGATGTCGTACTTGCCCGCCTTGCCGATCGAGTCCATCACTTCCGAATAGAATGCACGAACGGCATTGGTATCCAACCCCCGAGCCAACACACCCGGCGGTGGTGTCGCGTTCACCAACAAAATGCGCTGCTGATAGTTCGGCAACACAAAGTTGGGGATGATGGCCGTAAACGAAGTCTCGGCCGGTGCACTAATCACTCCCCACCGATTCCGGGCACGCACATAGAATCTGTGACGGCCGGAGACAACAGGACTAAAGTCGCGTCCGGTCACGTACGCAAAACCATCCTGTGACCACGGCGACCAGCGCGCTGTATCATCAACAGCCCAGGAGAAATACAGGTCGGTGGTATTGTTCGGATCAAGAGACCGGAACGCAAACCGCAGGCCGGGGAATCGCTCGGTGGGCACGAGCGTCGTAAGAGAATTGGCTGGAGGAATAGCATCAATCACGACGACGGCACCTGGGGAAATCAATGTCCAGAAATTCACCGTTGCCGGCGAGGGATCGTACGCGTCGCTATTATCGATCGAGGCGACCTCGAAGCGATGTTGATTGCTATCGGCGGGCGAATAGAAGATGAAGGTCGCTCGCGTTGGCGATAGCAACTGCAGCGGATCCATCCCCACAATGGAGTCTGTCGGTATCACGCCGGTCTTATACGGAACGGCGAACGGACGCCGTGTCTCAAGGGAGTCGGCAATTCTATTGACAATGGCCGTATCCGTCGGTCCGAGCGTGACAAGGTAGTTGTAGATCCGGAATAGAGAATTTGGGGAACCCACGACGCTAATGACATTCTGCCAACCTGGGCGCGCAATGTTCAGCACCGTCGTCCACGCCGTCTGATTGACTGCGACCCCACGAATGTAGTCGGTCCAGCGATAGCGGTAGCCTATAATGTAGCCGTCGGGGTCGTCGCCCAACCAATTCAACGTGATTTCAGGAAAGGCGTTGAGATTGATATAGAGCGCGATCGTATCATTCACCGGAACGTTTGCAAGCCGCGTTTCCGGAAACGAATTGGCCTTGACCGGCTCGTTCGGATACTTGCACGTAACGAACACCGCCGCGGCAAGGATGAGAAGGGTTGTAAGAACGGCCTGTGGAGTCTGAAAACCTTTACCAACCTTCATATGCAGCTCTAGAAGTTTTGTATTGATGAAATATAGAATTGCAGAACTCCTTCAAAGTACTCGGCCCTTCGTATCAGCGTCGAATCAAGGTCGAGCATCACATGGACACGCGTCAATCTGTTTTCTTGAACCTTGATGCTCAGCGACTCTCCTGGACGTGGAAGCTGTTTGAGAGCAGGGACAAGGGTGGACGGCGGAGCCACCGGAAGAACCGATGGGATGCCCGATGGACGAGGCACAATGACGAAGCTGTTCTCAATGGTTGCCACAAGGTTGATACCGACGTACTCACCCGGAGGCGCGTACGCCCTGCCCAGAATAATTGCCGAATCTCGCGCAAGCGTATCCAGCGCATTGTAGGAATCACCGTTCGTTGGACGTCGGATGGCATTCACATCGGGCAACACGTCGAGACGCGCTCCACCCGCACGGACAACCTCAAGGCTCTTCAGGTTGAAGTTGAAAGAGCTTTGTCCAAAGGGCATAAGCGATGTGCGCGAGTTTTTGGTCTTCAAACGGATTTCAAGGATGCCGGGTAACGGCGAGGTGTAGTCATACTGGCTACACGATACGAACAGGAGGGTAACAGAAAGCATCAACAACAGAACGCTCCCTGGACCCCGTTGCGCGAATCTCATGCGTACTCTGTGTAGGTTGTTGTTGGTGGAGTTGCGAAGTGTTTGCTTCATGTTCATTATGACCACCTCAGCTGGCGAAATGACTGTTCACGCCTGCGTATTCACTGACCCGAAGACAGTGAGAGATGGTGCGATGAGCATGGAACGGTTCTGTCTAAATGTAGAAAACTCGAACTGTTTTGTCAACTAAAAACTTATCCTCCGCCTTTTTTCTGCAGCCGCTGCTTCCACTGCCGTAGTTGCCTTTGCACTTCCCGTGGTGACGTGCTGCCAACAGACTGTTTGCGCCGCACGCTTACAGCGGGCGTGAGAGAGGCAAGAAATACGGCATCCAGATGGCGCGAGAACCGGCGCGCTTCGCGCGCCGAGAGGCTGTGAAGGCCGCGTCCTTCCTCAATGCAAAACGTAACAAGCGCCCCGACGATGCGATGCGCCGTTCTTAACGGAACACCCCTCTTCACTAAATGATCAACAATATCCGTGGCAAGCGAATGGTCCTTCGCTGGATCCCATCGTAAGCCGTTCTCACTGAACTCAGTATGCGCCACCAACTCTCCCGCAAGCAGGACCGACTCCCTCGCCGTGTCCGCAGCATCAAAGAGTGCTGCTTTGTCCTCCTGCATGTCGCGGTTGTACGCTAACGGGAGACCTTTCATGACAGTGAGAAGCGCGAGCAGATCGCCATAAACGCGTCCCGTCTTTCCCCGAATCAGTTCCGCCATGTCAGGATTCTTCTTCTGCGGCATCAAGCTGCTGCCTGTAGCGTATGCATCGTCCATGTGCGCAAAGCCGAACTCCGCCGTACTCCACAGGACCAATTCTTCCGCCAGTCGGCTCAGGTGCATCATCGTAATGGCACATGCACCAGTGAACTCAATGAGCACGTCACGATCGCTCACGGCGTCAATGCTGTTTTCAACGAGTCCGTCGAAGTGAAGGCGCCGGGCCACGTCTCTTCTGTCAATTGGAAGCGAACTGCCGGCAAGGGCAGCAGCACCCAGCGGCGAACGGTTGACTCTCCTTGCACAATCCCGAAAACGCTCATAGTCGCGCTCCAGCATGGAAATGTACGCTAACAGATGATGCGCGAACAGAACAGGCTGAGCACGCTGAAGATGCGTGTAGCCCGGAACAATCGTCTCCTGATGTTTCTCCGCCTGCCGCAGCAATGACTTCTGCAGCGAGCGGATCGCACTGCACATTGCCTCAACCTCTTTCCGGAGATAGAGTCGCTCGTCGAGTGCAATCTGGTCATTGCGGCTTCGCGCCGTGTGCAGGCGTTTCCCCCGCTCCCCTATCCGCTCGACCAGCTTCTGTTCGATAAACGTGTGAATATCCTCATCCCCCCAAGTCGGCTTGAGCTTGCCGGAGACAATGTCCTTTCGAATCCCCTCAAGCCCACGAACGATAGCGCGCCCATCTGCTGCCGGTATGATCTTCTGCTTCACTAACATACAGACGTGCGCTTTGCTTCCCTCGATGTCCTCCTCGAATAAACGTTTGTCCACTTCAATCGAGGAGGAAAACCTCAGCGCACTCTCGGCAAGAGGTTTTCGAAACCGGCTGTTCCACAGAGCCATGTTTTTTCTACTGATGGTCGTTCGACGTGCCTGCGTTTTCGTACACAAGTGCCTGCTGCTCACCGTTCTGCTTCTGCACCACACGGTTATACGTCTTCAGCGGCAGCCCGTAAATCTTGATGAACCCCTCGGAGGCTTTATGGTCGAACTGATCCTCAGCCGTATAGGTCGCTAACAGTGGGTCGTACAGCGAGAAGGGCGAGCTACGAGCGACAACGCGCATGGTTCCTTTGTAGAGACGGATGTGCACTGTACCCGTCACCCGCTCCTGTGTCTTGGTGACAAACGCGGCGAGAGCTTCCCGCAGGGGAGAATGCCACAACCCATTGTAGATGAGATTGGCGTACTCGTGAGCAACGAGGGCCTTGTAGTGCATCACCCCTTTGTCGAGCGTGAGGCGCTCCAGCTCCTTGTGCGCAAAGTGAAGGATCGCCGCCGCGGGCGCTTCGTACACTTCACGTGACTTGATGCCGACCAGACGATTCTCGATGAGGTCGATCCTGCCTGCGCCGTTCTGAGCGCCGAGCGAGTTGAGAAACTCCACCAGCGAGATACTGTCCATCTCCCTTCCATCAATACTGATGGGAATGCCGCGCTCGAACCCAATAGTCACCTCATCGGATTCATCGGGGGCAAGTTCTGGGGAGACGGTGGACTGGAATGCGTCGAGCGGCGGCTCCACCATCGGGTCTTCCAACACGCCGCACTCGATGCTCGTGCCCCAAAGGTTTTCGTCGATCGAGTAGGGACTTTTCACCGTTGCAGATACCGGAATACCGTTGGCTGCCGCGTACTCGATCTCCTCTTCGCGCGACTTGAATTCCCACGACCGCAGCGGAGCCAGCACTTGAATGTCGGGCGCAAGAGCTCCTATCGATACTTCAAACCGAACCTGGTCGTTGCCCTTGCCCGTACAGCCGTGTGCAACCATGGTTGCGCCTTCCTTGCGAGCAACTTCCACCATGGTTTTCGCCAGCAACGGGCGGCCGAGCGAGGTCGCCATCGGGTATGCATCCTCGTAGAGCGCCCCTGCCTGCAGCGCAGGAAATGCATACTCCTCCAAGAACTCCTTGCGCAGGTCAATGTAATAGACCTTCGACGCACCCGCAGCAAGCGCTTTCTCCCGAAGCGACGATGTTTCCTTCGTCTGCCCGAGATTACCGGTGCAGGTGATGATCTCCGCATCATAATGTTTCTTGAGCCAGTGCACCATCACGGAGGTATCAAGCCCGCCGGAGTAGGCAACGACGATTTTGGACTTTGCCATGTTATCCAATCCCTAAATGATGTGAAATGTTGTTGATGGTTTTCTTCACGCGTTTGGCCGATCGCGGAACGACAATAATCGTATCGTCGCCCGCAATGGTACCGAGGATGTCAGGATCCTTCTTGCTATCTAACAGAAACGCTACGCCCTGAGCGCGTCCGGGAAATGTCTTGATGACGATCAGATGTTCGTTAGCATCAATCGAGATCACTTCTTCGGAAGTGAACCCGCGCAGCACCGGCTCTACGTCATTCGTTCTCAACTCATAGCGGTATCCATTCTCCGTCGGCATGCGGATGATACCAAGCTCCGCCAGATCACGTGACAGGGTCGCTTGCGTTACCATAATCCCCTTCTTCCTCAGTTCCTTGGCCAACTCGTGCTGATTGGCAATCTCTTTCGATGCAATCAACGCTTTGATGGCGGCGTGCCGCTTTGCGATTTCTTCTTTGCTCATAGAATCCCGCGGTCAAGTCTCCACCCCCGCATGGGTCGTCGCCTCCACCGCCCTGACGATTTCCGTCCCGATCCCTTCTGTTGTAAAGATTTCGAGAAGCAGCCCGTGCGGCACACGCCCATCAATGATGTGGACTTTCTGAACACCTGCCCGAACCGCTTTCAGTGCCGATTCGATCTTGGGAATCATCCCACCGCTGATCTCGCCTGTGCCGATGTAGGCGACCGCGTCTTTCTCGGTGAGATGTGAAACGAGCGTTCCCTTCACCTTCACACCTTCGATGTCGCTGAGATACACCAGCTTCACGGCACCGAGCGCTGCAGCAATTTCTCCTGCGGCGATGTCGGCGTTGATGTTGTACACGGTGCCGGCGTCATCGACACCTAACGGAGCAATCACGGGGAGGTATCCGTCGCTCAGCAGATTGCGGATGAGTGCCGAGTGCACGGCAGTCACCTCGCCCACATATCCAAGGTCGTGCTCGTCGAAGCGACGTGCGCTGAGCAAATGTGCATCGAGGCCGCTGATGCCGACGGCCCGCCCACCGTGCATGTTGATGCGCCGAACGATGTCCTTGTTGATCAGTCCGGCCAGAACCATTTGCACGACATCGCGCGTCTGCTCGTCGGTGTACCGCTGGCCGTTCACGAACTTTGTTTCCAGATTCAAGTGATTCGAGAGTGCGGTGATCTCCTTCCCGCCGCCGTGCACCACCACGACGTCAATGCCGATCTTTCGCAGCAGCGTAACATCCTGTGCCACGGTTTGCTTCAGAGTCTCGTCTTCCATCGCCGCGCCGCCATACTTGATCACGAAGGTTGTGTGCTCGAATTGCTGGATGAACGGCAATGCTTCGACAAGGACGTCCTCTTTGCGGAGTTGACCGTTTGTCTTCATGAGCGGTAGCTCCCGTTGATCACCACGTACTGTTCCGAGAAATCACACGTCCACACCGTTGCCTGTCCTTCTCCTCCGTGCAGCATCACTCTCAAATCCACAAAGTCGCCTTTGAGGCTTCGGTTTGCCTCCTGGTTGGAAAGCGGCACAAGAAAGTTCTTGCAAAGAATTGGTGTGCCGTTGATGACGATCTCGCACAGCGCCGGCTCGAACTCGATACCCGAATACCCCACCGCCGCAATGATGCGTCCCCAGTTTGCATCCTCTCCATGCATTGCCGTCTTAACCAGCGGCGAGAGCGCAATTGCCTTCGCCGCTCGCACGGCATCGGCGTTGGTGCGTGCACCCTCGACGGTAATTTCAACAAGCTTCGTCGCCCCCTCGCCGTCGCGCACAATTGCAATGGCAAGTTCTTTCAATACCCGTTCGAGATGATGCGCGAAGCGCTTGTAGCCATGCGTACCCGGCAGCAGCGGCTTCACAGCCGACTCCCCATTGGCCAGCGCTACCACCATGTCGTTGGTGCTCGTATCACCGTCCACGACTATCCGATTGAAGGTTCGGTCCACGGCGGTCTTCAGCAACTCCTGAAACACATCGCGCTCGAGCGCCGCATCCGTCGTGATGAACGCGAGCATCGTCGCCATGTTGGGATGGATCATGCCCGAGCCTTTTGCAACGCCGCCGATGTTCACCGTTCGTCCATCAACGTCGAATGAGGCAGTAGCAACCTTCTTGAACGTATCGGTCGTCATGATCGCTTCGGCTGCGCTGTCGTGCTCGGCCTCGCTCAACAGCAGTACCGCTGTGCGTATGCCCCGCTCGATCTTCTCCATGGGAAGCGGCTCACCGATGACCCCCGTGGAGGCAACAAACACTTCGGTGGGAGAAACACCAAGCGCCTCGGCCGTGACATCCGCCATGGTGCACGCGTCGGCATAGCCCCGCTCACCCGTGCATGCGTTTGCGTTGCCGCTGTTCACGACAATGGCGCGAAAGCTTTTGCGCATCGCAAAATGCTGCCTGCTGAGAACGACCGGCGCTGCCTGCACGCGGTTCTGCGTGAACACTGCAGCTCCGACAGCAGGCACGTCCGAGACGATGAGAGCCAGATCCTTCTTCATCTTCTTCACACCGCAGTGAATACCGACCGCGCGGAATCCTAACGGCAGTGTGATGCCCCCTCGCAGCGCAACATCCGATGGAACTACTTCAACTTCGCGCATGGGAGTAATCCTTCTGTTTGTGGTAGATCGAACATGATGTTCATATTCTGGACTGCCTGTCCGGCCGCGCCTTTGCCAAGGTTGTCGATCGCCGAGAAGACGACAAGCCGATCACTATCCGTCACGAATCCGATGTCACAGAAATTCGTGTGCTGAACATTCTTCATGTCGGGAATTGCAGGCACAACGATGCGTACAAACGGCGAGGACGCATACGACGCCTCGTAGGCACGAGCCACATCCGGGGCACCACTTCCAGACTTCAGCCGGCAACCGATCGTTGTGTATATACCACGCGTCACCGGCAGTAGATGCGGCACAAAGCTAAAGGTCAGGTCCTTGCCGCTAAACTGTTTCAGGTATTGTTGGAGTTCAGGGATGTGCTGGTGATTGCCTACCTTGTAGGCACGCACGCTTTCGTTCACTTCGCTGAACATCATCGCATCACTCACGGTTCTCCCGGCTCCTGAAGTGCCGCTGTAAGATGAGATGAAGATGGGAGAATCATCGAGCAGCGACACCTTCAGCAACGGAAGAAGTGCAAGGTGAATGCCGGTCGGGTAGCAGCCGGGATTGGCAACAAGCTGCGCAGAGCGGATCGCTTTGCAATTCCATTCGGTAAGGCCATAGACAGCAAGGGCTAGAAGATGTTCGGCTGCATGCTGATGGCCATAATACTTTCGGTAGAGGGAGGCATCGGCGAGCCGGAAATCTCCCCCAAGGTCAATCACCCGACAGCCCTCGGTCAGCGCTTGAGGAACAACGTGCATGGACTGTCCGGATGGAAGTGCAACGAACAGCACATCAAGACCCGCGAGCTTCGATGGTTCAAGTTCCTCGATCTTGAGCCCCAGCACGTTGTGCAGCGATGGATGCACCTCGTCAATGCGCCTGCCGTTCGATGCATTGCCGAACAGCTTTGTTATCCGCACGCGAGGATGATACAGCAGCACCTTCAACAACTCCAGCCCCGAGTATCCAGATGCACCAACCACGCCGACGCGAATGTCTGGCAAGGAATGCCTCCCAAAAAAGTGTTGCATGATTATACAATAAACTGTATAATTATGCAAGCAAAATTTCCAACCATCTCCGCAGAAACCCGATGACACTGCTTGAGCGCGAAGCACAGTCCCTCCTTGCCACATACCGACGTCTCCCCGTCGACATCGTCCGTGGCGAAGGGGCCCACTTGTACGATGCACAAGGCAATGCCTACCTTGACTTTCTCGGTGGCGTCGCCGTCAACACTCTCGGTTACGGCCATGCCGGCCTACAGAAGGCGATTGCGGAACAGGTTGCTCGTTACATTCACGTCTCCAACTACTTCGTCCAGCAGCCGCAGGTTGAGTTGGCCGAGATGCTCAAGGAAATTACGGGCTATCGGCGCGTCTTCTTCTGCAACAGTGGCACAGAAGCAATCGAGGGAGCCTTGAAACTGGCCCGCAAATGGGGCAGCGCCAACAACCGTTCGCGCATCGTCAGCATGGAGAACAGCTTCCACGGCCGAACCATGGGCGCGCTCTCGCTGATGACCAACACGGCCTATCGTGAAGGATTTGGACCTTTTCTCGACGGCTGCGTCGCGATTCCATTCAGTGATGTTGATGCATTGAACCGAACCGTCGCGAAGGATACTGCCGCCGTCTTCATCGAATGCATTCAGGGCGAAGGGGGGATCGTCGCAATGAGTCAGGCTTTTGCCGAGCGACTTGCTGAGCTGCGGGCGGAGTTCGGCTTCCTGCTGGTAGCAGATGAAGTGCAATCAGGCATAGGTCGGACGGGAAGATTTCTGGCTTGCGAACACTACAATCTCAGGCCCGACATCGTCACGCTGGCGAAGCCCCTGGGGGGCGGATTGCCGCTCGGCGCGATTCTCGTCAACGAACGTGTCGAAGATGTGCTGAAACCCGGCAATCACGGCACCACGTTCGGCGGCAACCCCGTCGCCTGCGCGGCCGGCAAGGTGGTGCTGAACGAAGTCGTGCACAACGGACTGATGAAAAACGCGGCTGCTGTAGGTTCGTACTTCCTTGAGCAGCTCAACGCTTTGCAGCGCGACTTCCCCACTCTCGTCAAGAGCGTTCGCGGAAGGGGGTTGATGGTGGGAGTCGAGCTTGCGGTCGAAGGCAAACCGATACTGGACGCACTGCTTGAACGAAAAATCATCATCAACGTGACGAGCAAAACCGTACTGCGATTCCTACCGCCGCTGATCATAGAGCCCATGCACGTTGACCGGCTGTACAGCGCGCTCACGGAAATACTGAACAATGTACACCAGGCGCACTAATGCCCGGTTGACTGTCGGGATTCAACAAATATGCTGTCTGACCCTCCTGCCGTTGCTTCCGACTCGGCATTTCACTAACTTGCGTTCGCACAAATCGGGGTGTGGCGCAGTTCGATTCCGACCGGACGTAGCGCGGTGTGCTACGGACGATGTCGGAATCAGAATCCCGGCCGTCCGAAGGACGGACGGACCCACCCACAGAACAAACAGCAGCAACATCGGGGTGTGGCGCAGCCCGGCTAGCGCGCTTGGTTCGGGACCAAGAGGTCGCGGGTTCAAATCCCGCCGCCCCGACCAGCCTTCGCTCGTCCCTGGCGGGACGAGCGAAGGCTGCCGCGCCGACGCTGCGCAGCA
>CAZIKE010000097.1:0-13514 GCA_964539775.1 uncultured Chitinophagales bacterium
GAAAGTGATTGGATTTCGGAACTCATTTTGTTACATTGGGCAACAACATGCGATAATCGGCAGTGTGCATGCAGGCAGATCACATCCATGAGTAGGGTTTTTGGTTATGAGGATAACTCCACAGCGTTTTCGCCTTTCAGGATTTGCTCGGCTTCTCGCCTTGATGCTGCTGGCGCTCATGTCGGCACCAAAGGCAGCAGCCCAGGGACCAGATTACATCATCAACAAGGGTGACCAGCTCGTCGTAACAGTGTGGGGTTACAACGAGTTTACCACCACACAAACGGTAAAGGACAACGGCATGTTCACCATGCCCCTCATCGGCGATGTGAAGGCCGCAGGCCTGACCAAAGCGGAGTTCATCAGCAGCTTGGAGAAAAGGTTGGCCGAATATATTCAAGGTGACATTAAGATCACTGTATCAGCTGTTTCGTCCATCGGGCAGCGCGTTACTATTCTCGGTGCTGTTGTACGGCCGGAAAACTACCCTGTCTCCATTGAAACCAATTTGCTGGAGTTGATATCGATGGCAGGTGGCTATACACCTGAGGCCCGCATCACCAAGATCAAGATCTTTCATAAGGACAAGACGGTTCCTGCTACCGAGGTCAACCTCGAGGAATACCTCGAGCGGTCGGATATTGATAACATCCCCAAAGTCAAGCCAGGAGAAATTGTTTTTGTGCCGCGTCAACAGAATGTAATCAAGGACTTCGGGGAGTTCTTCCGCGATGTCGCGTTCCTATTTACCCTCTTGCAACTGACCGATGTGGGACGTTGATCTTATCCAAGCGCATTCATGAAAAAGCTCAGGTTTGCTTTGAAGCGACATTTCCTTGCACGATTCCTTTTTGCGCTCTTGGTCGGAGGATCCGGCGTTGCAGCAGCTCAGCCGGTTGGTCAGAAAGTAGGCCCGCAGTTCCCTTTTCTGGCAAGCAGTGCTCGCCTTATGGGAATGGCGGACGCTGCCGACCCCATTCTCGATAACTTCTCCGGGTTTGGTACGAACCCCGGGGTGCTCGGACTTCTCAAGACCTCGCTTGTTGACTACAGCTTCCTGCGAGTCCAGAAAGGGATTACCTTCGAACATTTCGGGGTAGCCTACAAACCGACGCGGGTGGATGGAATTGCCTTTGCCGTGGACATCCTGCATTTTGGCGGTACAGACTTCTACACGAACGCGAGTGTCCGAAACCTCGGATACGAGTTGCGGACAGGCCTTGCCTATGGCAGAGAGATTGCCGAAGCGCTTTCGCTGGGAATCAACGCTCAGGCTCTCACTTCCACAACAGGTCCAAACTCGGTGTGGGCATTCGGCGGCGACTTTGGACTCGCCTATGCTCCCGCACGCTACATCCGCTACGGCCTGACGGTAAGGGGCATCAGCACCGACTATGAGGTTGTGGCGCCGATCCTTCGAACGGATGTCTTCACGTCCCGAATATCACGAGTTCTTGCGCTCTCGATTGCCATTGACTATCCCTTTGCCGATCAGACAGAGAAAATCGTTATCGCGTTCCAGAATGAAAAAGTCATCGGCGAGCGAGGAATCATCTATAGGTTTGGCGGCGAGTATTATCCTTTCTGGTCGATCGATGGATTCCGCGCGGCAGTAAGAGGCGGTTTTGTCTTCCGACGGAGCGACCTGGAACCAAGGTTTGGACTCGGGATTTCGTACTCGCAATTCGCTCTCGACTATGGCTACAGGTACACGCGGCGCTACTTGCAGCCATCGCATATGTTCACACTCACGGTGAGATGGTAAAACCGCCGCGAGCGGATGTGTCGATCACGTCTCCCCCGATCTTCTCTTCGCCCCGAAGTACTTCTACCCTCAAACGATCGCGAGCAAGCGTGGTACTGGTCTTCGTGGCACTGCCCGCTGCTTTGCGATTACTGATTTTTAATCACGATTTCATTTCCGACGTTTGCTTTGCCCGATTTATTCAGTATATTCTTCGTGCCGGTTGTGCCAGATAAACCAGTTCAGCAAAGAGGGGGTACTATGATGCGTCTGAAGTGGATTTTACTGGCTACCATCCTTGTCCTGTGCAACTCGCTCCTGTCAGCGCAGGAGGGTCCTAGCGAACCCAGAGGCGTTCTGGCGTTCGACAGAATCGCCGCAACGCAGCTCGGGTTCCTGCCCAACAGCAAAAAGCAGTTCACGTCACCTTCCCAGTTCAGTTCGTTCACAATCAAAAGAGTCAGCGATAACGCCACAGTCTTCACAGGTGGTGGACCGCTTCGTTCGGTGAACGATCAGCAGGGTGTGCTGAACGGTGCAACGGTGTGGGTGGGAGATTTCTCTTCCTTCAGAACCCCGGGTAGGTACAAGATCGCTGTCGGAACTCTTGAATCCTACCCCTTTGATATTCGATCCGATATTTTCGATCAACCGTTGCGTGCAACGTTCCGGTTCTTTTACTATCAACGCGCATTCACCGCAATCCTGCAAACGCACGCCGAAGGACCCTGGTACCGCCCGACGGATGCACACTTGGCTCCAGCGGGTGTGGTCAAAGGCTGGCATGATGCCGGCGACCTTACGGTGTACAATGCAACAATGACTCAATCCCTTTTCTGGATGCTGGAGGCTTGGTCAGACTTCCGCCCGACGGACGACAACATGAACATTCCCGAAAGCGGAAATGGGGTTCCGGATCTTCTGGACGAGGCGAGATGGGGTCTGGAGTGGCTACTTTCCATGCAGGATCCGAACGGTGGTTTTTGGTGCAACGCTACTGCACATAATG
This sequence comes from uncultured Chitinophagales bacterium, assembly GCA_964539775.1. Classification (GTDB taxonomy): domain Bacteria; phylum Bacteroidota; class Ignavibacteria; order UBA10030; family UBA6906; genus CAADGV01. The sequence continues at coordinate 2,754 of CAZIKE010000097.1, forward strand.
GAACCAACTCCTATCCGTACGGCACAACGTTTCCGCAGAGCGTCAGCCCATATATGAAGACCGTTCCGCCAACCGTGCAGGCAACCGCCAAAGCTATTGCTGTTCTGGGTTATGCTTCGGGTGTATTTCGTGCGTTCGATCAGGCATTCGCCAACCGTTGTCTTGCAGCCGCTCGTAGTGGATGGAACTGGATGATCGCAAATCCGAACGCCACATACGATGGGTGTGCCGGCTGCAGCGGCATCAACTTCAATAACTACGCCCAGGGAAACGACGCTCACCTACTGAAGACCAATAGAATGTGGGCGGCAGCGGGCCTGCTGTATGCAACTGGCGAAACGCAGTACGAAGCTGCTTTCCAACAATACTACGAGCCGATTGGTTGGATCAGTTCATACAGCAAGAGCGAGGGCTTTGCCGCGAGCTTGTATCTTCGCGCTCCCTCCGGCGCCAGCCCGGCTCGCAAGGAAGAGATTCGTCAGCGCATCTTCCAAATGGCTGACGGGGTACGCAACGACGGCAACACGCATCCTTTCCAGTTTGCGACGCACTACTACTGGGGAAGCGCCAGCAACGGCATGCATCGCAGCGGGCAATTTTCCTGGAGAGCGTACTATCTTGATACTACCCGTACAGGCGATCTCGACCAGGCTCTCTTCAATCTCGAGTGGATCTTCGGACGAAACTACATGAACCAATGCTACCTGAGTGGCGTCAACGGTGTCTCCAAACCGCGGCTTCGCGGGTTCCACCATTGGATGAAAGCACTCAATGCCGACCCGTGGCATTTCCCGGGAGCTCTTGCGGGTGGACCGAACCAGTGGCCAGACGGCAACGATATCTCGTATCCGAATCACCAACCCTTCCCGATTTGGGGATATTGGGGTGATCCCAGCCAGCCGCGTAACGGAAGCGAACCCGTCGAGGGACGGTTTACGGACAACGACAGCTGGTCAACAAACGAGATTGCAATCAACTGGAATGCGGCGTTGCTCTATAACCTCTATGCTGCTCGCAGGTATGCTCGCGGAGGGCCCGCCACAACCCAAGAAGAGGATGTTCTCCCGCGCGACTTCTGGCTCGAGCAGAACTACCCCAATCCCTTCTCCGCCTCAGGCGGATCCGCTCATGGCGGAAACTCCTCAACAACCATCCGTTTTGCAGTTCCGAGCTCCACACACGTTCGTCTCACCATCTACAACGTGCTCGGACAGGAGGTACGGACATTGGTCAACGGCGCCTACGGGCGCGGCTTTACCGAGGTCACCTGGGATGGGCGGGATAATAACGGCAATGTGACGTCTTCAGGGATCTACTTCTACCAGATGGTTTCGGGAGATTTTGTTGAAACTCGAAAGATGATTCTGACACGATAGTGTCAAATGTCCCCTGCTGGAAGGCGGTACCCCGGTGCCGCCTTTTTTTTGGTGCCCCCTCCTCGAAAGAAATTTCATTTGATACTCGCAGTGCCATTCCTTATCTTGTTGCCCACACTGGTTCACCATCGTTTCCTGCGGTGGTATCAACTCGCATCGTGTAATGCCGCGCGGCAGCAACAGACGCGGGCTCCAGCGCAAACGTGCTGGGAACACAACGGCAGGCAGTACCCAGAAACTCATTCTGTTCTTTGGCGCAGCACCCGGATTGCAACAACCCGGCTTCGAGAGCAGATACACAACATCGGTTGGACTCATTCTTTACGGATGAAATCCCCACATTTGACATCCGCATGAAGTCACTTCTCAAAACAATGCTTCTCATGGTGCCAGGGATCCTCGCGGCAATCGTCTCGGGTGAACTCTTCATTCGCCTCCTCAGCCCTCAACGCCTCGACAACAACCTCGCATGTTTCGAACCGGACAGCATGCTCGTTTTCTCCATGCAAGAGGGATACCGAACGATCCATTCCAGTTTTGAGTTCTCCGTGCCTGTGGAGATCAACAGCCTGGGGTTGCGCGACCGTGAACTCCAGCCCAAATCATCACACGTAACACGCATCGTCGGTTTAGGAGATTCGTTTACCTTCGGTAACGGGGTCACGATCGAACAGACATTCCTCAAACGACTCGAAGCGTGCATTTCGACTCCTTCGGATCCTGTAGAGGTGATCAACTGTGGCGTTCCGGCATACGGTCCACTGCAGGAACATCGTTTCCTGAACAAGTATCGCTCGCGCTTGCAGCCCAACATTGTTCTTCTCGCCTTCTTTGTGGGGAACGACTTCAACGAATCCAGCGACCTCTACGACAACATGGGGAATCCAACGCTGCGTGTGGTCGACGGCAATCTTGTGTCCATCCTCTCGGGCGAACGGGAACATAGTGTGATACGACGGGTCACCCAACCGCTGCGCGCGTTTCTCAGCACCAGCTCACATCTGTACATTTTCCTTCGCGACAGAAGTTCGCAGCTTCTCTCACGCTTCGGGTTGAGGCCGTTCAATCTTCCTCCCGATTTCTGCCGGAGAGAGTTCTCTGAACGGATGCAGCGGAACTGGGAATACACGCAAACGATTCTTCAGCATGCAGCACAGCAGACAGCCGAGCACAACGAGCGATTCATTGTGCTGATCCTCCCAACGAGCTACCAGGTGTACCAAGCGACGTGGGACGAATATATTGCGGCACTTCAGCTCGACCCACGCGAATACGATCTGGAGAAGCCTCAACGCCTGCTGAAGGAATTTTTCTCACATCATGGAATCGAATGGGTCGATGCGCTTCCGGTGTTGAGAAACAAGATTATCGGCCCCCCTTTATTCTTCTCCGTGGACGGGCATTTGACACCGGAGGGGCACGCCATTGTAGGCCAGGCACTTTGTGAGTACCTGAAATCGACATCGGCGAAGCGAACAGACACAGGCCGAGAGATGCGGAGTGAGGCTCGCAAGCGAACCTCGGCGCTCGCAACGAGCATGGGGTTTGGGCATCAAAGCACAACGGACACTCGGCAATCGAGTGTCCGTTAGAGAAGATCCTGCCGCCAGCGCGCTTAGAACAACGTATAGATGAACGGCGCCAGTGCCGAGCCTTGCGTGAACACCAACAGCAAGCCCAGCGCAAGCAGCATGAAGACGATGGGACCCAACCACCACTTCTTCCGGACTCTCATGAACTCCCACAACTCCCCCATGATGGCAAATTTGCTGCGTGCCATTGTACTGCCCTCCAGTATTTATGAGTGATTGATAAAGAAATCAGAACGTTCGCGTTACATGCTTCGGGTCGAACCTGCTGAGGTCGCGTTTTTTCCAATAGCTCTTGGCTTGCCGGTCAATCTTTTGATCGATGAGATCCCTCCCGAACAGTCGCATCAATACGCCGAGGGGGGTGAGGATGAGGTAGAAGAATATCCCCAAGAGCAACCTCGTGTTGAACCAACCCAGAGCGAATGCCAGCGCCATCCAGCCGATGTGGATGGGCTTCATTACAGGATAGGCAACGCGGCTGAGAACAAACAACCCGACCCCCAAGCCCACGAACCAACGCCATCCGACACTTTGCACGCCGTGTGCGAAATCGAACCGGAACCAACCACTATTGGCAACCAGCAGCACGGCGCCGATAATGCTGAACCCGATGAGAAATGCCTTCCCTGTTTTCCTGACCGCCTCGGGTGAGCTATCGATTTTCAGTTTCTTAGTCAAGTTCGAACTCCTTCATCCAATCAATGTCCTGCTCCAGTGGCTTCTGTTCTGTTTTTGCAATGATGTAGTTCCCCATCACCAGATAATCCATATTCGTACGCATAAGGCATTTGTACGCCTCGATGGGTCGGCAGACGATCGGTTCACCACGCACGTTGAACGACGTGTTGATGATGACAGCACAACCGGTCTTTTTGTAGAACGCATTGATCATGTCGTAATAGAGCGGATGATCCTCGCGTTCGACCGTTTGAATGCGCGCCGAGTAATCCACATGCGTGACCGCAGGGATGTCCGACCGCGGAACGTTCAGCTTGTCGATGCCGAAGAGTTTTTCCTGTTCCTCGGTCATCTTCACGCGACGGTCCTCACGGACGGGCGCGACAAGCAGCATGTACGGACTCTCGCACTCCATCTCAAAGTAGTCCGACACCTTCTCGCGCAAGACCGACGGAGCGAACGGGCGGAACGACTCGCGGAACTTGATCTTCAGATTCATGATCGATTGCATCTTCGGTGAACGCGCATCGCCGATAATGCTGCGGCTACCGAGGGCGCGCGGGCCGAATTCCATCCTCCCCTGGAACCACCCGATGACGTTCTCCTGCGCGATCAGGTCGGCAACAATTTCCGGAAGTTCCTCGGGCGAGACCTTCTGATAGACGATCTCGTTCATTCTCAAGAAGTGCTCGATCTCCTCATCGGAATAGGAGGGGCCGAGATAGGAACCCATCTGTGCGTCTTTGTTGGGATTGGCCTTGCGGGGGTTGCCGAGATACGCATGCCACACGTAGAGTGCCGCGCCGAGCGCGCCGCCAGCATCGCCCGCGGCAGGCTGAATCCACAACTTCTCGAACGGCCCTTCGCGTAGCAGCCGCCCATTGCCGACACAATTCAACGCAACACCACCCGCCAGCACGAGATACTTTTGACCTGTTTCTTTGTAGACGTGGCGTGCCTGGCGCAACATGATCTCTTCGGTCACCTCCTGCACCGAGCGCGCAAGATCCATTTCGCGCTGTGTCAGCTTCGATTCGGGTTGACGCGGTGGACCGCCAAAAAGCTCATCGAACTTCCCATTGGTCATCTTCAACCCGGCGCAGTAGTCGAAGAACTCCATGTTCATCTTGAACGAACCGTCTTCCTTCAGATCGAGAAGGTGATCATAGATCTGCTTCACGTATTTCGGCTCGCCGTACGGAGCCAGACCCATCACTTTGTACTCAGCAGAATTGACCTTGAAGCCGGTGAAATAGGTAAACGCCGAATACAGCAGACCAAGCGAGTGAGGGAAGTTCAACTCGCCGTGAATCTGGATCATGTTGTCTTTGCCGATGCCGTAGCTTGTCGTGGTCCATTCACCCACGCCATCCAGCGTCAGGAACGCTGCTTCCTGAAATGGCGATGGATAGAATGCCGACGCGGCGTGTGACTCGTGATGCTCGGGGAAAAGAATCTCGCCTTCAAAACCCAGGTCGCGCTCGATCATCGACGGGATCCATAACTTCTCCTTCAGCCAGAGCGGCATTGCCATGAAGAACGACTTGATGCCCCGGGGCGCATACGCGATGTAGGTCTCCAACAAGCGCTCGAACTTCAGGAGAGGCTTGTCGTAGAAGGCAACGTAGCTGAGATCCTTCGCCGTGATGCCGCCTTCCTTCAGGCAGTAGGCAATCGCATGCGTCGGAAAATTGAAATCATGCTTCTTGCGCGTGAACCGCTCTTCCTGTGCTGCCGCAACGATCTTTCCGTCCTTGATCAACGCAGCTGCAGAATCGTGGTAGTAGCATGATATGCCGAGGATGTACATAGATATCCCGCTGTTAGTGTCCCTGTGATTTGTCGTAGCCCAATGATAAGGAAAAGCGCAGTGGCTTCCAAGATATATAAATCGTGTTCGGGGGATGTGCCACAAGCCACACCACCCGGCCAGTGATTTCGCCTGAACGGTTACATCTGAAACGAGCGGATGTACTCCACCATCCGCTCGCAGTCTTCCAGCGTCTCCACCGGTGTTGCCTCACCCCCCTGCGCCGCCAGCTCGTGATGCTCCTGCACGCTCAGAACGGAGAGCTGATTCTTCCGCATTTCTTCGATGCTCTTGCTTGCCGATGCCGCGGCTGCAAGCGTTGTAATAAACGGCACCTTGTACTCCATTGCCGTTTGCCCGATAGCGTGCTCGTCGGCTCTCGAGGATTGCCCCAACGGGGTCAGGATGATGAGCTGCACCCAGCCATTCTTAATAATGTCGATAATGTTGAGCGTCCAATTCCCGGCTTTCAACACAGGGCGGTTAGGGATGCCGTGCTCCGTCAGGAAGCGCGAGGTGCCCTCCGTTGCGAGGATCTTGAACCCAAGCCTGACGTAGCTCCGCACGATGTTGACGGCACGCTCACGCTTGTCGTTGTCGTTCAAGCTCACGAATACCGTGCCCGACTGCGGCAGCGCCATGCCTCCGGCAATCGATGCCTTCGCGAACGAAACGCCGAAGCTATCAGCAATGCCCATGACCTCGCCGGTCGAGCGCATTTCGGGACCGAGGAAATGACGCGCCTGCGGAAACTTGTTGAACGGAAACACGGACTCTTTCACCGAAACGTGTTTCGCCCAGCTGAATCCCTTCACGCCCAACTCCTTGAGCTTCCTTCCCACCATCAGCTTGGCAGCGATCTTGGCAAGGGGCACGCCCGTTGCTTTGCTGACGAACGGAACGGTGCGCGATGCCCGTGGATTCACTTCCAAGACGTACACAACTCCATCCTGCATCGCGTACTGCACATTGACAAGCCCGACGACATTCAGGGCAAGGGCAAGTCTGCGCGTGTAGGTCATCAGCGTGTGCAGTTGCTGTGCTGTGACCTGGTACGGGGGCAGGACGCATGAGCTGTCGCCCGAGTGGATGCCCGCCTCTTCGATATGCTGCATCACCCCGCCGATGTACACATCTTCGCCATCGCTGATCGCGTCGACATCGAACTCGAATGCATCTTCGAGAAAGCGGTCGATCAGCACCGGATGTTCAGGCGAGACGTTGACTGCCTTTGCCATGTATTCCCGCAACGCATCATCGCCATAGCAGATTTCCATCGCGCGGCCACCAAGGACGTACGATGGGCGGACAAGTACCGGATAGCCGATGTGCTTTGTTACCTCGAGCGCTTCGTCTACGCTTGACGCGGTGCCCCATGGCGGACAGGGGATGTGCAACGACTCCAGTAGCTTCCCGAAGCGTTTGCGATCTTCGGCAAGATCAATTCCTTCCGTTGAGGTACCGATAATCTTGAACCCGTGCGCTTCGAGCGCCTTGGCAATCTTCAAGGGCGTTTGTCCGCCAAAGCTCACAGCAATGCCATGGGGCTTCTCATGCTCGCAGATGTTCAGCACGTCCTCGAGTGTCAGCGGCTCAAAGTACAGCTTGTCCGTCGTGTCGTAATCGGTGGAGACGGTTTCCGGATTGCAGTTGATCATGATCGTCTCGTATCCCTCTTCCTCCAGTCCCATCACGGCGTGCACACAGCAATAGTCGAACTCAATGCCCTGCCCAATGCGGTTCGGTCCGCCGCCAAGAATCACGACCTTCTTTCTCTCCGAACAGTACGACTCGTTCTCCATCTCATAGGTGGAATAATGATAGGGCGTTTCCGCCGCAAACTCCGCCGCACATGTGTCAACGGTCTTGAACACAGGCGTCACGCCGAGACTCTTGCGCAAGCGCCTCACCGTTTCTTCATCCGTTTTCCAGAGTGTCGCGAGCTGGCGGTCGGAGAAGCCGTACTGCTTCGCCTTGAGGAGTATGTCTGCGGTAATCTTCTTCAATGCGTCTGCCCCGATCGATATGATCCGGACCGGATCGTGGTGTATCGTTTGAGTTGGTCGAGAGTGAGAATCGCTTGTGCCTTGATGTGTGCACGGAGGTGTATCGCTCGCAGCTCACCGCGGAGCGCCCCGATGTCACGCGATCTCCTCTCCACTTCCTTTTCCGTCGCCCGTCGGCTGCGGAACAGGCCTTCCAACTCCTGTTCCTTCTGGACGATCAGTTTCCCTTTGGCAACAGCCTCCGTCCTCATGTGGTCGAAGATCAGCTCGATAGCCCGCTTCTGCTCTGGCGCCAGCCTCAGCGAATCCTGCAGTTCGAGGATGTGCTTGGGTCCGGGATAGCCGTTCCTTTCGGCGTACGTTGCCATCCCCGCACCGGCACCCGATTCAAGATCGAGCTTATCCGCGGGAGTGTGTTGCGCGTGCAGAGAGGACATCAGAGCCGCAATCGCAACAACCACAAGCCCCGTCCGCACCGTTCGTTTACGCCTCAAGACCATACGTCTTCAATTCTTCTTCAAGATCAACAATCTGTTTGATGTTGTAGAGGAACCACGGATCGATCTTCGTCAACGCATGGAGTTCATCGAGTGTCATGCCGAGTTGGAAGCCGTAGCGAAGATAGAAAATATTCTCGGGCCGCGGACGTGCGAGCTGTGTGCGAACACGTTCCTTCCAGTGCTCGCGTTGCTCGTCGGTAAGCGTGTCAACGTCGAACAGATCCTTCCCATCGGCGCCGAGGCCGTAGCGCCCCTGTTCCAGTGAACGCAATGCTTTCTGCAGCGCCTCCTTGAACGTGCGACCAAACGCCATCGCCTCACCCACCGACTTCATCTGGATGCCGAGCGTGCCATCGACACCCTTGAACTTCTCGAAGTCCCAGCGAGGAATCTTGACCACCGTGTAGTCAATCGTCGGCTCGAAGGATGCGGGAGTGAGTTTGGTGATATCGTTGGGTATCTCGTCTAACGTATAGCCGACGGCAAGCTTTGCAGCGATTTTGGCTATCGGGAAGCCGGTAGCCTTCGACGCTAACGCCGACGAACGGGACACGCGAGGATTCATCTCGATGACGAGGCGGCGACCTGTTCTGGGATGAACGGCAAACTGGATGTTGGAGCCGCCCGTCTCCACCCCGATGGCGCGAATGATCTTCAGTGCGTCATCCCGCATCGCCTCGTACTCTTTGTCGGTAAGCGTTTGCTGCGGCGCAACGGTGATCGAGTCACCCGTGTGCACGCCCATCGGATCGAAGTTCTCGATCGAGCAGATGATGACCACGTTATCCTTCAGGTCGCGCATCACCTCAAGTTCGTACTCTTTCCAGCCCAGGACCGATTCCTCCAGCAGCACTTCGTGAATGGGACTCGACTCAAGTCCATGAGTGACCTTCTCGACAAACTCGTCGGCGTTCTCGGCTATTCCTCCGCCCGTGCCACCAAGCGTGAAGGAGGGACGAATAATGATGGGAAACCCGATGAACGAGGCAACCTTCAAGGCTTCCTCGATAGAGCGGACGAATCCACCGCGTGGAGTTTCCAGTCCGGCAGCGTCCATCGTCTTCTTGAACAGCTCTCGGTCTTCGGCTTTCTCGATGGCCTCGAGCTTTGCCCCAATCAGTTCGACGTTGTAACGGGCAAGCGTTCCGTTGCGAGCGAGGGCAACGGCCGTGTTGAGCGCCGTCTGGCCGCCCATCGTGGGCAGGATGGCATCGGGACGCTCGCGCTCAATGATTTTTTCGACAAAGTAAGGCGTAATGGGCTCGATGTAGGTGCGGTCGGCCATCTCCGGGTCCGTCATGATCGTCGCCGGATTACTGTTGATGAGGATGACACGATAGCCCTCTTCGCGCAGCACCTTACAGGCTTGCGTTCCCGAATAGTCAAACTCGCATGCCTGCCCGATGACAATCGGCCCGGCACCTATGACAAGGATTGAACTAAGGTCGGTACGTTTCGGCAAGAGAACAGTTCCCCAATTGTGTGGCGTGCAATATACATATTCGAGACGTTTGAGGCAAAGGTGGTGCGTCACAGAGGGTCCGATACACAACGGACTTACAGATTGATCTATGCACTGCGCGGTGTGTGGAGCGCGTTAGGTGCCCGGAAGGTGCCGAGGCGCAGCCGAGGCAGTGTTGTCCGTCTTCTTGGGCAACACCGAAACGCACCGGAGGCGGACGAAGCCTGCAGGGCATCCCGAAGGGAGTCCATCCGACCCGACCCGCCGTAGGCGGGGAATGCCCAACTCAATACTTCATGTTGAAAGGATGTAGGCCAGACGCCAGAGGTCTTTGTCAATCGTCTTGCGCTTGGTCCAGGTGTCTTTCAACGGTGTGAAGCAGACCTTGCCATGAATCTCTCCCACCATCACGCCGCTCTGGCCTTCCAGCAAAGCATCGACGGCAGCAACGCCGAGGCGACTGGCGAGCAAGCGGTCGCGAGCAGTGGGGGTTCCGCCGCGCTGGATGTGTCCCAGCACGCAGATGCGGTAATCGTAGCCGGCAGCGTCCTTGATTTTTTCCGCAAGACTCAGCGCTCCTCCCGACTCCTCTCCCTCGGCAACGATAATGATGGCGCTGGACTTGTGTGCCTTCGATGCCATCAACGCTTCCTGCAGGTCCTGGATGTTCGTGTGCGTTTCGGGAATGGCAATGTGTTCCGACCCGGACGAGATGCCCACATCCATAGCGATGAAGCCTGCGTCGCGGCCCATCACCTCGACGTAAAACAACCGGTCGTGCGACGCTGCGGTGTCGCGAATTTTGTCAATGGCCTCCATCGCCGTGTTGACCGCCGTGTCGTAGCCGATCGTGTAATCGGTGCCGAAGAGGTCGTTGTCAATCGTACCGGGCACGCCGATGATGGGAATCTGATGTTCTTCGATCAGGAGTGTTGCGCCCTGGAACGTTCCGTCGCCGCCGATGGCGACGAGGCCTTCGATGCCTGCGGATCGCAGATTGTGTGCGGCTTTCTCCCGTCCCTCTTTCGTGCGGAACTGCTCCGAGCGCGCGGTGCGCAGAATGGTGCCGCCTCGCTGGATGATGTTGGAGACCGAGCGCGCCTGCATGTCCACAAACATGCCCTTGATCATGCCCTCGTAGCCGTACTGAATGCCGACCACTTCGAGTCCGTTGTAAATGCCGCAGCGAACAACAGCGCGCACACAGGCATTCATCCCCGGCGCATCGCCACCGCTGGTGAAAACGCCAATCTTTTTCATCGCTCTTCGTGATGAGACAATACAACGGCACTAAATCTATCCAAGAAGTGGGAGAGATGCAAAAACGGAGTGCACTG
>CAZIKE010000098.1:0-13464 GCA_964539775.1 uncultured Chitinophagales bacterium
ATTCCTCCACAACTCCGATCCTGTGAGAACGTCAACGGCAATCACAGCTCGATGTTCGGGAAGTTCGGGAGTGGCATACTTATGAAGGAGCAGTGTGTTGCGGTGCACGGCTTCGATACCGATCCACCACGGCTCGCCGAAGTGCACTTCCTCCCACAGCACTTCCCCCGTGCGCAGGTTGAGGCAGAAAAAGCTCGCACGCTTGTTCTGCACATCTCTCGTCTCGCCGATCAGCTTTCCCGACGTGGTGGGAACAACGCGCCAGATGAACCCCGGCGAGTGATACCGCCAGGCAGGCGTCAGTTTGCTTCGTTCTGACCCAAGCACACGAATTCTTGTTGATGAGGGGAGAGACACCTTCCAAGATAACATTCGTAGGGAGGAACTTCAAGGCTCAAAAGAGCTTCGTCCGAAGTACGCTACCAGCACGGATTTCATTTCCCTCAGCGCTCTCGCTCGATGGCTGATCGTATTCTTCACCTCCATCGACATCTCCGCGAATGTGAGATGATATCCGTGAGGAAGAAAGACGGGATCGTACCCGAATCCGCCTGTTCCGCGCGGCTCTTCGGTGATCATGCCGGAGCACACGCCTTCGACGATCCTCTCGACATTGCTCGGTGCAACGAAGGCAAGCACGCAGCGAAAGCGCGCGGTGCGCTGCGAAGCAGGAACCCCCCGCAACTCCTTCAGAAGCTTCGCAACATTATCTGCATACGTCGCCTGCGGTCCGGCGAAGCGCGACGAGTACACGCCCGGCTTTCCGCCAAGCGCATCCACTTCCAATCCCGTATCGTCGGCAAGGGAAGGAAGGGAGGTGAGGCGATAGACTTCGCGCGCTTTCTTCAGTGCGTTGCCCTCGATTGTGTCGCGGTCTTCCGCGATGTTGCCCACGTGTGGAAAGGCGTCGAGGGTCAGCACCTCCATCTCAGTATCACGCAGCAGTGCCCGAAGCTCTTCTGCCTTGTGCTTGTTGTGCGTTGCAAGAAGGATGCGGTGCATCAGCGCAGGCAGGGCTGAAGCCCTCGGAAAGAATTTGCAATCGACACGAATGGTCGGATGAGAGAGATCAGCCGCGGACGATCGTTCATAGTCGCTTCAGTAAACGTTCGAGTTCCTTCGCCGCCTGCTGACGCAACTGCTCTTCGTCCAGCGTCAGATGCCGGCGATTGCGGTACACCCACTTGCCATCGATCATAACAGAATGAACGTTTTCGGGCGTGCCCGAATACACAATCGCGGAGTACAACCCATCACTCTGCTGCGCTGCATACGGGTTCCACAAACGTTGAACGTCCAGCAGGACAATGTCTGCTTTCTTGCCTGCTTCGAGGCTGCCGACTTCATGGGCAATGCCGAGCGACGCTGCACCGCCCAGCGTTGCCATTTCAAAGACCGCACCTGCATCCATTGTCGCTGGCCCATGGATGGGCTTCTGCATGAGCGCGGCCAGTCGCATCTCATGGAACATGTCCAGGGTGTTGTTGCACGGGGCGCCGTCCGCGCCAAGCGATACCGTGATGCCGCGCGACCGATACTCCGGAATTCTCGCAACGCCGGAGCCGAGCTTGAGATTGGACGACGGGCAGTGGAGCACTTTCGCATTATGCTCTTTCATCAGCTCCACCTCGTGCTCGTTCAGCCAAATGCAATGGGCAAGACAGGTGTTGGGGTGGAGGATGTTGAGATGTGCGAAGTACTCCACGTTGTCCATTCCGCAGCGCTTGCGCACGGCTTCCATCTCGTGACGGTTCTCCGCGGCGTGCGTGTGAAAGAGCATGCCCGGAAACGACTTCGTCATCTCGTACGCTTCCCGCAGAAGCTCATCCGTGCACGAAAGGATGTAGCGCGGTGCAACGGCATAGCGGATGCGTCCGTTGGCAGAGCCATGAGCATGTTGAGCGTATCGGAGGGTAGAGTTGAGCGCATCTCGTGTCGCTTCCTTGAGTGGAGCGTACAGGTCGTTCACATCCATCATCGCTTTGCCGACGAACGCCCGTATGCCCGTCTCCGTCACTGCCTGAATGACCTCTTCTTCATAGTTCATGCTTCCCATGTCCATGATGGTCGTCGTGCCGGAGCGCAGCACTTCTGCAAGACCGAGGAGAGCGGAAACGCGCATCGAGGTTGCATCGTGCGCAGCCTCGAAGGGCATAATGCGCAATCGCAACCAATCCAACAGCTCAAGATCGTCCGCCAATCCTCGAAAGAGCGTCTGGCACAAATGTATGTGTGTCTGAACGAAGCCGGGAATCGCGACGAGCGATGATGCATCCACCAACTGGCCGTCGAAATCCTTCAGCGATCGAAGTGACGCATCATCAAGAACCGCTTCAATTGTAGTGTCGTTGATGATCATCCCGCCATTGGTGAGAATGGATCGGCGGGGGTCCATGGTGATGATTGCTGAAAGCTTGAGAAGGGTTTTCATGATACGTGCACTGGCTTAATCACTGATGCTGCGCAGCAGACATTTTGTTGAATCCTTGCAGGATACGTTTTCTGTCTTTCGACGATGTGTCGGGGCCTCGCCCCGAGCTATTCTATCCCTGAAAGGGATGAATCGGAGATAGTAGCACCATCGTGACGCGAACCCTGTTCCGAAGGAATGGCTTTGCCAAAAGGGTTCAATACCGTTCTACGTAACATCAGTCACTCACTGATGTTCCGCAAAGCTACCCTCTTTAGCGAAGCGTGTCGTAGTCATTTCTGCGCACTCATCCCCCAACCCCTGCTCTTGGGAAGAGAAGGGGAGGGTTGAGCGTGGATTCGACAAAGTTCCTCTCTTCCCAATGCCGAAGGCATCCCCTTCGGGAGAGGTGGATGGAGGGCGATTTTGCTCATTAAGCAGGAAGAACATTTTGCATCGCCTCGTCCACCGTACTCACGTCAACCAGCGTCAGTTCTCCGGTGGCTTTCAGCGCCTTGCGATTGTTTTTCGGGATGAGGATGTGCTTGAACCCCAATTTTTTCGCTTCTCCGATCCGCTTCTCGATTTGGCTGACAGCGCGGATTTCCCCACCCAAACCAATTTCTCCAACAGCAACCGTGTGCGAATCTACGGGCAGATCCTTTATGCTGGACACAATCGAGAGGGCCATCCCGAGATCAATGGCCGGTTCGGTTATTTTCACGCCGCCGGCAACATTCACAAACACATCGTACTGTCCGACGTGTAAGCCAACACGCTTTTCCAAAACGGCGAGAAGCATCTGCAAGCGTCGCGCATCGAATCCCGTTGCTGTTCGCTGTGGAATGCCGTAGCTCGTGGGTGTGGCGAGCGCCTGCACTTCCAAGAGGAGCGGTCGCGTCCCTTCGATGCTTGCCACCACCGCCGATCCTGATGCGCCGTAGGTTCGCTGCGAGAGAAAAACTTCCGACGGATTGGTCACCTCACGCAACCCCGTGTCGTGCATCTCGAAGATGCCGATCTCATTCGTGGAGCCGAAGCGGTTCTTCATAGCACGGAGAATTCGGTACGTGTAATGCTGTTCACCCTCGAAATGCAGCACCGTATCCACCATGTGCTCGATCACTTTCGGTCCGGCCAGCAGGCCGTCCTTCGTCACGTGTCCGACGAGGAAGATCGGGACACCTTTCTTCTTCGCGAGGCTGCTGAAGAGCGCCGTTGCTTCACGCACCTGACCGACCGTGCCGGGGGGGCTTTCCATCTCAGGCCGGTGCAGTGTCTGGATCGAATCCACAATGATAAGATCGGGACAGTGATTCTCCAGGATCGTGCTGATGAGATGAAGATTCGTTTCGGCCAGAAGCAGGAGGTTCCTGGATGGCTTGACCTCGAGACGCTCGGAGCGGAGTTTGATTTGCGTGAGGGACTCCTCGCCCGTGATATACAGGACAACCTGCGACGGAAGCGACGCTGCCATCTGCATCATCAGTGTGGATTTGCCGATGCCGGGGTCGCCGCCGATAAGCACGACAGACCCTGCAACAATGCCGCCACCCAACACACGGTCGAACTCCGGAATGCCTGTGGATGCGCGCGCTTCCACTGCGGCCTGCACATCCACCAACGGCGTTGGTGCCGAGATGTTGGTGATGAGCGAGGAGCGCTTTGCCCTCGAGGGTTTCGTGCGATCGGTAAGCTCCTCCACAAACGTGTTCCACGCGCCACAGTTGGGGCACTTGCCGATCCAGCGCGGCGATTCATACGCACAGGACTGGCAGACGTATGTGCTTTGGACTCGGGACATCGGCATGCTTCGTTCTAACGCGTTGTAGGGACATCCCCTCGCGGGGCGTCCCTACCCAAAACCTCCGGCAATATAGTCATGCTGCACGTGAGATTCAATGTTGGAAGAGGCAAGCAATTGAAGTATCTTTTGAAAGAGTCAGAGGTCAGAAATCATCGGGCAGTATTCATGGTACGACGATTCGCTCATCTCACTGCAACAATCTTCTTTCTGGCGCAGAGCAGTTCTGCACAAACCAATCCTCTTCCCCGGCAGGAGTTGCGCGGCGTCTTCCTCACCACCACGAACAGTCTGGATTGGCCGAAGAGTGTGAACCAAGAGGAGCAGCAGACGTCACTCAAGAGGATTGTAGAAGACATGAAGCGTGCGCATCTCAACGCGATCTTCTTTCAAGTGCGGGCGCGCGGCGATGCGTACTACCGCTCGCACTACGAGCCGTGGGCGGAGAACCTGACCGGAACCCTCGGCAACGATCCCGGCTGGGATCCGCTCGCATTCCTGTTAGAAGAAGCGCACGCAGCCGGGCTTGAAGTGCACGCGTGGTTCAATGTCTACAAGATTCGAGGCCCTGAGCCGCCCCCGCCAAGTGCGCCGCAACATCCTGCACGGGCGTACCCCGCGTGGGTTGTGCAGTACGAACGTGAGTCGTGGCTTGACCCCGGCGTCCCTGCGGCACGAGAGTATCTCGTGCGCGTCTTCTCCGATCTCGTTGCCAAGTACGATCTCGACGGCGTGTGCTTCGATTTCATCCGCTATCCGGGGCGAGACTTTCCTGACGCGGAGACATACCGACGTTTTGGAAGGGGCATGGCGCGGGATGATTGGCGACGTGCAAACGTCAGTGCATTCGTCCGTGACGCGCATGCCGCTGCTGCGCGGCTGAAGCCCGCACTCAAAGTGGGCGCGGCCCCGCTGGGCAACTACCGCGGCCCGCTCAGCGCGCAGCCTGATACGAAAATGACGGAAGGAAGCGTGGGCGACTTCCTCCAGGACTCGCGCGTGTGGCTCCAGAACGGCTGGCTGGACTACCTTGTACCGCAGGTGTACTGGACGTTAGAGTTCGACACGCGCGGCCCAGACTTTGTCCATCTTGTGCGTTCGTGGTTGCGCGAGGCCGAAGGAAAACACATCTACGTCGGCATCGGCGCATACAAGCCGGAGATCGCCCGACAGATTCCCGATCAGATTACCGCCACACGGATCTTAGGCGCTCAAGGGCAGGTGTTCTTCCGCTATGAACACATCAAAGAGATGAATCTGTTCGGAGACCGCTATGCACGGCCCGCCTCTGTGCCTGTAATGAAGTGGAAGGAGGGCCGGTGAATTTCTGCTCTGGTGCTTAGACCAACAGTCAGCCCTTCGACCGAAATAGAAAGTACAGCAAAGAAGGGGAAGACCTTTTCCTTTACTTGACTGCTTCAATCAGTACTACGCCCGGCAAGCGCAACCAATGACGGTGAATGGATGTGAACGCAGAGCACCAGCGTTCGACGTCTCCTACCTCATACACCGTCCCGCCGATTTCGTTAAATAAATTCAATCCTACCATCAACGGAATGAGCGTGGCGAGTCGAGATCGCCGTCGTCCATCTGTCATCTGATCCAGAATGAAGAGCTTGCCGCCAGGTTTTACAGCAGCATGTGCACGATTCACAAGTTCTCGGTTCTCGTCCTGCTGAAATCCGTGAATGACGTTGAACATCAGTACGGCGTCGAGGTTTGAGGGAAACGGCACCTGCCTGAGATCTCCTTCGAGTGTTGTGATGCGTTCTGCCATCCCTTCGGCCGCCGCAATCTTGCGTGTGTGGAAAAGGGCGGAGGCAAAATCTACAACCGTTGCGTTCAGCGTTGGATAGCGGCGACAGAAGCTCATTGCATACAGGCCGTGCGACCCGCCTACATCGAGGAGCGAGGTGGGTCTGCCGCGAAGAGTCAGTTTCTGTTCGACATGGGGAAGCACGAGCCGTGCGAGGTCGCGCATGCCCCACACGTAGATTCGCCAATCCTCTTCTGTGAAGAGGTCAAAGTAGGGTTGCGAAGGCTTGCCGTGTTCAAGGGCATGCTCGAACCACTGCCAGCGTGTGAAGAGCGTCTCGAAGTAATGCACAAGGTTGCCAAGGTAGTGGGGAGAACGTTGCAGCAACCACGTCTTTCCCTCCTCACTGATGAGGTAGTGCATCCCTTTGCGACGCAAGTACCCTCCGGCGACGAACGCTTCCGCCATCACCTCAACTGCGCGAGGATGGAGACGTGTTGTCTCCGCAATTTCCTCCACCGAACGTGCTTGCGAGGCGACCGCTTCGAACAATCCTCGTCGTACTGCAATGGTCAGGACGCGCCCGAAGACAATGCTGCCGAAGGCATCCATGATGGGCATGGGAAGAAGGTGAAGGCGATGGAGCAGGCGCTCAAGGAGAGTAAGCTGAACAACCATGGTTGGGGTCGCTATGCGACGGTCAATAACCGCTTGCGACCGTCGAGGATACGCATGTAGTAAGTCGTTATGGGATTCGGCCTTTGTAGATACGCCTTACGATGACTCATTCACCTCGTTCGGTAGCAAGGTAGCAAACTCGTCCTGCAAAGGCAACCTGCGGAACTACTTCACTCCCAGCACCTTCACCAGCCAGAGACTCAGCTCCGGCACATACGTGATGATGATGAGAGCGATCAGCAAGATGCCGATGTACGGAAGCACGGCCCGAACAATGGTGAAGACGGATTTCTGGAAACGGATACTCGAGATGAACAGATTCAATCCCACGGGTGGCGTCAGGTAGCCGATTTCCAGATTGGTGAGAAAGATAACGCCAAGATGAATGGGATCAACCCCGTAGGCCACGGCAATCGGCATGATGAGAGGAACAACGACAATGGTCGCGGAGAAGATATCCATCATCATCCCAACGATGATGAGAAAGAGATTGAGAACGATGAGAAACATGATAGGGCTGTCAATGAACTGCTTCGTTAGATCGAACAGTTTCATGGGTACTTCGTTGTCCACCAGATAATTCGTCAGCCCCATTGCCGTCCCGATGATCATCAGGATGGCGCCGACCAGCACCATGCTTTCCCGCATCACGCGCGGTATGTCGCGGAAGAGGTGCAGGTCCTTGTAGATGAATACTTCCACCACAAACACATAGAACGCCGTCACCGCGGCCGCTTCGGTTGCCGTGAATGTACCGGAGTAGATCCCGCCGATGACGATGAACGGCAGAGGGATTTCCCACGCGGCCTCCCGCACGGAACTCCGGACGTTCGCCCACGTGAAGGGGGTCTTCGGCACATGGGCTTTGTGTCCCTGGCGCACGCCGTACGCCGAAAGGATCACAACGAGGAACAACCCCGGTATGAACCCTGCGGCAAAGAGTTGATCGATGCTGAGCTTCGAGGTGACCGAATAGAGAATAAGCGGAAGGCTTGGCGGAAAGAGCAAGCCGAGGCTGCCGGAGGTCGTGATGAGGCCGAGGGTGAATTTCTCGGGGTACTGTTCTTTGAGAAGGATGGGCAGCAGCAGTCCTCCCAGGGCAACGATGGTGACACCCGAGGCGCCGGTAAACGCGGTAAACAACGCGCAGGTGACAAGCGCAACAACAGCAAGTCCGCCGGTGAGCGAACCGAAGAACGCGCGTGCAAGATTCACCAGCCGTTGAGGCGTCTTGCTTTCCGCAAGCACATAGCCTGCAAACGTGAAGAGCGGAATTGCCACGAGCGTTGGATTGCTGCCGATGCGGTACAATTCAACGATGACGGCCGAAGATTCGATGCCTTCCGCGGCAAAGCTCAGCATGGCAATGGCACCAATAATCGCGAACAGCGGTGCACCCAGCAACGCAAGCGCCACGAGAAGCAGACCGAGAAGCACTGTGCTCATTGTGAGGCGCTCTCTCCTTTCCCCACAACGAACAGGAGATGATCGGCGATTTTGACGAGGAAGTGGAATGCAATCAGCACATATCCCGTCGGGATGACGGCGAGTGCAATCCACGTCGGTACGTTCAGCATGAAGTCGCTGCCCAGCGATTTCTCATCAAGCAAGAACACCCATGCGGCCTCAGCGAGATACCAGCACACAATGACGGCGAAGAGTGACGTGAAGATGTGAGCAATCGCTTTCCATCGGGGTCGAAAGAAGCGGGTAAGCGCGTCGATACTGATGTGACGCTCCTCGTGCGTGGCCACAGCGGCACCGAAGAACCCGACCCAGATGACGAGGTGCCGCACCAGCGGGTCGGCCCACAGAAAGCCCGTCCCGAGAAAATTCCTCGCCATCACCTGCAAGAACGCCAACAGAATCATGGCGGAGAGGAAGACGACGAGGAAGACCGTCTCAACGCGGACGAGAAAGCGGTCGAGCGTACGGAGGAGCTTCATTTCTTTCCGTCGGAGGTGGCCGCGCCGGATTTGCTTGCCTGTCCGGACGTTGCACGGAAGTCGGCGACGGCCTTCTCGACGCGGTTGAGAAAGTCCTGATCGTACAATGTACCGACGAGCGACTGACGCGCGCGTTTGCCCGCGGCAATGTAGTCCTGCATGGCCTTTTGCGAGGTCACTTCAATCAGTTGGATACCGGACTTCCGCATCGCCGTGATGGCGTCCGCGTTTTCCTTGCGGGACTTCAGCGTCAGCTCGCGCATGTACTTGCGCCCGTTGCGGAGGAGAATCTCCTGCAAGTCGGGAGATAACTCGTCGAATTTCTTTTTGGTGATGACGACCGCGCCCGACGCATCGGCAAGAGGGAGATCCATCATGTACTTCACGCGCGTGTGCCATTGCAGCACCAGTGCAGCCAGCGGCGAGGTGTAGGCGCCGTTGATAAGCCCGGTTTGCAGCGACGTGAGTACATCTATCACGGAGAGAGGAATGGGACTAATTCCCAGCGCCTTGAATGTCGCTTCGGCCACCTTATCGCCTTCCCACATCCACATCTTCACGCCGCTCATATCGGCCAGCGTGCGCACCGGCGTGTTGGTCAGCAGGTACACCCAACCCACTTCGGCCCAGCCTAACAGCACGTAGCCGTTGTCGCGAAACGCCCTGTCGAACTCGTCGTGGAAGGTTTCATAGATATGGTCCACCTCGTCATAGCTTTGAAACAGGAACGGTGAATCGAGGATGCGGACCTTCGGTGCAATATCACCCAGGCCGAAACCAGTCAGCCCTGCACTGTGCAACTGGCCGAGGCGCATCTTGCGGATCACGTCGCGATCCTCGCCTTGCACACCGCCGGGGTAAATCTTGAAGCCGAGTCTGCCGCCACTTTCCTTGCGGATTGCGGCATCGTACTCTTTCAGCACGTTCATCCACGTGCTTCCCTCAGGCGCAAGCGAAGCAAATTTGATCGTGAACTGCTGGGCAAGGCCGTACGGTGTCAGGACGAAGAACAGAAGCGCCGCAACTCTCAGAAATCGTATTCGCATGTTCGAACGTTGATGTTGTTGAATGAATTCTTCCGGTAGACGATGGGACCACGTTCTGGAGCGCTCACATGACGTTCAAAACAACTCTTCTTTCCGTGCCAGCCAGAGCTTTGCTTTCCGCTTGGCGATGGCATTGGCAAGACGGAAGTTCGGTAGAATATCGAGCGGTGTCTCTTCAACGTGCTTGAGCAACTGCTCGAAGAGGGTGTCGTTCAACGTCTGCACGGCGTACGATCGTGCATAATAGACGTGCGTCATCAGGAATTTCCCCCCGTTGAGACGCAGGGCTGCCTCGAAGTGTTGCCGGGATTTCTCCGGGTCGCCGCCGAGAAATTTCGAGCGGCTGCCGTAGAGCGTGCCGAGGAACAGATGCGCGCCGCCATAGTAGAACGCAGAATCTTTCTCCAACACAAAATCCATCATCGCTTCAAGCTTGGGAATAGCGGCGATGGCTTCGGGGTCGGTGAGGGTGATGTTGAGATACCCGCCCCAGGCAAAGGCCGTCCAGAAAACTGCCGGCACATCGTCCTTCGATTTCCGTGCGAGGGCAGCCCGCAGTTCATCCACCGGTCCGTTCAGCGCTTTCTTCAGGTCCGTGTCCTGTTCCAACATCCTCAAGCCATAATCTCTGCCGCGCAAGTAGAACACACGTGCGCGCTCGACATCGACATCTTCCACAAATCCAAGTGCATAGCTGGCGTAGCCCTCGGCACAGAGCTTCAGCAAGCGTTTGTTCTCCGGGTCATTCTTCAACATCACTTCCAGGAGTTTGATGTTGCCGGGCAGTGCTTGCTCGGCAAACGGTAGGTCGGACTCTTCGGTGAGGGCATCGTAGCCTTCTTCCACGATCCCGCCGACGGAACGGACTGCAATCGTCTGAATGCAGCCGGTGACCATGAGTGCAGCGATTGCTGGCGTGAGGAATCGACGATCCATGACATGCTCAGGAACAATAACCGGTTTCAATATAGAGAGAAATGGAGATGATTCCAACACGCGCAGAGCCTCCGTGTGCTTTGCAACTCTTACAAAATTGAATTACTTTTGGAAGGAATTCATGGGCGGAGGAGATACGTGCCGGAGTTTTCAACACTCGATCAGAACAAACCCATGCGGATTCTTCTTGTTGAAGATGAAAAAAAAGTTGCCCGCTTCATCCAGCAGGGACTGGAAGAAGAACACTACGCCGTAGATGTTGCACATGACGGCGAAAAAGGCTTGCACATGGCGCTCAACGAGAACTACGATTTGTTGATCCTCGATGTGATGCTTCCGAAGGTGAACGGACTCGAGCTTATCAAAGCCGTTCGTGCACACCAGAAAACCACCCCTACCCTGATGCTGACCGCAAAGACGGCAACCGAGGACAAGGTGGCCGGTCTTGACAGCGGCGCGGACGATTACCTGACCAAGCCGTTTGCCTTTGAGGAATTTCTCGCGCGTGTGCGCTCGCTGCTGCGCCGCGGCGCTCAGGAAAAATCCATCATTCTGCGCGTTGCCGATCTGGAGCTGGATACCGTGACGCACAAAGCCAAGCGCGGCGGGAAGACCATCGAACTGACCGCGAAAGAATATGCCTTGCTTGAATACCTGATGCGCAACAAAGGGCGGGTGCTGAGCCGCACGATCATCTCCGAACATATCTGGGACTACAACTTCGACACGGGCACGAACATCATCGACGTGTATGTGAATCATCTCCGCAACAAGATCGACGAAGGATATGAGCCGAAGCTGATCCACACCGTGCGCGGGGTCGGCTACGTGATGAAAGAGAACTGAGCCGTGGCGTTCTGGTATCAATCCATACGGACCAAACTCACCGTGTGGTACACGTTGCTTGTGCTCGTCACCCTGGTGGCGTTCGGGCTGGCGGCGTACTTCTACACACGGAACCAGCTTTCCAACAACCTCGACATCTCGCTCCGCAGCGAAGTTCGGTGGGTAAAAGACTTCATCTCACCGCAAGCAAGCAAGGTAAAGCCCAGCAAGCAGTCCATCGATGCGTTGCTGCGGAAGAAATCCACCACTCTGCCCCAACGTTTCATCGGACCGCAACTACCGGACTCACCCGATGCAGAGGAAGCAGACGAGATTTGGAATCACATCTTCAAGCACTCCCTCGTCAGCCAGAAAAAGACGTTCATTCAGGTGGAGGATAAGAAGGGACAAATCATCTACCGCAACTACAGTCTCGGCCTGGATACACTGGCCACGCCTGAGGACCTCCCGTTCGATTCCACCATTGTCATGACCACCAAGCTGGGGCACGACCGCCTCCGAATGGCGATGCTGCGCGACAGGAACTTCACCATCCTCGTTGCCTACTCGCTCAACGAGCTGGACGACGTGTTGGAGAACCTCTTCATCATCTTTCTCTATTTGATTCCCATTGCGGTGGCGCTCTCGGTGCTTGGCGGCCTGTCCCTGGCGCACAAGGCGCTGGCGCCGGTGCACGACGTCACGCAGCGCGCACGAAAGATCACCGCTGAAAACCTCGACCAATCCATTCCCGTCCGCAACGTTGACGATGAGATCGGTCGGCTCATCAACACGATGAACGACATGATCCGCCGCCTGCACGCGTCGTTTGCCCTCCTGCGGCAATTCTCCGCCGACGCTTCGCACGAGCTGCGAACTCCGCTCACGATCATGCGCGGGGAAATTGAGTTAGCACTGCGGAGCGAGAAGACTCCCGAAGAGTACCGCCAGGTTCTCTCCAGCACCCTCGAAGAAATTGTTCGTCTCAAGTCTATCATTGACAATCTCCTCACGCTGGGCAAAGCAGACCAGGGAGTGTTGGACCTGCACCTCGAGGAGGTACCGCTGGACGCGCTTATCAAAGACCTGTACGACGACAGCGAGGTGCTCGCCGAAGCGAAGCACATCACGGTGGAGTTGAAGAAGACAGAGCCGGTGACGGTTGTCGGCGATCGCGGACGACTACGGCAACTCTTCCTCAACATCGTGGACAATGCGATCAAGTACACACCGGAAGGAGGACATGTCGCAATCTCGGTGGAGCGACAGAACGGCGCGGCACTTGTAGAAGTGGAGGACAACGGCATCGGTATCCCGGCGCAGGATCTGGACAAGATCTTCGATCGCTTCTACCGCGTGGACAAGGCGCGCTCGCGCGAGATGGGTGGAACGGGACTCGGACTTTCCATCGCGAAGTGGATTGCAGAGATTCACCGCGGCAGCATCTCCGTCCAGAGCGAGCTGGATAAGGGAAGCAAGTTCACGGTGCGTCTTCCCCTCAATTGATGATCGTTCCGCATGCATCGGTGCCAAGTCACAGTCACGTCCACAGTTGTGGGTCCGTGACAACTCGTCCTGCGTGCTGTCAGTTAACATCGTTTAACCCTGCCTTAAGTACGCGTTAATTCCTTTCTCGTAATTTAGTACACGCTCAAACGGAGCGCAGTTCACGGTATGTCTCACAACTTCAAAGGAGTTTCACATATGAAGTACCTCGTCGTGGTAATAGCAGTGCTGTTTGCCTCAAGTGCACTTGCACAGGAAGCACCGAAAGCTGACGTGAAAGGGAAAGCTGCCGAAATGAAGCAGCAAGCGGAGAAGAAGCCTGAGGGGGCGAAACCTGCTGTTCACCAAACGGCGGCCGATACCGCCCACAAGAAGCAGGCAGTCCACGCCGCGGAAGAGAAAGCCGCACAGCATGCCAAAACGGAGAAAGCTGCACTGAAGGAAGCAAAGCATACGACGGAAGCGAAGGCCGTTGAAGCAGCGAAGGCAGCCAAGAAGACGACTGCCAAGCCGAAGGAAGAAGAGAAGAAAGAACCGGAGAAGAAGTAACAGTCCGG
>CAZIKE010000099.1:0-13156 GCA_964539775.1 uncultured Chitinophagales bacterium
GGTGGATGCGCCGACGGCGCTGCCCGATCTCCCCTTGCCTCTCGAAGACGACCGCAACGCCGAAGCGTGGATCCGTCAGACGCCACCGGTGTTCTGCAACACGAACGATCAGAGACTGATTGCGCATGTTCTTCCATCGTTCGACCAGCAGACGCGGGATTTTTTCCGATGGAAGGTCGAGTACACTCAGCGTGAGATGGCCGCATTGATCTGTGAAAAAAGTGGGATAGACTTTGGGGAGATTGTGGATCTTGTTCCGAGCAAGCGCGGTAGTTCCGGCCGTATCATCGAGCTGACGATTGTCGGGACAAAGAGAATCTTCACGATCGGGAAGGAGCTGGAGATTCGCCGGACTCTTTCTCCTTCACATCTTTACAGCTCGGCATTTTTTGTCGAGAAGGGCGAGCCGATGAACGGCCTGCCATCACGCTTCGTTCTCCATGGTGCGGGCTGGGGACACGGCGTGGGTCTGTGCCAGATCGGCGCGGCTGTCATGGGAGAACAGGGTTATGAGCATGAAAGAATTCTCTCTCACTATTTTCCGCATACGCAGCTTACAGCTTTGTACTGAACCGAACACATGAGAATCGTTCTCTTTTTGCTCACAGCTTTTTCTCTAACTATTTCCTCCAACGCTCAAATTGGCGTCGGCGCCGGGAATTTCATCCTGCTTGTCGTTCCCGAATCGGACACCGTGTCAACGTCGTCCGCGGTGTACAGACTCTCCGCAAGCACAACTCCCGGAAGCAGCGTTGACGTCAATGGGAAACAGTTCAGTGTATTTCCCAACGGAGCATTTGCCGGTCTCCTCACGCTGAGCGTGGGCGATAATCTCTTCACCATCACCTCGATCAATCAAGCGGGAGAGAAGGCGACAAAGAGCTTCCTCATCAAGAGGTCGAAGCCGCTTGAGACCACTCCTCGCGATACGCTTCTCATCGAGGACTCCATGATGCTGCCGACGCAAGACATGTGGCTTGCCGCGGGCGATGTTCTCAATGTGCAGTTCAAAGGGACCCCCGGCTGCAAGGCAAGCTTCATGAACGGCATTCCCATGAGCGAGCGCAGGGTGAACGCAGGCCGAGGCGTTGCGGGAATCTATCGCGGATCATACAAAGTCAAGGAAACGGACACCCTGCTGAGCCAGCCCATCACGTTCCGGCTGGAAGACAGCACCGGCAGGGCCGTCACTCGCTCTACGGCTGCGAGGGTGTCGTTCAAGCCGCACCAGCTGCCGGTCGTGGGAATCACTAAAGGCGATCGTCCCTTTCTCTACACCGGTTTGGGTGAGGACAGACTGGGCGGCCACAAATTCTCCATCATCAATCCCGGCATACGGTTGAAGATTACGGGGAAAGTCAATGCGCTGTACCGCGTTGCGCTGACGGACAATCTTCAGGTGTGGATTGATTCGAGTATGGTGGATCTGCAGCCGGGCGATCCGTTCATGCCTCAATCTCTCACCGGCAACATCACTGTCTCTGCGGAACGTGACTACGACGTCGTATCCCTGACGCTGTTCGACAACCTTCCGTATTCGACCTTGCAGGAGCTTGATCCGACGCGCATTATCGTAGATGTGTACGGCGCAACATCCAACACGAACTGGATCACACAGACGATGACGACACGGGAGATCAAGAACGTGTACTACCAACAGATGGAGACGGACGTCTTTCGCATCATCATCGAGACGGAACACAAACAAATCTGGGGATATGAGATTGGCTATGAAGGAACCACGCTCAAGGTAAGAATCAAGCCGCAGCCACGACGGCTGAAGTTCAAGCATCTCACGATTGCGGTGGATGCCGGACATGGGGGGGAGAATCTGGGAGCACTCGGCGCAACAGGACTGAAAGAGAAGGACGTTGCGCTTGTCATTGCCCATCATGTCAAGACGATGCTGGAGGATGACGGTGCACGCGTCATTCTCACGCGCGCCAACGACTCGAATCCGACGATCACCGAACGGTTCCTGCGCGCATACAAGGCAAAGGCCGACCTGCTCGTCAGCATTCATGCGAACTCTGTCGGCCTGACGTCTGATCCTCTTGCAACACGGGGCGCTGCAACCTTCTACAAACACATTTGTTATCGCCCTCTTTCACAGTGCATTCTGGATGAGATCCTGAAAACGGGTCTTGCCTCCTTCGGCAACGTCGGCAGCTTCAACTTTGCGCTGCTTGGGCCGACCGAACTCCCCTCTGTGCTTGTCGAAACGGCTTTCATTTCCCATCCCGAAGAGGAGATGAAATTGCAGGATGATGATTTCCGCAAAGAGCTTGCCGAACGGATTGTTCAAGGGATAGAGAATTTTTTGGACTGGTGCGAAGAATAGCGTGACCGAACCGAACGTGAACGAAGTCCCTCCGCATCGTACTCCCTGGCTCTGGGTGCCGACGCTCTATTTTGCCCAGGGCATTCCGTACGTGGTGGTGATGACGGTGTCGGTCATCATGTACAAGCGGCTTGGCATCTCGAACACGGACATTGCCCTGTACACAAGCTGGCTCTATCTACCGTGGGTCATCAAGCCGCTCTGGAGCCCCGTGGTTGATTTGTTCAGGACGAAGCGGTTCTGGATCGTCACGATGCAACTGCTGGTCGGCGCGGCGCTCGCCTCGGTCGCACTCACGATTCCGCTCCCCGGTTTTTTCCAGTGGACGCTGGCGGTCTTCTGGCTGATGGCGTTCAGCTCAGCAACGCACGACATCGCGGCCGACGGCTTCTATATGCTTGGCCTGAAAGAACATCACCAGGCGGCGTTCGTTGGTGTGCGCAGCACATTCTATCGCATCGCGATGATTACGGGGCAAGGAGCGTTGGTGATTGTTGCAGGATACTTCGAAACAGCCACCACGAGCATTGCATTCGCATGGTCGATCACCTTCGGAATACTGGCTGGACTGTTCCTGCTCTTCTTTGTCTATCACAAGATTATCCTTCCGTTTCCCGCAGCCGACGTGCCGACAGCAGGGGGGAGTTCGAGCAGCTTCCTGAGAGAGTTCCTCGAAACGTTTGTATCGTTCTTCAAGAAACCACACACAGGCGTAACGCTCAGCTTCCTGCTCCTGTTCAGGTTTGCCGAAGCGCAGCTTGTGAAACTTGCCTCCCCGTTTCTTCTGGACTCCGCCGAGGCAGGAGGCCTTGCACTCAGCACAAGTGAAGTCGGTCTTGTGTATGGGACGGTGGGCGTGATCGCTCTTACGCTTGGCGGTTTATTGGGAGGCTTCGTCATCTCACGCCAGGGTTTGAAGTTCTGGCTTCTCTGGATGGTCCTCGCCATCAATGTTCCGGACGCCGTTTATGTGTATCTCTCGCAAGCGTTGCCCAAGGACTTCCTCGTGGTCAACATCGCGGTGGCAATCGAACAGTTCGGCTATGGGTTCGGCTTCACTGCGTACATGATGTACATGATCTACGTGTCGCGGGGTTTGCACAAGACTGCACACTATGCCATATGTACCGGATTTATGGCGTTGGGAATGATGATACCGGGAATGTTCAGCGGATGGTTGCAGGAGCAACTCGGATATGTTAACTTCTTCTGGTGGATTATGGTTGCAACCGTACCAAGCTTCGTTGTGACGGCCTTGGTAAAGGTTGACCCGGAGTTTGGAAAGAAGCGAGCCTGAGCTTAGATATTGGAGGTTGAATTCTACGTAATGTCTTGAGCTATTCATGCCGAAACCTATAACCGCATTTGTGCCGTACAGCGGACTTCCTTCCATGCGGCACACGATAGAGCACCTCCGCAGGTCGGAGTTGGTGGAGCGGGTGTGTCTGCTGACAGCGGGGGCAACGGTCGAAGGTTGTACACCCGTGCCCGTTACGGCACTCACCTCAACACAGGCGATGGACGCAATTGCCCGCGAAGCAAGGACGCATCTTTGCCTTCTCGTGCTGCACGAAACGCCAATTGATTTCGGGCAGTTCGCCCTGGAGCGGCTCCATACGGTTGCCGAAACGACGGTTTCCAGCATTGTGTATTCCGATTGCTACGACGTGCAGCATGGAATACGTGCTCCTCATCCGACAATTGAGTATCAGGAAGGAAGCATTCGGGACGAGTTCGACTTCGGTTCCGTGCTGATGATCAACAGCGTGATGCTGCGAGAGGCGGCGGAGGAAGTGTCGCCCTATGCTTTGCGCGCCGCGGGATTGTATGCAGTACGCCTTGCGCTGTCCCGGCGGGGGCGTATTACCCGCATAGGCGAATTCCTGTACAGCAGAAACATACTCGACGTCCGGCCAACCGGCCAGAGGCAGTTCGACTACGTTGATCCGAAGAACCGAGAGGTGCAAGTCGAGATGGAAGTGGCTGTTAGTGAGCACCTCAAGAAGATCGGCGCGTTTCTGAAGCCACATTTCGAGGATGTTGACGTTACTCAAGGGGCATTCCCCTGCGAGGCGTCGGTCGTCATTCCTGTGAAGAACCGCTCGAAAACGATCGCCGATGCAATCCAGTCCGCTCTCGGCCAGCGAACAGGCTTTCCATTCAATATCATCGTCGTTGACAATCATTCATCCGATGGAACAAGCCGCATCGTGAGCGAAATAGCTGAACGCGACGAACGCGTGATTCACCTGGTGCCTGAGCGGGAGGATCTGGCAATCGGCGGCTGCTGGAATGAGGCTGTGCATCACCCATCGTGCGGTCGCTTTGCCGTTCAGCTCGATAGCGACGACCTGTACAAGGACAGGACAACGCTGCAGCGCATCGTGGAGACCTTTCACCAGGAGAAGTGTGCAATGGTGGTCGGCTCTTATCAGATGACAGACTTCGACCTGCGTGAAATTCCCCCCGGGGTGATCGACCATCGGGAATGGACGCCTGAGAACGGCAGGAACAACGTTCTGCGGGTCAATGGCTTTGGCGCACCGCGGGCGTTTTACACGCCGATCATTCGTCGCATCACCTTCCCCAACGTGAGCTACGGAGAGGATTACGCCGTCGGTCTCGCCATCTCGCGGGAGTACCACGTGGGACGAATCTATGAGCCGATCTATCTCTGCCGACGCTGGGAGGGAAACTCCGATGCAAATCTCGACATCGGCAAGCTCAATGCATTTAACTTCTACAAGGACAAGCTCCGTACGTTGGAGATTCTTGCTCGCCAACGGAAGAATGCAATGCAGCGTGCCGGCGGCAGGAAGAGTACTGGAACGTCACGCAAAGCCCTATGAACAATCTCCCTCTTCTTCCTTCCCATCTCCTGTCGGACCATCTCAGCGACAATCTTCGCACACTGCTCGACCAGCAGAAAGACACGTGGAGCTTGTTGCGCAGGAACTATGCGAGTCTTGAGACGATCAGCACGAAGGAATTTGTCCTCGGTGCTTCCACCGTGCGCATCCAGCATAATCCTGCGCGTTTGGTCTCAACTGCAGCTCGGGTTGATGAGGCATCCATCCAGAACAGGCCGTGCTTCCTTTGCAGACAGAACCTACCCGCGGAACAGCGGGGTATCCGGTATGATGAGGAGTTTCTCATCCTGTGCAATCCCTTTCCGATCTTTCCCGAACATTTTACCATCGCTCACACCCGGCATCAGGCGCAGAGAATCGAGCCGATGCTCTCGACTTTTCTCAAGCTGAGCAAGGACCTGGAAGGGGAGTTTGTGGTCCTTTACAACGGACCACGCTGCGGTGCATCAGCACCCGACCATCTTCACCTGCAGGCAGGCAGCGCCGGTTTCCTTCCTCTTGAGGAAGAGTACGAGCGGCTCATCACAGATGCAGGCGAGAAGCTCGCCGATCGCGGCGGAGTGTTGGTCTTTGCCGTGGATGCCGGTCACACTCGCTTCTTCGCTGTGGAGTCAGATGACCTGGACGAGACGTACGGAACATGCACGACATTATTCGGTGCACTGAAGGCAATGTTGGGGGAGCCTGAGGAGGCGATGATGAATATCGTCTCGTGGTACAGAGAAGGGGAGTGGCGGGTGGTGGTGTTTCCGCGAGCCAAGCATCGGCCGTCTGCGTATTTTGATGAAGAGAAAGGACTTCTTGTAAGTCCTGCTGCGATAGACCTGTCAGGCGTGGTGATCACGCCGCGTGCGGGTGACTTCGAGCGCATCACAGAGGACGAGGTGGAGGCGATCTTCAACGAAGTGCTGGTTTCACCGGCTGCCTTCGAACAGCTCCAAGCACGGCTCGTGATGAGGTATGGGAGGAAGACAGAAGCCACGTGAGCGCGCATCGACAGACATCGAAGCCGACTGTAATGCCGCTGTTCTCTTCGTGCGATGGGTCGGTCTCTAACTCGCGTACTTCTCGCCAGCCTCACCTAACGGTTTCTTGAACTTGAAACCGAACAACTCCGGGTTCTCGCCGATGACGGCAGCAGAGACAATGTAGAACACGTAATTATACGTCTCCTTGGGCACCTTATCTCTGTGGTGGTTGAAGAATTGCCAGAAGTTGCGTTCGCGTGGGTTTTGCGGCATCTTGCGGATCAGCCCCTTCACGACGTTATGGCCCCAGTTGTACGATGCCATCACGAGTAAACCGGAGGCTTGTGCCTCGGTGTTGTAGATGTCGGAGATATACAGGGCCGCGGCTTTGGTCGATTTCTCGAAGTCATGTCGCTCATCGGCAGGATCGTACTTAGGCAGTGCAGCCAGCGGCCCGACGCGCAGGCCGTACTCCTGCGCCGTGGTCGCGATGAACTGCCACATCCCCTTTGCGACGCCGAAGCGCGTTTGCGGCCCCACTTCCTCCGTGTTAAAGTCGCTCTCCTGCAGCGCGAGGTAGAAATAGTGCGGCGGCAGGTTCTGGTTCATCATCATTTCTGCGATGCGCGGGGCGTAACCGTTCTCTTCGGCGCGGGCGATTGCCTGACGCAACCGCGGCGATTTCTTCCACTCCTGAATGTAGCTCTTCACCTCTTTCACGAACTCCTCCGGCATGTTCACTTCGCATTCGCCGAAGACACGCGCAACGTGCAGGATGGCTTTATCCACTTCGTCCTTCACGTCATACACGCCCAGTTCCTTTACGAATTCCTCGTACTTGTCCTGCAAGGCGCGACGGCGCGTAATGTATCTTGCCGCTTCTTCTTTCAGGCGTTCGTCACCGGACTGCGTCAGTTTCTGGACGAGCTGCGCATAATCGAGATCCATCTGTTTGATTTCATAAAAGATATCTTCGGCTTGTGCTCGCAGCTTCTCGACTTGAAGGTGCTTGATGTAGGCGTAGACCCCCGCACCGATGGCGAGCAACGCCACAAGGGCAACGATCTTCATGTATTTGCCTTGTTGTTTTTTGGAGACGAGCTTGAACGCCTTGCGCACCAGCTGCGTCCGCTCGCCGGCGGGCGTTGAGCTGCCTTCTTCGAAGTAATGTCTGATGACGCCCGAAAGCGACGGGTCTCCTTTCTGAGCGGCGGTGGGATCCACAACGACCGCCCCTTCTACCGTGAAGTGGAGGACAGGACCGTTCACACCCAGCCCGATGCGCGTCGTCAGAGTGAGCGGTGTGCGCTCTACTCGCACACCTTCTTTGTATGAGCCGTTCGTGCTTTTGAGGTCTTCGAACCACCATCGTCCCTCGGCAAACTCCACTTTCGCATGTTCCCGGCTGACGGCCGAATCTTGCAGAACAATCTCACACTCTTGCCCTCTGCCGATCTTGAAGCTGTGGGTGAACTCGTACTGCTTCGTCTTCGACGTATCGCGTTCGATACGAACGGAGATCTTCGGAGGTGTCTCCGGCGTCTGCTTGGTTACGATTTTTGTATCCATGCGCCACTCACTCGTTGTGGTTGGTGATGTGTACCTTGAGGATGCAAGTCAAAGGGAAGGAGTGATAAGGCCGACTTGCTGCGTCTAATATAGGAAATCGTGGGTCAAGTTCCACCCGTTGACGCAACTTTCTCTCGGTCAGTACAAAAGGTACTTCGTAGAGTGTTTGCGGAACAGCTCGACGTCCTTCTGCAGGAACTCCCGAACATCCTCATATCTCATGCGACGGGCGAAATGTGCTCGAACCTGGTCCGTGCCGGCAACCTTGTCGTACATCGCGAGGCGTGAGCTATCGGCAAGCAGAAATGGATTTTTGTCAGGATACAGCTCGTGGTGCACTTGCATGCAGATGAACGAAAGGCTCATGAGGTGCACGCGTGCATAGTCGGTAATGTGCACCTGCACCCCGCCGAGCGTCTTGTCCTTGTGCTTGCCGTAGAAAGGCTTGTAGGTGATCGGCCGGAACAACACCCCGCCGGCTTTCAGCGCATTCAGTCTCTCGGCAAAACGCTGCGGTTCAATCCATTCGGCCGCAAAGGTCTGAAAGGGGAGTGTGTAGCCGATGCCGACGGAGAGCACACTCAGCTCACCGGCCATTCCCATTGCCGCATAGTATTGCGCCGTCGATGCATCGGGAATATGGGGTGATGTCGGAACCCAGGGCAGGCCGGTGTGTGCGAACGTCATGCTACGCTTCCATCCGTGCATCGGCACCACCGTAAGCTTGCACGTCATCCCGTTCTTGAGCATCTTCTCGCCGTTCAGCAGGCGCGCCAATTCGCCGCAGGTCAAGCCGTAGATGTAGGGAATGGGGAATGGACTGACGAATGACTCGTAACCCTTTTCGACGATGTTGCCCTCGATTCTCGAACCGCCAAGAGGATTGGGGCGATCGAGCACCACGAACTCGATGTTGTTCTCTGCGGCCGCTTCCATCGCCAGGCCCATCGTGGCAATGTACGTGTACGAGCGAACGCCGATATCCTGGATGTCGTACACAAGAGCATCGATGTTGGCCAGCATCTCAGGTGTCGGCTTGCGGGTCTTGCCGTAGAGTGAATAGACGGGAAGCCCTGTAAGTGAATCGACAGTGTGTTCGACATACTCGCCGGCCGGCATCGTTCCGCGGACGCCGTGTTCGGGACCGAAGAGCGCAACGAGTTTCACATCTTTGGCTTGTGCGAGGATGTCCACGGTAGCCCTCAGCGTCGCGTCCACACCGGTAGGATTGGTAATCAGCCCGATCCGTTTTCCTTTGAGCAAAGCAAAGTGCGATTCGCGGAGGACTTCGATGCCCGTCTTGACGCGAGCAGTCTGGGACAAGACAAGAACAGGAAATGCAAGAATGAAGACGAGCAGACGAATGCAGTTCACAGAATTACCTTGATGGGGCTGAACCAATGGTCAGCGGAAATGAGATCACAGCGCGTTGAGCGTTGTTTGAATGACTTCGTCGGTTCGTTGTTGTATGTGCCGCAGGAGTTCATCCGAAGGACGAGCAGCAAGACGGATCGTGGCACATGCCGTCTTGCCGCCATCGAATACAACGTTCTCCATCTCTTCCACGTTGATGTTTGACGCTTTCAAATCGCCCAAAACGTTCGCCAGCACGCCCGGCTTGTCGTAGTGGCGGACAACCAGCTGCCATGTTGCGGCGGTTTTCTTGGCTCGGTTCACCCAGTTGCGCACGGTTCCCTGCTGGAGGTATTCGCGGATGATGGCCACAGTTTCTTCTGCGACGGCATTCTGCGCCTGTTCCGTAGAGGCACCGATATGGTGCGTGCCGTATACATTGGGCAGAGATGCAAGCTTGCTCCTGAAGACCCCGGTCTTTTCCTCCGGCTCGCCGATGAACACATCCGACCCGACGCGCACGCGTCCGGCAGCAGCCGCTTCGGCAAGGGCATCTTCATCCACGACCTCCGCACGGGAGGTATTGATGAAGATCGTTCCCGGCTTCATCATCTCGATGATACTTCTGCTGATCAGTCCTTTGGTCTCCGGCTTGAGCGCGACATGCACGGAGAGGATGTCACATTGCGTCACGAGGTCTTGTACCGTCCCGGCAAAGTCTATCCCGAGGGCTGCCGCCTTTTCGCGCGTGAGCGAGCGCGACCAGCCGATCACGCGCAACCCGAACGCTTTCGCACGCGGAATCATTTCTCGTCCGATCTGCCCGACACCGATCAAGCCGAGGGTTTTGCCGTACACGCCGTCGGCTTTAGAGTATTGGCCCTTGTTCCATTTGCCGGCCCGCAGGTCAATCACGTTATCGGCGATGCGGCGGTCGAGCGCCAGAAGCAGGCCCATGGCAAGTTCGGCAACGGCAATGGAGTTTTTTCCTGGGCAGTTGGTGACGTAAATGCCGCGTTCGTTAGCGCTCGCGATGTCGATGGTGTTCACCCCCGCTCCCGCACGGATAATCAGCGTGAGTGCCGGTGCCGATGTAATACAATCCGCTTTCACCTCCGTCGAGCGTACGACGAGGATGCTCGCGTCGCCGATATGTGCTGCCAGCTCCTCCGATTTCAATTTCGGTTTGTACTCAACCTCAACCCCCAAGTCCTTGATGTGCTTGAGGTAGGTTTCTGGGAATGCGTCCGCAATCAGGGCTTTCATAGGCGATTAGGTCCTTTGATGACGATGGATGTTTATCGGAAGTTCCGCACATACTTCAGAACCGCTCCTGCCTCGGTTCCCAGCCGGTCGGCGACGGCAACGTACACCACCCCGTCACGTGATGCTGCAACGTCGAGCGGCACCATCGAGTAGCCACTCACATCGGGAATGCTGTATCGGCCGATGGTTCGCTCCGATACTGTCGACACGACAATCAACTCCTGCGTGGCTGGGTCTGTAATATACAAATTTCCGGATGCATCCATACCGGCTCCACGCGCCGCTCCAGTGACGTACGGTTCGCTGAGCACATGACCGAGACGTACATCGGACGGAGAGAATGCATACACCCGAATGACGGGCGCGGACGGGCTGATGGCGAAGGAGGTGAACACGGTTCCGAAGCCGTCCACGGCCAGAAACCGCGCGCCCCGCTCTGCGCTGTTCGGTGGAGCGAGAGATGAGCCGACAAGTGCGGCAACGGTTCCCCCGCGAATCCGCACAACGAAGTTCTCCGGCATCCCTTGAGCCGTGATGAAGATCTCCCCCGTCATGCTTCCGTCAAGGTCACCAAGATGTTGAACCTCAACCGTCAGGCTGGTTGTCGAGCGGGAGTTTACATCAAAGACAGATGAGCCGTCCACAGTCATTCCGCTTAATGTCATGATGATGCTTGCAGCGCCTGTCTGGGGGTCGACGCGGTTGATCGTGACGTTGTCGATCAGCAACAGCGTGTTGTTCGACCGGTCCACTCCCATTCGTGTCGGGGAGGAGAATCCGGTGACGGAATCCTGAAGCACACCTTCGGACGAAAAGCGACGAACCGTCCCTGCCCGCGTGTCGGCAACCCACACGTTGCCGGATGCATCCACCGCAATACCTTGCGGCTGCTTCAGCATTCCAACAGGAACCAACACCGAGGGCGGGGAAAGGAATGTCCGTTCTGACGGGGTGCTCGATTCGTTCTTGCAACACAGAGCAAGGAGTGTCTGACTGATGATGAGAACTGCTGCTACCACGTTGCGTAGTGTTGTCCTTCTCGACATGATTGGTCGCCAGGCGTTTCACGTGTTGTCATTGAAGATATGAAGAAACAGGAGAGGTGCAAGTGTTGAGCTTCGCGCGTTGAACTTTTCAAGCACCCTGTTGCCATTCTCTACAAGAACGTAACTCGTTGTGTCACCGACAGAAGTGTGGAGGTGATGCACTTCTGCCGTTGAGTTATCCATCAGCGACGGATTGCAGGCAGAAATGCCCTGTCGCAACGGAACCTTCTGTCAGTACAACATCACTCCTATCAACAAGTTACAAGGCTCTGGAATCTCGGCTAACATTGCATGACCTGGCAGGCTTCTTGGGACAGATGAATACGTAGAGACTACCGAGAACTGACACAGGAAGGAAAGGAGCCGACAATGTCAGTGCTATTAGCTGTTGCGACAGCAATCGTGCTCATCCTCTGGGGAGTAGCACGAGCGCGTAAGCCCGCTGAAGCGGCAAAGCCGGTGTTTGTGAGACGCTACATTCATCCCGGTCACACATGGATGCGAGTGACGGAAGACGGCGACGTGGTGGTGGGCGTCGATGACTTTGCCCAATCGGTGATTGGCACGGTGGACGAGGTGGAATTGCCCCGTTTGTTGAAGCACCTTGATCAGGGAGGAGTAGCCTGGCGTGTCAGGCATCGTGAGCGTGTCGTGCCGATGGTCAGTCCTGTCAGCGGACGAGTCATTGAAAGGAACGAAATGGTGTTGCGCGATCCGATGCTCATCAACTCGTCACCCTACGGCGATGGATGGTTATTGCGCGTTCGTCCGACCAAGCTGAAGGTTCAACTGAATAACCTCTTCGAGGGAAAAGCAGGCCTGCAATGGATTGAAATGGCACGGATGCAGTTAAGCCGCCTTTTCAATGACACCCCCGCGCTTATGTACCAGGACGGCGGCGTGCTGCTGAACAACCTTTCTGATCGCTGCTCCGAGGAGGAATGGAAGAAAGTGGCGAAAGAGTTCTTCCTGGCTGAACCCACCAATACCAGGGAACCGACAAGCGGCGAACACTGCATCGTTCCAGAACCGAAAACGGTGCGACAATCATAAGGTGAGGTGGGGCGAGCCCCCAACTCGTTGGGGACGTAGACCGATGAGTGTCATGCAGCGACGCCAGCGTGAAGAGAAACAATCAATACCGTCCGCATGCCGTCGGGCAGCGACGGGACGAATAACGGAACCAAGGAGCACCACGATGAACCGAAGAACCTTTGTACAGACGCTTGGCGCGGCAGGAGCTTCAGTTCTGCCGATGCATGTGGGACGCGCTGAGCCGAAAGCAGCACCGAAAGAATTCGTCGGCGTGCTCGTTGACACCACTCGATGCGTGGGATGCCGGAGCTGTGAAATGGCATGCGCTCAAACGCATGGGTTCCCCCCACCCGATCCCGACGAGAAGGTGTTCGAGAACGAGCGCACGACCTCTCCAACGCAATGGACACTCGTCAACCGGTACGAGACGGAGAAGGGCGAGGTGTTTGCCAAGAAGCAGTGTATGCACTGCAACCAGCCGGCGTGCGCGTCGGCTTGTCTCACGAAGGCGATGCTGAAGACAGAGGAAGGTCCGGTGATTTGGCGCGAGCCGAAGTGCATGGGATGCCGCTTCTGCATGGTCTCGTGTCCGTTCGACATGCCGAAGTTCGAATACGACAGCCCGGTGCCGAAGATCCAGAAGTGCACCCTGTGCTGGGATCGTTTGCAAGAGGGACAACAGCCCGCATGCGTCGAGGCCTGCCCGGC
>CAZIKE010000100.1:0-13136 GCA_964539775.1 uncultured Chitinophagales bacterium
GACAGAAAACGAACCCTGTTCCGAAGGAATGGCTTCGCCAAAAGGGTTCAACAAAAATGTCTGATGCGTAACATCAGCGATCATGAATCCGGGTTTCACCATGCCGGATGAAGATGGCTGTTTTCATAGCAGTTATTAGATTGCCGGATTCGTAATACCTGCGCAGAGAGAGTCTCCCTTACAGCCAGCTTGCAATGGCGGAGAATTCCATCTTGGCATCGAGTGAGCCGACGAGGTCACCAACATCCGGTAGACCGTGTTGTTCGCAATACTGTCGTATGCCATCTGCAATCGTGACGCCCGCGGCCGGATCGATGTAGTTGGCAGTTCCGACCTGGACGGCCGTCGCGCCCACCATCAGAAACTCGATGGCGTCGGTGGCGGTCATGATGCCCCCGATGCCGATAACGGGAATCTTGACGGCGTTCGAGGCTTCGAACACCTTGGCAAGGGCAATCGGTTTGATGGCAGGACCGGATAAGCCACCGGTCACGGTCGAGAGCATCGGCTTGCGGGTACGGATGTTGACTGCCATCCCAATCACCGTGTTGATGAGCGAAATCGCATCGGCACCTGCTGCCTCGCATGCGCGGGCGAATTCCGAGACGTGGGTGACGTTGGGCGTGAGCTTGATGGCAAGTAGGCGTTTTGTTCGCGCGCGAAGACGACGCGTTATCTCCTCCACCAATAGACAATTCGTTCCGAAACTCAGGCCCCCTTCGCGCACATTGGGACAAGAGACGTTGATCTCGTACCCGTCGATGCCTTCCTCTCCCTCGAGTATATCTACCACCTCGCAGTACTCCTCAATGGAGCTGGCGGCAATGTTTGCAAGAACGGCAGTGTCAACCGTGCGAAGGAAGGGAAGCTTCTCGCTCACAAACTTCTTCACGCCGATGTTCGCGAGGCCGATGGAGTTCAACATACCGCTTGCGGTCTCCACGATGCGCGGCGGTGGATTGCCCTCTCGTGGTTTCAGGGAAAGTGATTTGGTGATGATCCCGCCCAGCTTGCTGACATCCACGATCTCTTTTGTGTCATCACCGTATCCGTACGTTCCGGAAGCAACGAGAACTCGGTTCTTGAATTGTACACCGGCAATCGTTACAGAAGTCTTTACCATGTCAGATCTTTATCCTTCGTACGTCGAATGTCGGGCCGTCTTTGCACATCAACGCATATCTCTTTTCTCCCCCCAACAACTCCACAGGACAACCCTGGCAAATCCCAAAGCCGCAGGCCATGGGGCCTTCGAGTGAGACCTCGCAGGGGATCTCCTCTGCCAGCGCAACGGCAGCGACTGCTTGGAGCATCTTCGTCGGTCCGCAGGCGAAGATTTTCGGCCGATGCCGTTTCAGTGCATCAAGCTCCGACGCTATCAACTCGACGACCGTCCCGCGAAACCCTTTGCTCCCATCATCCGTCGCAATGTGTACATTGTCGAGATGTTGCTCGACGAGCTGACCCGCGGTGCGAGCACCGAGATACGTGACGATGCGTTTACCACCTGCGCGTAGCGTCTGAGTGGAGAGCGGAAGCGGCGCAACGCCAAGGCCTCCCGCCACAAGAACAGCCGTGTCGAACCCCTGATCGTTCAAGGAAAACGGAACGCCCAGCGGCCCGAGCACGTCGAGGGCGTCGTTAGCCCGTTTGCGGCACAGAGCGGCCGAGCCTTTTCCGACGATGTTGAAGACGATCTGGACCCTGTCATGTTCGGTTCGATAGACACTGAATGGGCGCCGCAGGAGCGGGTCCGTACCTTCTGCTACTCTGATGTTGATGAACTGTCCCGCCTGAACACGCGCGGCAATTTCAGCAGACTGAAACGTGAGGACGAAAATGCTATCGGCGACTTCTTCGAGGGAAAGGACCCGGCCAATGGTGTGTATCATCAGGGATCGGAGATTCTCACTCTTTCTTGATTCGAATCTTCGGCGCCTCATTGATCAATGTATCTCCGAGCGCCTCTTCGGGAGACGGGACAACTTTCAGAGGAGCTTCGGGCAATTCCTTCCCCTGCGGTGGAACAACGATCG
Source organism: uncultured Chitinophagales bacterium (assembly GCA_964539775.1). Classification (GTDB taxonomy): domain Bacteria; phylum Bacteroidota; class Ignavibacteria; order UBA10030; family UBA6906; genus CAADGV01. The sequence continues at coordinate 2,037 of CAZIKE010000100.1, forward strand.
TGGAGTCCTTCGGCGTGTCGGACGTATTCTGTTGCCGCGCAGCATCAATCACGGCGAGCTTCGGCTGAACGACACTGGTGTAAGGAGATCCTGGAAACCGTTGGACAAGTCGACGATAGCTTGCGATTGAGTTTTCCGGCTCGGCGTTGATGTTTTCGTAAATCCAGCCGACTGCATACTGCGCCCTGGCCGCATAGGGGGAAGTCGTATCGCGTTCAGCAATGAGCTTGAATGACTCAAGGGCTGCAGCGTATGCACCCTGCATCATCAACTGCTCGGCAGCCTTGTAAGCCGCTTCGACACTGTCTCTCGCCCGCACAATCTCCGGCAACCCTAAAGAACGCCGGGCCGCCGAAGCAAACTCCGACTCGGGAAACTGCTCCACGATCTCACGCAGAAGCGAATCGGCATACGCTGGTGGGGCAGTTGAATCCTGTTGTGCAATCTGCGCAAGGGTGTACAGTGCGCGCGGTACATACCGACTTCTGGGATGATCGGCAATCAAGCGGTTGTACCAGAATGTCGCCGAGTCGATCACCTGCAAGCCCGTATAGAACAAACTCGCCAGCTCCGACTTGTTGTACGCAAGCCGCGCAAGCACGCTATCGAGAGGAGGAGGTGGAACTGCCGGTGGGCGCTGCACGACGCTATCGGTCTTGCCGGAGGCAAGCGAAGTGGTGTTTTGATATGTTGTGTCGCGTACTTCCCTTGTTGACGTGTCCGGTGGCGCAAGAATAACCGCGCGGAGGCTATCGTTGCGTAAGATTTCGTTCCGATACGTGAAGTAGCGACCGAGCAACTCGCTGCGCCTCATAATCTCGGGCGTAATGTCGGCTTGTGGAAATTCCAGTTTGCCTTTGTCGTATGCAACGCGTGCAGAATCATAATTGCCGTACTGTGTCTCGTACAGAAGTCCGAGCTGATAGTAGGCATGCGCGGCGTACTCGCTGCGTGCATATGCCGTGTCCACATACCGATATTGCTGTTCGGCAGCGCGATAGTCTTTCTCATCGCGATAGACGTTGCCGATCTCAAGGTTGATTTCGCCAAAGAACTCGCGGTAGTTGGAGTTCCTCACCATCTCTTCCAGAACGGCAAGACTCTCCTCGTGCTTCCCCAGTTTCGATAACATGCGTGCCTGCCCGATAAGCCCGCGGTACTTGCTGATGTAGCTCGATCCTGCATCTTCGGAGCGCGCAAAGGCTTCGGCCGCTTGTGCATACTTGCCGAGGTGGATGTTCACTTCCGCTACCCTGCGGTAGAGGGCAGCCCGGTCGTCGGCGGTTTCGGCGAGTTCCGCCACGGCGCCGAAATAGCGAAGGGCCTCTTCGTAGTCTTTGTTTTCCAGATGAATGTGGCCAAGAAGCCTGCCAGCTTCGGCGGTAATAGCGTCTTCGCCACGAGTTTTCGCTTCCTCGAACAACTCTGCTGCAAGGGTGGCGGCTGTCGGCTTCTGGCTGTTCCGATAGTGCGTCTGGGCCAACAGCAGTTTGGCTTCGAATGCAAGATCGCTTTCGGGGTAGCTCGAAAGTAACTCGTTGAATTTGCGCTCTGCAGATTGGAGATCATTTTGATAGAAATACGATTTGCCAATCATCAGCAAAGCGTCATCTACTAATTTGGATTCAGGATGATATTGAAGGAGCTTCGAGCATTTCTCAATAACGGTTGCGAACTTCGTCCGTGTTTGAGGAGCTATGTCGAAGGGACTCAGATAGGCGCGCTCTGTCCGTGCAATGGCTTGTTGCTGCAGGCTGCTTAATACTTCCGCCTCAGCCTCGTCGAACGCTTTTTGCGCATTGTAATACGTATTGAAGTAGGCGCCGATGAAACTCCCGATGCTGCATCCGGAGAATACGAAAAGCGAAAGGCTAACCAGAGAAAGGAAGAAACGTTGCAAAGTCACGGGCTCCATGCACAAACTCACAAACGAACTTAGCCAATCTTCGCCCGAAAGTCAACAAAGCCACGCGCCGATGTTTGTCGCCACAACGGCGCGCATTAAACCTTTCGCACGACCGACGGCTCTAACCAACAGAGCATAAAGGAAACAGCCTCACACACACATACGTCGACATAAAGGAGAAAACAACCATGAAACGAAACATCGCTTCCCTCGTCCTTCTGGGTGTACTTGCAACGACAGTCGCCCTTGCGCAACCTCCCTGCGGACCGATGGGGCCACGAGGAATGCACCTGCGACACCAAGCACTGCTGGATGAACTCAAGCTCAGCGACGCCCAACAAGCGCAAATGGAGAAAATGAGACTTGACCTGATGAAAAAGCAAACGGCCCTCCGCTCAAAAGTCCACACCCTCCGGCTCGAGATTCAGGAGCAGTTTCTCGCCGACAAGGTTGATCGCACAGCGATCGAAAAAAACCTGAAAGCGATCACCGACGTACAGCAGCAGATGAAGATGAACATGGTGGATCACTGGTTTCAGGTGAACGGCATCCTCACGCCCGAGCAGCAGAAAGTCTGGAAGAGGAGCGCGACGCACTGGGGGCAGCGGATGCGCGAAGGTATCCGGCAAGGCATGCGCGGCAGGATGCGTTTTCGTGGCGGCTCCGATTGGGATGATCTTGATTCCATGGATTGAGACGCGAGCAGATCATCACCGGAAGAGCGGGCACTGACCCGCTCTTTCGTTTTCGTGCCTACGAGGGCTTGGTCGGTCTCACATCGATTTCGCTGAACATGCTTCGACTCGGAGCTGTGAGCGCAAAGACTACGGCCGCTGCAACATCTTCGGGCTGTGTGATCGTTGGTCCACGCTTGCCCGTCGTCGAGAACGTGGTATCCACCGAGCCGGGGAAAATCGTAACGACGCGAATGTTGTGCTGCCGCACTTCGAGCATGAGCGAGCTTGCCCAGCCGCGCAGTGCCCACTTGGTTGCCGCATAGCCCGTTCCGTTCACGAAGCTGTTCTTGCCCGCCAGTGATGCAATGTTGACGACGTCTCCGCTCGATTGCTTGATCATGTGGGGCAGGACCAGTTTCGTGAGCACAAACGGAGCTCGGACGTTCAGCTTCCACATCTCGTCGAACTCGGCAGTCCCCATCTCGATGAACGGCTTCAACACTCCAACGCCGGCATTGTTGACGAGAATATCAATCCGACCGAATTTCTTCACGGTTTCATCCACGAGCGTCCACACCTGATCGTCATTGGTCAGATCAACCTTGAGAGCAATCACCTGAGCACCAAAGGCGTGCATCTCCTTCGCGACCGTTTCCAGATCCGGCTTGGTACGGGCAGCGAGGACAATGTTTGCTCCTTCCTGTCCGAGAGCACGCGCGATGGCTCGGCCGATGCCGCGGCTGCTGCCTGTAACAATTGCCACCCGACCTTCTAAGCGTTTCATGGCGAGCTTGGGTTCGTTTTGATGAGTGAGAGGAATTCCTGGCGGGTTCTCGCATCATCCCGGAAGACGCCGAGCATGGCGCTGGTAGTGGCAAGCGAGTTCTGCTTCTCCACCCCGCGCATCATCATGCACATGTGGCGGGCCTCGATCACAACTCCCACACCATCGGGCTGCAGGTACTCGAAGAGCGTGTCGGCAATCTGCTGCGTCATGCGTTCCTGCACCTGCAACCGCCGCGCAAACACCTCCACAATGCGCGGCACTTTGCTCAGCCCCATAATCTTCCCGTTCGGAATGTAGGCCACATGCGCCCTGCCAAAGAACGGCAACAGATGATGCTCGCACATGCTGAAGAAGTCAATGTCCTTCACGATCACCATCTCGCTGTATCGCTCGGCAAAGATGGCGCCGTTCATCACCTGGGCTATGTCTTTCGTATAGCCGCTGGTGAGAAACTCGTACGCTTTCGCAACGCGCCGGGGCGTGCGCTGAAGACCCTCTCGGGAGGGATCTTCCCCCAGCTCCTTCAACAGTTGGGCAACGAGTTCTTCGAGATGTGTTCGCTGCGACATGAATGTCCTTCCCTACTCGCCCCGATACTCAACGAAGTTATTGTCCGACTCGTAGAGCTTGATCGAGTAGAGTGTGCCTTCGGTTATGCGTTGTGAAAGAATGTTCCAGAACACGATTGCCATGTTCTCTGCTGTCGGAATCACGTCGCGCAGAAAATCCACATCCAGATTCAGATGCTTGTGATCGACCCGTTCGATGATCTCTTCGTTGATAAGGTCCGACAGCCGTTTCAGGTCCATCACCATGCCGGTCTCCTTTGGCGGCACACCGGCAACCGTTACCTCGATGTCGTAGTTGTGCCCGTGTCCGTTCGGGTTGGCACACTTGCCAAAGACCTCGAAATTCTTTGCCTCGCTCCATTGCTCGTTGAACAGACGGTGCGATGCACTGAAATGTTCCTTCCGTGTAATGTAGACCATATCAAACCTCAATCGTTACCGTACATTCCCGCGTCGCCCTGAAGGGCGGCGCGGATTCAACCACAGCGTCGTGAACGACGCTCAACTCCAAGCAATCAGACGATCTTCAACACTCCGTTGATCCCCTCGTCCATTGCCCTCGTTCCCCCGCTGCCCCTCGTGACCTATTCATCCAGCGCCTTCAGGATCTCCTCGGTGTGGCCATCCACTTGCACTTTCGGAAAGATGTGCGTGATGACGCCGTCCTCGTTGAGGATAAATGTTGTCCGTTCGACTCCCATGTACTTCTTGCCGTAGAGCGACTTCTGCTTCCAAACACCATACTTCTTCAGAATGGTCTTCTTTTCGTCGCTGACGAGGGGGAACGACAGCGAGTACTTTGCGGCAAACTTCTGATGCGATGACGGGCTATCGGGACTGACGCCGATAACCACGGCGCCTTTCTTTTTGATGGCTGAAAGATTCTCCTGGAACGAACAGGCTTCCTTCGTACATCCACTCGTCATGTCCTTCGGATAGAAGTACAGCACCACCTTCTTCCCGCGCAAGTCTGTGAGCGAGAGCTCCTTGCCCTCGCCTGTCGGGAGCGTAAAATCGGGGGCCTGCATGCCCGGTTTCAACACTGTCATAGGTACCTCATTCTTGTGTGACTGACCAGCTACAATTTACAAAGAAGCGACAATAGTTTTGGTGTCGTCATAGTTTGGTTCCGTGGCCGGCAAGTCCGAAAGCCACGCGCAGCGTTTGGACGTTGTGGAGCCCGGCTCTCCGCCCAAATCAACATACAAAACCCTGTCCTGCTCGGGAAAGGCCTTATTCGTGAACGGGATACACACAGATCTCGTGCTATAACTCCATGCGTAAGCGAATGCCCCCGGTCGTATTCGCTGAGCGAATGCCAGACGCCGTATCCTCCTCCCTGTCGAACTGGAGCCATCCCTCCAACCACATCTGGTTCAAAAACTGGTAGGATGCGAGGAGCTGGATCTGTTGCGACTTCACGAGATTGCCGTCAAGAAACGGCGCCTCTAACGGGTCGTTGGGGCGATGGGGCTGGAAGACGTCGCCTCCGACATTGCGCACGAGTCGCCCCGCAGTATCATACACATTTCTACCGTGTCGCACCAAGAAAACACGCCCGGAGAACGAGAGGTTCCATGCCGGCATGTAGTCGGCGCGGATAAACCATGAATCTGCGTTGGGACCAATGCGTGGACCGAGCAACGAGTTCAGGCTGGTGTAGGTGTTTTCGCGCGAACGATCATGAGCATACACGAACGGTTTGACGCGCGTGTACTCAAGCATGAGCGACATGTCGGGGAGAAAGAGCGGCTCCGTGAGCATCGCACCAAGCTGATAGGCGTACCGGTTGTACCAGCGCGATTTGAAAAACTCCTGAAAGTGCAGATCATCGAAGACGATCGTCCCTGCAAGCTCCAGTCCTGCCAGGAAGTGCGTCTGCACATCGAACGCCCACAGCACGTTGTCTCGTTCTTCGCGCGAGCGCTGCGCCGACTCCAGCACAATGAACGGATTGAGATAGGCGAAATCCACCGAGCGGTTGCTGTAGATTGCCATCTCCTGAAAGCCGATGTCCATCAACCGCGGAAACGAAAACTCGATACGATGTGCGGCGAAGTACTTGTCGGCAACCGTCGGCTCGAAGTACTTCGTGGTCGTATCAGGGCCGAGAGTAAACGTGAGGCCGCCTTTGCGGCCAAGGAGTGAGCCGTGGAAGAAGGTGTACTTCAGCGCCTTGTACTGGACATCGGCTCGGAGGAACTCATACGGCCGAACGTTGTCCGACGAGATCATTCGCTGGTCGTAGCCGGTTCCCCACAGAATGCGCTCCTTCCCGAACTGAACGGAAATGATTCCGGCGTCGTAGCGTGCGTACCCCTCGCTGAAATCGAAGTTCTTTGTGTCCGTCACTCGTATGGTGTAGGCCTGGTTAATCACCGGATCGCGATACAACAGCTCCCGGCTTCCCCAGAACTGCGCGTTCGTACCCAACAGTGAGTATGCAAGTGTGCCGAAGATCGTTCCTCGAATCCGTCCGCCGAACTGCACGTATTCCGTGTGCGTCGAGCCTAAGGCATCACCACTGATACGTCTCGCATCAATGGAGACGAGACCGTTAACGAACATCGTGACGTTCGTGTCGGCCATTGCATAGAGGAATTTTTCGCGATTGGTGAACTCCTCGCCTATCGCCGCAGCGAAACTCGGTTCGTCGGAGTCAAGCACGGAAAGAAACCCTTCCGTCGTTCTGCGCAGTTCGAATTGAAACTCAGACAGAAAATCGTTCAGAATGCTTTGCTCTGCCATCGTCAGCTCGCCCCGCCGTTTGTTCACATGAAGCAGGAAGTCTGCAACATCGCGGCGTGACAGCGGAAGCACGGCATCGCGATAGCGCTCAGTGACGCGCTTGACCTCCATGCGCTTCAGGAAGGTATACACCGGATGCGTAGCAGGAACGGTTTCGGCCTGGGAGAATGCACTGGAACCTGCGGCAAGGAGAAGAACAGCGATCAGAAATGAACGAGTGTGGGGATTCACAGGACCTCAGGATGCGGTTAGAAGTAGATGCCGTACCAGATGATGCGCGGAGAAAACTGTACTGCCGGCGCGGGAAATTTGATGAAGTTGAGCGCTTCGCCCAGGAGTTTGAGGAACGGCGTATCGTCGGGAATCACTTTTGTCATGTCGAGGTCGAGAGCAAGCAGCCAGGCACTGTATGGCTGCGGCGTAAACACATCGCGCACGGCGTAGCCCAGCGACAGACTGAGAAAGTCCGGCCAGTATTCCGCCGCCGCCTTCGGAAGCAAGTTCTTCACCTTCATGCTCATCCAGATCGTTTGTCCTTCGTAGTCGTCGAACATGATGTGTCGTTGACCGGCGAAGCCAATTCCGCCGGGCTGGTTCAAGTTCGACGAGGGGACGTAGCTGAACTTGAAGTCGAAGTTGCGCAGAAACGGAGCGTGATGCTGGGCAATGGGCCATGCGGCTCCTGCAACATCGGCCGCGAAGTCAACACGGTCAAACCCCCACTTCGAAAATCCGTCTTCGATTTCCACATACGTTTGGAAAAGCAACGACCCGGCCGAACCCCAGTACAGCGAAGCTTCTTCCGAGAGTCCTGCCCACCGATACGACTTCCGCAGCAGGAAGGCAGCCACCATACCGCCGTAGAAATGGCCGAGCTTATCAACGCTGCGTCCGTACTTCAGATCTTCCTGAAAGTGAAAGGGCGCTCGATTGTCTTTCCACCACCCGTTTTGTTGGTAGATGTGAATGGCTGCCATCGTCAGTGCTACGCCGCCGGTCACGATGGCAAGACGCGCCGGATGAATGCGCGAAGAATCCACGGTAGCTGCCGGCTGCGTGTTCGTCACATCGGAAGCAGGTGCCAGAGAATCTCCTGCCGCCAGCACTGTTGCACTCATCAGCACAGCAAGAACCATGTGCAGCTCTTCCTTATTGCAAGCGTGAACGAAAGTACTCGATCGTCTTGAGCAGTCCCTCCCGCCGATTGACCTTCGCTTCCCATCCAAGAATCGTACGGGCACGCGTGGTGTCGGGCTGACGGACTTTCGGATCATCTTCCGGAAGTTCCCTGAACACGATCTTGCTCTTGCTGCCCACCAACGCGATCACTTCCTGCGCAAGCTGCAGCATCGAGATTTCGTCCTGGTTCCCGATGTTCACAGGATACACTTCGTTCGACAGCATCAAACGATAGATACCTTCGATCAGATCGTCCACATAGCAGACGCTGCGCGTTTGGCTGCCGTCGCCGAACACCGTCACGTCCTCGCCGCGCAGCGCTTGCGAAACGAACGCCGGGATCGCGCGTCCATCCTCGATGCGCATGCGGGGTCCGTAGGTGTTAAAGATGCGTACGATGCGCGTGTCCACCCCATGATAGCGGTGGTACGCCATGGTCATCGCTTCAGCAAAGCGCTTCGCCTCGTCGTACACGCCGCGCAGCCCCACGGGATTCACGTTGCCCCAGTAGGATTCCGGCTGGGGATGGATGAGCGGGTCGCCATAGACTTCCGAGGTCGAGGCGAGCAGGAACGTTGCCTTCTTTGCTTTCGCAAGCCCCAGCGCCTTGTGGGTACCGAGCGAGCCGACTTTGAGGGTCTGGATGGGCAGCTTGAGATAGTCGATCGGGCTTGCCGGAGAAGCAAAGTGGAGGATGTAATGAACCGGACCGTCGAGATAAATGTATTCCGTTACATCATGTTTGACAAACCGGAAGTCATCATTCCCGAAGAGATGGGAGATGTTGCGCGTGTCGCCTGTGATCAAGTTGTCGATCGCCGTAACCCGGTAGCCTTCTGCGAGGAGACGGTCGCAAAGGTGGGAACCGAGAAAACCGGCCCCGCCGGTCACAACACAATGTTCCTTGGCCGAAGACACGAGCGTGTGGTCGTGAAGTTGGTGTTAGTCCCCTTACAGCCTTCCGATGCCGTAGTACACAAATCCCTTTGCGCGAATACGGACGGGGTCGTAGATGTTTCTTCCGTCGAACACCACCGGCTGCTTCATGAGGGCCTTCATCCTGTCGAAATCCGGGCGACGGAACTCATTCCATTCCGTGACGATGACAAGGGCGTCTGCCCCTTCAAGCGCATCGTAGTTGCTGTCGAAGAATTCTGCCCTCGCACCAAAGAGCTTCTGCATCTCTCCGTTCGCTGCCGGATCGTGCAGTCGGAGCCGCGCGCCCTCGGCAAGCAGCGACTCGATGATCCGGATGGAGGGAGCTTCGCGGATGTCATCCGTATTCGGTTTGAACGAAAGGCCCCAGAGTGTGAACGTCAGGCCGGTAAGCCGGTTCTTGAAATGTTTCTTGATCTTCTTGACGATCAGTTCCTGTTGTCGTTTGTTCACGTTCACCACTGCCGTCAGAATATCGAACGTGTAGCCGTTTTCCGCGGCGCTTTTCAACAGGGCAGCAACATCCTTCGGGAAGCACGATCCCCCGTAGCCCACGCCCGCAAACAAAAATTGCGGTCCCACGCGCGGGTCGGTACCCATACCTTTCCGTACAAGATCAATGTCTGCACCAACCAGTTCACAGATGTTGGCAATCTCGTTCATGAACGAGACTTTTGTTGCGAGGAACGAGTTGGCCGCGTACTTTGTCAGTTCGGCGCTTCTCTCGTCCATGATAATCAAGGGGTTCCCCGTCCGGACGAACGGTGCGTAGAGGTCCTGCATGATGGCAAGTGCTCGCTGGCTACGCGTCCCGATCACGACCCGGTCGGGCTTCATGAAATCGTTGACGGCTGCACCTTCCTTCAAAAACTCGGGATTGGAGACAACATCGAACTCGTGTGTCGTTCCTTTCGCTATGATCTCACGTACTTGGTCCGCCGTCCCCACCGGCACGGTACTCTTGTTGACGATGATCTTATAGCCGTTCATCACCCTGGCTATTTGCTCCGCCACCGTCAGTACATGCTGCAAGTCTGCCGAGCCGTCTTCCGCTTGCGGAGTGGGCAGCGCAAGGAAGATGATTTCCGATTTCCGGACAGCAACGGTCAGGTCGGAGGTGAACGTGAGACGTTTCTCGTGAATATTCTTTTTCAGGAGGTCGGCAAGCCCCGGCTCGTAGATTGGGCTTTCGCCCCGGCGAAGCATGTCGAGCTTTCGTTCATCAACGTCGACACAAATAACATCGTTACCGCTTTCGGCGAAGCATGTTCCAACAACCAAACCGACGTAACCGGTCCCAACAACGCTCAGTTTCAAGAATTTCTCCTCAGTATGCGGGTAAGTACAAACGATGTGCTTTCAATAATACGGAAAATGGCGGTGAGACTCAAAGGAGTGATAAGCAGAGAACAGGTCGGAACCTACAACGACGGGCACGAGGTCGGGACACCCAGGCTCAACGCTTTGCGTCCCTGGGCCTCAATAGGCACCTTTGCCAAACAAGACAACTGGGAGTGTCTGCGCCAGGATTTCCAAGTCGAACAGAAGCGACTGATTTTCGATGTAATACAGGTCGAGCATGACCATTTCGCGGAAGCCGAGATGACTGCGCCCCGAAACCTGCCACAAGCCGGTCATCCCCGGCTTCGCTTTTGCGCGAGCGCGGAAGTATCCACCAACGTCATCCTGCTCAGTGACGCGCGCATAGTCTTCAACGGGCAGGGGGCGCGGACCAACCAGACTCATCTCTCCCTTCAGCACATTGATCAACTGGGGCAGTTCATCAATGCTGTAGCGACGAATGAACTTGCCCACCCGTGTCAGCCGAGGGTCGTTCTTGATTTTGAAAAGCGCTCCGTTGGATTCGTTCCTCGAAAGGAGCGACTGTTTCTTCTCATCAGCCTCGTGGTGCATGCTGCGAAACTTATAGAAAAGGAACGGCTCGTCACGGTCACTCAGCGAGCGCTTCTGCTTGAAGAAGATCGGCCCGTGCGACTCCACCTTCGTCGCAAGGGCAACAAGGACAAACACCGGCGCACATAGCACCAAGAGCACAGAAGCACCGACAATGTCGAACAGGCGCTTGACAATCTGCTTCGACCCGTCGATACGCTGACGCACCGGCGAAAACAACGGAAGTCCTCCAATATCATGGATGCCCACCTGGCGGAACAACGTATCCGTCTCGGGCGAAACCACCCGCATGCGCACGTGATGTTTACGACAGACCCTTTCGAGCTCATCGTACGAGCCGTTCAGGTCTGGCGAACTGAGGACCATGAACTCGACGCTGCGCGA
>CAZIKE010000101.1:0-13077 GCA_964539775.1 uncultured Chitinophagales bacterium
CCTCGCACGAAAGATGGTGCTCCTTCGCTGAGACGTGAAAGATTCTTTCTCCACGAATCTACACGAAGGAACATCATCGTCTCAGACACAGAACGAGGTCAACGACATTTCCCACTCTCGATTGTGTGACTTCGTCGTAGATTCGTGGAAGAAAGAGCCGCTGTGGGAATGAGCTTGAATTCCGAACTTGCTTGTTTTCCTTCGATGTCGGATATTGAACGCCGGGCATCGACGAAGAGACTCCATGACCAACCTCAAAACCAAACGCACCAACCAGAACGTTGAACGCTTCCTGAACTCCATCGCCGACGAGCAGACGCGCAAGGATTGCTTCACTCTCGTCAGGCTGATGAAGCAGAGTACGAAATCGGAGCCAAGGATGTGGGGGACAAGCATCGTCGGCTTCGGCGAGTATCATTACGTGTATGAGAGCGGTCGAGAAGGTGATTGGTTCCTCGTCGGCTTCTCGCCACGCAAACAAAATCTCACCATCTATCTGATGACAGGCTTGGGGTGGAACGAAGAGTTGCTCAAAAAGCTCGGCAACCACAAGACAGGCAGGGCATGCCTGTACATCAAGCGACTGGATGATATTCACCTACCCACCTTAAGGAAGTTGATTGAGCAATCCGTAGCGCACCTGAAGGGGAACAAGAAGTCAGCGCAAGCGTAATCACCACGAGTAAGCGCTCTCCACCGATCGATGGAGCGATTATCAGCCAGTCGAAAACTGTTTCTTTTTCTCGAGGGGGGCCGATGAAACTCTCAGAGTGCACGCTCGTATGGACTGCACACAGGGAACAATGGCACCTCGAGATCCTGAGAAGAACCACGTGAGTCTTAGCTCCTACATTACCTGGATTTCCATCGTCTTCGTCATCCTCGCCATAGGTTACGCTTACGTTGGGTGGCGGGTGATCGTTCCGGCAAAGCTGGTGATGCCCTGGAAGCTGTACGCGTGGCTTGCTCTGGGCTTGATGTTCTTCCTTCCGTTTGGTTCGATGTTTCTCCTCCGCTACGACGAGAGGCTCACGGATCCGCTTTCGTGGGTGGCGTTCGTCGGCCTTGGGTTTCTGTCCTTCCTGTTCACGCTGTTGCTTGCACGGGATATCCTCTGGCTTGGTGCCTGGGGTGGGGGCCGACTTGCCGCGCTGCTCCAGGGTTCCGCGCCGCCCCTTGATCCTGCTCGCCGCGAGTTCCTGACGCAAATGACCAATCTCACCGTGTTAGGAATTGCGGGTGCCTTCACTGCGTACGGCGTCTATGAAGCGCGCAGACGGCCGGGCATCGTCAACGTCACTATCCCGCTGGAAAAACTGCCATCTGCATTCAACGGATTCACGATCGTGCAGATCACCGACATCCATGCCGGCCTGACGGTGAAGAGAGATTGGATTGAAATGATTGTAAGAGAGGTGCAGGCCTTGAAACCCGATCTGATTGCATTCACCGGCGACCTTGCCGACGGATCGGTTCCCCACCTTCGCGCTGATGTTGCGCCGTTGGGCGAGTTACACGCGCCGTTCGGAAAGTTCTTCGTGACGGGGAATCATGAATACTACTCGGGCGTTGAACCGTGGGTGGAGGAGGTCCGACGCCTGGGGTATGAAGTACTCCACAACGAGCACCGGGTCATTCAACGGAACGGTGCGTCGTTCGTCCTTGCAGGCGTCACCGACTACACAGGAGGTCAATTCCTTCCCAGCCACAAGTCGGACCCGGCTGCCGCGATGCACAATGCACCCTCCGATTCGGTCAAGGTGCTGCTCGCTCATCAGCCGCGCACACTGTATGCAGCGGAAGGATTGGGATTCGATCTGATTCTCACCGGACACACGCATGGCGGACAGTTCTTTCCGTGGAATCTTGTTGCGGCCATCGGTCAGCCGTTCATCAAAGGGTTGCACAACGTCAACGGTACCTGGCTGTACGTCAGCAAGGGGACGGGTTACTGGGGTCCGCCGGTACGTCTCGGTGCACGCTCGGAGATCACGGTCGTCACGTTGAAGGCGAGTTGATCCCAACGTATCGCTGGACGGCTGTCGATTGTGCGTGGGTTCAAACGACTACTTAGCGAGGGCAGAGAATGCCGTTGAGTTTGAGTCGGAAGATCAATAGGTTGTTTCTGTTTTGTTCTTTCCATAACCAACAAATCCCCTATGTGCAGAACAAGAGCGTTTCTGTGGGCCGTTGCTTTTCCGTTTCTATCCTTCCATATCACGCAGGGCCAGACCTCCTCGAGTGCTCCGACGTCGTTTAACCCCGACAGCGCGCTTCAATACATATTAGAACAACTTGAGGGCACACCGCTGACGTTGCAGCAAGCGGTAGAGTCCGCGTTGCAGAACGCAACGTCAGTACGGAGTGCAGAGGCTTCATACCTTGCTGCGCAAGGCGCCTCTCGTCGCGAAGCCGGCGTGTTCGATCCGGAGGTGTTCTTCCGTCTGAACTACGCGGATCAGGAGACACCTACCGCATCGTTTTTCGCCGGGGCTCCAACTCTTGCAACGAAGCAAACCGATGCAAGCGGCGGCCTTCGTATGCGGCTACCCATCGGGACAAGTCTTGAAGCCTCGCTGAACACCGTGCGGCTTGAGACGAATTCGGCATTTGCGTTTCTCAATCCCCAATACACAGCCTTTGGCAGTCTCAGCATTCGTCAGCCGCTGTTGGGAGGATTCCACGTCTCGGCGCGCAAGCAAGCATCGAAAACGGACCGCGAAATGGAAGCCGCCAAGGCACGCTACGATCAGGAAGTGCTTGTCGTGAGATCGGAAGTGGAACAGACGTACTGGGACCTCTATGCTGCTGAGCGCGATTATGTTGTGCAGAAGCTGACGCGCGATCGAGCGGAGGCGTTCCTGCGCGAGACAGAGCTTCGCGCGCGCACCGGACTGATCGGACCCAACCAGGTGGCGAATGCACGAACGTTTCTGGCCGAGCAGGAGATTCTGCTGCTCGACCGCGAAGAGCACCTCGATAGGCTTTCCGATCAACTTGCTTCGTTGATCGGGATGAGGCCAAACCAGGACAGGCCGCGCTTTGTTACGATGGACAGCCCGCCGGATGAGTTTCCTTCGGAAGATGTGAACGAGTTGGTACAGCGAGCGGTTGAGCGCAATCTCGCACTGCAGGCCGCGAAGTCGGATGCGGAGGCGCGCCGTGCGCTTTCTCGCGCGGCGTTCTGGGAGGCGTTGCCGCGCGTCGACGTGGTCGGTACGCTGGGAGGCAATGGATTGTCCGGAACGGCACGCGATGTTGTGTTCGGTTCGGACACATTGCGCACAATGCGCGGTGGAGTGTTCGGCGACGCTCTGCGTCAGGCAGTGAAGCGGGAGTTCCCTGTATGGAGTGTTGGTGTGGAGGTGACCATTCCCATCGGCTTGCGCAGTGGACTTGGCGAGCAGGAAAGATTGGAAGCCGATGTTGCGCTTGCCGAACAGCGCGTCCTACAGCAGGAACGATTGTTGGAGGAAGATGTCCGCGCCAGCTTCCGCGAGTTGATGAATGGAAACAGGCGACTTACGGCGGCACGGAGCGGCGTGCAGGCTGCGCAGGAGCAGGTGCGTATTGGTCTGATCGAGTTCCAGAACGGCCGCTCGACGGCGTTCGAGTTGGTGCGCCTGGGCGCCGACTTTGCTCTTGCACAGCAGCGCTATTCGCAAGCCCTGGTGCGAAGCGCAAAGGCCGCGGCGCAACTGCGAGCGCTCACATCGGGCGCCTATGCGGCATCAGGCGTCGAACGCAGGTGACTCAGGAAATCAACTGACTCCCGGAACGAAAACAAGAAAGGTACCCAGTGATGAACGGTAAGAAGTTTGTTTTGAAGACAACGATTCTGCTCGTTGGCGTTTTCGTGGTGTCGCTTTGGGGTTGCGGAGGAAACAACAAAGGAGGGGGCAGGTTCGCTCTTCCTCCGATGCCGGTGGAGGTAAGCCCGGTGGTGGTGCAGAAGGTGATTGACCGATTTGAGGCCGTCGGGACAATCGAGGCGATCGAAGCAATCACCGTTGTGGCGGAGATTGATGCGATCGTGAAGACCCTGCCCTTCAAAGAGGGTGCGTTCATTCGTCGGGGCGGCCTCATCGCACAGCTCGATGACGTTCAACTCGCCGCTGAAGTTGCGCGCGCAGAGGCGTTGCGCGAACAAAGCAAAGTAACATACGACCGCGTGAAGTCGGTCGTGGATCAAGGCGCGGGTGCGCCGCAGGACCTGGACGACGCAGCGGCCGCCTTGAAAGTTGCGGATGCGAATCTCGCACTTGCCAAAGCGCGCTGGACCAAGACCCAAATCATTGCCCCGTTCGAGGGTATCATCGGAGCAAGGCGGATAAGTGTTGGAGCATTTCTCCGTGCGGGACAGGCCATTACGGAACTTGCGAACATTGATGCCATCCGGGTGATCTTTGCAGCGCCGGAGCGGTTTCTTTCACAGCTTCAGCAAGGAGCGACGGTCACGGTGTCGTCCCCGGCGTTTCCTGATCGCACGCTGCAAGGGGCCATCATCGCCATCGAGCCGATCATTGATGCGACAACCCGCAGCGCCCGTGTGGTGGCGCGTGTGCAGAACGTCGGGCGGAAGTTCCGCCCCGGAATGTCGGCCAATATCTCGGCGGTGCTGAGCGAGCGTCCGAATGCGCTGACGATTCCCAGCGAGGCAGTGTTTGGCAGCGGGAACCAGCTGTTTGTCTTTGTGGTGCATGAGGACAGCACCGTCATGCGAGCGCCTGTGGTTCTGGGGCTTCGGCGTTCCGATGTTGTTGAGGTAATCGATGGAGTGAAAGAGGGCATGACCGTTGTGCGTGCAGGCCATCAGAAGTTGTTCGACGGAGGGAAAGTAATGCCGATGCACCATCAGGCCGACGCGCAAGCATCTGAAAAGAAAGGAGGAGGATAGATCATGAACCTAAGTGTCACGTCCATCCGACGCCCGGTGTTTGCAAGCGTCATGAGCTTCACGATTCTTCTCTTCGGCATCATCGCCTTCCTGCGCCTGCCGGTGCGCGAGTATCCCGACATTGATCCACCGATTGTTTCGGTGATCACTACCTATCGCGGCGCAAGTCCGAGCGTGGTCGAAACGGAAATCACGAACGTCCTCGAGGAGCAGTTCGCCACACTGGAAGGTGTCAAGACGATGACCTCGTCCAGTCGCGAGCAAGGCTCGGTCATTACCATTGAGTTTGAGTTGCGTCGGAACATTGACGAGGCAACAAACGACGTCAGGGATCGTGTGGCGCGCATACGAGGGCGCCTGCCGCGGGAAATTGACGACCCTGTTATTTCCAAAGTGGACGCCAATGCGCAGGCCATCATGTGGCTTGCGCTGTCGAGCAACCAGCACAGCGGCTTGGAACTCACTGACGTGGCTGACCGCGTGCTCAAGGAACGCATCCAGCGACTGACGGGCGTTGGCTCCGTCATCATCGGGGGCGAGCGACGCTATGCTATGCGCATTTGGCTTGATCCGCAGCGCATGGCTGCGCACGGACTCACAACCCAAGATGTCGAGGCGGCAATCCGTCGCGAGAACGCCGAAATCCCTGCGGGGCGCGTTGAGGGAGTGGAACGCGAGTTTTCCGTGCGCACACGTGGTGAGCTGAGCACGCCGGAGGAATTCGGGGCGATCATCGTTGCACAGAACCTGGACCGCATCGTCCGTCTGCGAGACGTTGCCGAGGTGAACGTCGGCGCTGCAGATGAGCGCACCGTGGCACGGTACAACGGCAATACTGCGGTGGGCCTCGGCGTGGTGAAGCAATCCAAAGCAAGCACCGTTGATGTTGCTGCCGAAGTCCGCAGTGTGCTGGACGACCTGCGCTCGTTGCTTCCCGCAGGCATGATGCTGCAGATTGCCTACGACTCCTCGGTCTTTATCAATGAGTCGATTGCCGAAGTGCAGGAGACGCTCATCATCGCCATGTGTTTGGTGGTGTTAGTGGTTCTGGCGTTCCTGAAGAGTGTTCGCGCCACAACAATCCCCACCGTGGCGATTCCTATTTCAATCGTCGGCTCACTGACTGTCGTGTACTTCGCCGGTTTCACAATCAACATTCTTACACTGCTCGCGTTGGTGCTTGCTATTGGTATGGTGGTGGATGATGCCATCGTTGTGCTCGAAAACATCTACCGCCACATGGAAATGGGCAAGACGCGCTGGCAGGCTGCCATTGATGGAAGCAAAGAGATCGGGTTCGCCATCGTGGCAACCACCATCTCGCTTGTGGCGGTGTTCGTTCCTCTCGCGTTCCTGACGGGATCGGTCGGTAGGCTCTTCAACGAGTTCGGCGTGAGCCTTGCCGTTGCCGTGCTCCTCTCCGGCTTTGTCGCGCTCACGTTGACGCCGATGTTGTGCTCAAAGATTCTCAAGCCCCTGCACCACGTGAACAATAGCTGGGCCTCGCGATCGTTCGATGCCTTCTTCGAGGCGCTTGACCGCATCTATCACCGCATTCTCACGAGGGCGCTGAAGCGCAAGGCATGGATGCTTGGTGCCGCCGTCATCGTAGTGCTGATCAGTGTGGCGGTGTTCCGCCTTCTGCCCGCCGAGCTTGCACCCATCGAAGATCGCAGCATCGGGTTCGGCATCGTCATCGCGCCCGAAGGAGCAACCCTGCAATACACCGACCGCTACATGCGAGAAGTGGAGCGACGTCTGCTCGCCCTGCCCGAGCGCGCAGGTTTGTTTACCGCTGTGGGGCTGGGATTCGGAGGCCCGGGACGAGTAACCAACGGCGTCCTCTTCCTCCGACTGAAACCCAGAGGCGAGCGCGACAAGTCCCAGCAACAGATCATTCAGGAACTGTTTCCTCAGCTCCTGTCCATTCCCGGCGTGCTCGCGTTCGTCATCAGTCCGCCAAGTCTGGGTGGCACGTTCAGTTCCAGTCCGGTGGAGTATGTGTTGCAGGGAGACGATTACGAGGAACTGAATCAGGCTATCGGCATGATGATGGGCGAAGCACAGAAGCTTGGCTACATGATCAACCTGGACACGGACCTTCGGCTGAACACCCCCCAGCTCGATCTGACGGTGGATCGTGAGCGCGCGGCAGGCGTCGGTGCATCGCTTGCCGATATCGGCACGACGCTCGAAACATTTCTGGGCGGACGTGTAGTCACAAACTTCAAACGCGGCGCCAAGCAATACGACGTGATCCTGCAAATGACGCCCGCCGCACGCTCCACGCCCGATGCGATTCGCGACATCTACATTCGCGGTAACAGCGGCCTCGTCCAGCTTGCTAACGTTGTGCGGGTCGAGGAAACGCTTGCACCGAAGGAGCTTAATCACTATAACCGGATACGTTCTGCAAAACTCACCGCAAGCCTTGTCCCCGGCGTCAGCATCGGCCAGGCGCTTGATGACCTCGACCGCATTGCTGCGGAGAAACTTCCTGCGGGCTTGAAGCGCGAGTATGCGGGGCAGTCGTTGGAGTACAAGACCTCCAGCTCGGCTCTGTATTTCATGTTCTTACTGGCAATCATCTTCATCTATCTCGTTCTGGCCGCGCAGTTTGAAAGCTGGATTCATCCGCTGACGATCCTGCTGTCGGTGCCGCTCGCAGTGTTTGGAGCGCTGCTCACGTTGTTCCTGTTCGGGCAAACATTGAACATCTACTCGCAGATCGGCCTGATTATGCTCATCGGGTTAGTAACGAAAAATGCGATTCTGATTGTGGAATTTGCCAACCAGCTTCGCGCACGGGGCACGCAGATCGTGGAAGCGGTTGTCGAGGCCGCGGCGATCCGCCTTCGCCCCATTCTCATGACGTCGTTCTCGACGATCTTCGGTATTCTTCCTATCGCCATCGGACTTGGCGCTGGTGCCGAGGCGCGACGCCCGTTGGGATTGGCGGTCGTGGGCGGGATGGTGTTCTCGACATTTCTCACACTGGTCCTTGTGCCGGTTCTGTACACGCTTCTGGCCCGCTTCACCAAACCTGTTCCGACCGTAGGTGAAGAGATTGAAGAGAGGGAGAAGAAACATGAAGAACCGATGCTTGCAGGCGGTATTGTTGCAAGCACGCGATAGCCGTGGGACGTTGGTACTTACTCGTTTTCCTCTTACATCAAGAAATCTTGAGGAGAGATACCTATGAGATTGGCCTCCATCTTTGCCCTGCGCTTCGGGGTAGTGGCTTCGGTGAGTCTTGTCTGTTTCCTCTGTGCAACCATGCGCGCGGCGGCTCAATGGACCGGCGCGTCACACGATACGCTCACACATGATGCAATCCGCGATGAGGTCGAGAAACAATCGCTCGCCGTGGATGCGAGCAATGTCCTCCATGCCGTGTGGAAGAAAACGAACGCCGGCGGAGGCTGGAGATTGTTGTACTCGAAGAAGGCGCCGGCAGGGAGGTGGTCTCCTCAGCGCGAGGTTGCCGATTCCAACCTCATGATCTTTCGTTACGCCCTCGCCGTGAATCCGCAAACAGGAATGCCCTACGTCGCGTACGAGCAAGAGTCGGCCGTGCCGCGGGAGATTCTTCTTGTTAGAGACTCCGCCGGAACGTGGGTGCACACGCGCATTACGACGAACTCAACAGACGACGTCTCTCCCTCGCTTGCGCTGGACAGCGCAGGCTTTGTGCATCTTGCCTGGATCGCTCAAGATACGGCATTGAATTGGAAGATCGGCTATGCAACAAACCGCAGCGGTGTGTGGCAAACGCAGCTTCTCACGTCAAGCGAGCCGGGTCCCTTCGGCAGCGGCGCAGAACCGTTCATCGCCGTAACGCCCGCGGGGGTCGCGCACATCTTCTATCGTGGTGGCGACTTCGGCATGTACCATATCCATCACGCATGGAACGCACAGCCCGGCGGCACGGCGTGGTCGTACGAGATCGTCACAACGCCGAATGGCAATGACTTCTCGGCTCGTGCGGTCATCGATGCGCAAGGCACAATCCATCTTCTTGCAAGCGGCAACGATGGCTTCGGCTTTCCACCTCGTGCCTACTACCTCACAAAGCCGGCAACGGGCAGTTGGTCAACACCTCAACACGCCAATCAAGGAGGAAATGGCTGGGGAGGTTCGTTGGTGATCGACCGCTCCGGCACTGCCCATCTTACCTGGGACGAAACAAGCGGGAACATCTACACCGGCAATCTCTTCTACGCAACCAACAAAACCGGAACGTGGACGAGTACGTCGATCCTTTCGGACGGAAAGACCTACAGCGGCTCATTGGTGCTGGATGGGACAGGGAAGGGGCATGCGATCGCGTTCAATGGCGAGACGTTTCAAACACAAGAGATTCTCGTCATGCATTCGTCCGGCGTGCTCACATCGGTTCACGCTGAAGAAAGCACCAGAGCAGACGCTTTCACACTCTACCAGAATTATCCAAACCCATGTTTTGCCGGTGGGGCCCGCCTGCCGGACGGTCAGGGATCTGCCTCAGGTGGAAATCCGACGACGATCATTGGATTCAGGATTCCGGTTTCAGGATTCACATCGCTCAAGGTATATGATGTGCTTGGGCGAGAGGTGGCGACGCTGATAGAGGGGATTCAGGATGCAGGATTCAAGTCGGTGGCGTTGGACGCCGACAATTTGCCGAGTGGAGTGTATTTTTACAAACTGCAAGCAGGCACCTTTGCTCAGACAAAGAAACTCTTGCTGTTGCGCTAATCCCGACGCTGTTTGTCGGGACTATCGGCTCTCCGTCGTGCCTCTCGCAGGACGAGACCTCGACCCGACCGATAGTCGGGACGGGAAGGTGGGCAGGTTCGTTGCCACAAAGAGGATGCTGCTGATTCGATAAGTTGTGAGTTCGGTTTCGCCCCGGCGCGCTCGGTTGCTGCACGGTCAACGAGTCCTTCGTTCTTCTCCTTCTGTTGCTTCCTCCCACAGATGTTCGTACCTTTTGTGCGTTCATGGCATGGAGATCATCGATGCGCTTCCCCGTTTTGGTTTCTTTGTGTATGATCGCAGTTGCGGGCTGTAATCGGCAGAATGAAGTAGTGCAGCCGCAAACCCCTCGCGGAAACGGAGAGTACTCGGCGAACATTCAGCCGATCTTCGATCGGCATTGTGGCGGAGCAAGCTGCCATGGCGGAGGGCCGCTCGGATTTGCTGCAAGCCTGGACCTGACGTCGTACGAGGGCTTGATGCGCGGCTCGCGCTTTGGTGCGGTGGTGATCCCGGGGCATCCGTTCATGAGCCACCTCGTTCAATCCATCAATGCATCCGACACGATGCTGAGCCCGATCTCCAGTGTGCAGATGCCCGCGGGGCGCAATCCGCTGCCTGCCGATCAGGTGCGAACCATTGTGCAATGGATCAGAGATGGCGCCCGCAACGATGATGGAGCTGAGCCGTTCCCTGAACCGCGTCCGCTGGGCAAGGTCTTCTTCTCTAGTCAGTCGGTGGATCTGGTGGGTGTACTGGATCGTTCAACCGGCCTTGTGATGCGCTATGTGACGGTGGGACGCGAGCTTCCGTTCAGTCTTCCGCCGGATTCCCCGCACAACGTCCAGATTGACGACCAGGGTGCATTTTACTACGTGACACTTATTCGAGGCAACAAACTGCGGAAGTACGACGCAGCCACCCACCAGCTTGTGGGTGAGGTGAACGCAGGCGTTTCGCCTGCACATGTGGTCGTCACTGCCGATGGTGCAAAGGCCTACGTGACGAACTTCGATCTGACGGTCGGTCGTGTGTACGCGTTGAACACTGCGAGCATGACCGTTACACGCATCATCACTGCCGGAAATATCATGCGTGGAACGCACGGTGCACGCATCTCACACGACGGGAGGTTTCTCTACGTCGGCAGCAACGGGACGGATATGATTCATGTGATTGATACGCGCACCGATTCCGTGGTGGCCAATATCCCGGTCGTACCAGATGTGCCGCCGTTCGGGTCGTTCGTCTACAAGCCTTACCAGATCGCCGTGCGGAATGACGATCGGTTCGTGTATGTGACGCTGAACGGCAGAGGATTGGTAAGCGTCATCGAGCGAACGGGCGACACCTTTGTCTGGCGCGACACCGTGAGGGTGGGTACGCGGCCGCTGCAATGTGAAGTTACCAGAGACATGCGCTACCTCTATGTCTGCAACCAAGGCTCCGGCAGCGTGTCGGTGATCGATGCACAGCAGAACCGCTTCTTTACCACGATCGTCTCGGTGGGGCAGCAGCCTCACGGCATCGACATCTCGGAGGACAGCAGGACCGTGTATGTAACATGTGAGAACGTCTCGTCTCCCGAGCCGCCGCATCATCCCATCACGGGCAGCACTGCGCCGGGATTCCTTGTGCTGATTGATGTCGGCACGCAAACGGTGATGAAGCGAATTGAGGTGGGAGGCTTTGCTGCCGGGGTTTCAGTTTTTCCGGGAAAGGGGAATTGACGATGAGAGGGTTCTTGACGCCGCTGCTGTGTCTGATGTTAGCTTCGTGCACTCAGACCAACGAGGTCGTTGAGCAGATTTCTGTCTCTGTCGAAAATCTCCCTCCGCTGAGGAATGCATACTATCAACTGTGGGTGACGTTTTATCAATTCAATAATACCGTCGGCGGTGATGCTCCACAACATGAGGGCGAGTACGTAAGTGTCGGTTCGTTTAGCGTAGCGGCGGATGGGACGCTGCGCGGCCTGTCGGGAGGTGCTGCCGCCTTTCATTTGCCCCCGGGGGCGAACGCGCAGTTGCTCAAGGATGTCGTTGTCTCGGTGCAGACGGAAGACACGGAGCAGCCGCAATCCATCCTCATGGGGGGAAGTGTGCGCGGTGATCCGATCACTGCGTCAGCAAATCTGACCATTGCGTATACCGATGCCTTTCGTACGGACTTTTCCTCAGTCTCGGGCGTGTGCACAATCATTTCTCCAACATCGCCACCCGATTCCAATGCGGGGGTGTGGTTCGTCCAACTGGGTTCTCCTCTCACAGCCGGGTTGCGTAACTTGCCTTTGCTGCCACGAGGGTGGAGGTATGAGGGCTGGGTAGTGCAGCCTGCGGGCGGAAGGAACATCACGTCCATTTCCACAGGCAGGTTTACTCGTGCCGACAGTGCCGATCTTGACGGGGCAGGACCGTATGCAGGAAGCGGAGGGCCGCCATTCAATTTCCCCGGGCAGGATTTCATTCAGGGGATGCGCATCCCGAACCTTCTGGAGCCGGGGTATGCATTCATGGTGTCGATCGAACCCGAGCCGGATAACTCGTCCGAGCCATTCTTTCTGACGCTATTGCGGTCTCAACCTGTAGGTGCATCTGCACCACGAGTGCAAGCGTTGAGCAACTTCATTCGTGCGACGGCTCCGCGAGCTACGATTGTTATTCGTCGGTAGGAAAGCAGGACACGTTAAACGGGAACATGTATGTGGAAGAAAAAGGCGAGGCGCCGACTTGCCTAGCACACGAAACGTGATTGGAAATTACCGCGTGGGCATCGTTGCGCTTGCCGTTGCCCTGAGCATCGTGACGCATGCGTATGCGCAATTCGAAGGGATTGTCGAAAGTAAGAATACGACGACTGATGAGCTGGGCCGACCACAGGAGTTCGTCATGACCATGTGGATCAAAAAGGGGATGGTACGGATTGAGACGAAAAGCGCGTCTGCTCCCACCTCCACGATGATCTATCGGACCGACTTGAAGAAAATCTGGATGCTCAATGTGGACGAGAAGTCGTACTTCGAAATTCCGCAAGAGGAGAAGAGCGAGGAAGTACCTTCGGCTGGTTCAGCTTCTGCGTACTCGGTGAAGAGAACGGGGAAGAAGAGAACGATCGCGGGATACGAATGCGAGCAGTTCATCATCAGGCGGGAGACGGAAGAGACTGAGTTGTGGGGGACAAAGAAACTGAGCCATCTTGTGAGCACGCTTTCCTTTGCGCTTGGTAGCGATCAGATGAATGCCGCGGAAGGGGCTGTTGCCGAGGTGATGAAGCGGGGCATCTACCCTTTGCGGTCTGCCACAAAAGTGGATGGTCAGTTGATCGAGTCGCAAGAAGTGACGCGCATCGAGGCGAAAACGCTCGACGCAAGCTTGTTCAGTCTTCCCGCCGACTTCAAGAAAATGAAAACGCTGGACATGATGCAGGAGATGCCGCAGGAGAAG
>CAZIKE010000102.1:0-13073 GCA_964539775.1 uncultured Chitinophagales bacterium
AGGTCGGGGTCTTTCACCATGCGCAACGCATCGAACACCGACGATTCATTCAGTTCTTTCATAGCTCCCTACGATGTGTGACTCCTCTTTGATTGACTCCGCCTCCAACTCCCCGTGGCCCGACAGAGGGACGACACCTGCGGTCAGACGCTGGCATAATGTACGGCATGAAGCTATCACTGTCAAATAACCCCCATCTTCTTCCCCACTGTTTGAAATGCATCGAGCGCCCGGTCAAGGTCTTGCTTGCTCAGTGCCGCGGAGATTTGCGCACGCAGACGCGCTTCACCCCGGGGCACCACAGGAAACCACAGTCCTTTGATGTACACGCCCGCCTTCAACAATTCATTACTCATGTCCTGGGCAACAGCGGCTTCACCCAGCATGATCGGAACAATGGGATGATCGCCTTCAAGAATCTTGTAGCCGAGCTTGACGATTTCCTTCCGGAAGTATGCCGTGTTCTTGTGCAGCTTCGTCACCAATGAGCGATTCCTCATGAGCAGATCGAACGCTGCGATGGCGCCGTAGACAATCGGGGCAGGCAGTGAGTTGGAGAAGGTGTACGGACGTGCCTTTTGCCGCATGTAGGCAATCAGTTCCTTCTTGCCACTGATATAGCCGCCCGCTGCGCCACCGATGGCTTTGCCCAGCGTTCCGGTGAGCACGTCAATCTTGCCGTGAACACCCTTTGCTTCGGGTGTACCCCGTCCCGTCTTGCCACACACGCCAACGGCATGCGAATCATCCACAAAGAGGATGGCGTTGTACTTTTGGGCAATCTCGACCAACCTGTCTAAGTGTGCAAGGTCTCCCTCCATGCTGAACACGCCGTCGGTGGCAATGATGCGGAACCGATAATCGGTGTATCGATCCTCTTCCAATTGCCGGACGAGATCATCGATATCGTTATGGTTGTAGATTTTTCGGACTGTCGTTTCTGCTCTGCACAGTCGCTGCCCGTCGATGATGCTTGCGTGATTCAGTCGGTCGGAGTAGATGACGTCCTTGTAGGTTTCGTAGCCGAGCTTCTCATTCGTCATCGCCGCGAAGAATGCTTCGTTGGCAGCCCAGCAGGAGGAGAAGAGGATGGTATCTTCCGTTCCAAGGAATCGGGAGATTTTCTTCTCGAGTTCGAAATGGATATCCTGCGTGCCGCAGATGAATCGGACCGACGCAACGCCGTAGCCGTACTCCCTGATGCCCTGAATCGCCGCCTTGCGGATGACGGGGTGATTGGAAAGCCCGAGGTAGTTGTTTGAGGCAAGCATAACGACTTTCTTGCCGTTGACACGCACAACGCCATCCTGCGGACCTTGCAACGGCACTTCATACTTGTACGTCTTTGTCTCTTGCAGCAGTTTCAGTTCTCTTGTGATGAGTTCAAGATAGTCAGCCATGAGAGTCTCCAAGGTAGTGTGAGATAGAGTGATTACCCTTTCTTCACGAGGCGTGCAGCAAACGATCCATCCATGCCATGTCGGTGTGGGAATGTCTCGACAAACCCCTCTGGGGTCACCACATCCTTGCTCACATACTGCCCCGCGTGGTCGAGCACAAACTCAGGATGGGTAGCAAGGAAGTGGCGGACGATCTCCTGATTTTCTTCAGGTTCCGTCGTACAGGTACTGTAGACGAGTACACCTCCGGGCTTCAACAACCGGGCAGCGTTCTCGAGCAGCTCGCGCTGGATCTTCGAGAGCTTGATGATATCAGCGATGTCACGTTTCCATTTCAAATCCGGTTTCTTTGCAAGCACGCCCAGCCCTGAGCACGGAACATCCAACATGATGCGGTCAACCGGCTCATGGTCGAACGTGGAGGCATCCCCCACAACACATGTCACGTTCTTCAAGCCGAGCCGATCGCACGCTGCCCTGATGAAGTTGAGTTTCACGTTATACTTATCAATCGCAAGGACCTCTCCTTCATTTTTCATGATCTCGGCAAGGTGTGTGGTCTTGCCGCCGGGGGCTGCGCACAGATCGAGCACGCGTTCGCCGGGCTTGGGCGCAAGGAGCAGGCACGGAAACGCCGCACTCTCGTCCTGAATCGTGAAGAGGCCGCTGCGGAACATCTCGTTCTGTCCAATGCGCGGGAAGCTCTTCACTTTCACGAAATAGTCGATATGGTTGGAGCCTTGATACGAAATCTGCTGGGCATCGAGCTGTCGCAGGAAGAGACCCGGCTCGACTTTCAACTTGTTGATGCGCAGCGAAAGGAGGGGACGTTCGTTGTTGACGGTGAGAAGCTTCTCCGTCTCTTCCGGCCCGAAGCGCGCCACCCATCGTTTTACCATCCAGTGCGGATGCGACAGGACTACCGAAAGATACTGCACGCGATCCTGAGCCGGATCGGGATAGCGGATTCCCTCGATGTTGCGGATGATGTTGCGCAGCACGGCATTGACAAGCCCTGCGGGCTTGTCGCCGCGGATGCGTTTGATAAACTCCACGGCTTCATTGACTGCCGCTGCATGGGGAATGCGTTCGAGGAAGAGGATCTGGTATAGCCCGACCCGGAGTGCATTCTTCACGTTGATTTCGGACTTCGCAAAGTTACCGTGCGAGAATCCGTTCAACACCCAGTCCAGCTTGTTCTGCCAGCGCAAAACGCCATGCACAAGTTCGGTCAGCAGGCCTTTGTCCACATCCGGGATTTCCCCGGAGCGCAGTTCACTATCCAAGAGCTTGTCGAGATACGCGTCTGTGCGCTCAACACGGTTGAGGATTTTGACGGCTGTCCCTCGTACTCCTTCATACAGCGTGCGCTTTCGCGGCTCTTGGATTTCTGTGTTTTCCTCAGACATGGCTCTTCATCCGAGAATGCGCTCTGCTGAGCGTGGAGACCCACGAGAGGTACGAAAGAGACGTTGTGGAAAGCAAAGGTGCATGGTGCGCGCTCAGATTCTACCGATGAATACAAAAGTGGCGCCCAGACGCAGGCGCCACACATTCTTCAACCATCATAGGGCGTGCGGCTCTGCCGCTTCAGGCTCCTGCGGGTGTGGGTTGGACAGATTTCTTTGCATACTTCCGGTTGTATTTCTCGACACGACCCGCCGAGTCAACCAGTTTTTGACGCCCGGTAAAGAACGGGTGGCAGTTGGAGCAGATTTCGAGCCGTAAGTCGCCCACAGTCGAACGCGTCTCGAACGTGTTGCCGCAGACGCAGGTCACAATTGCTTTCTTGTATTCGGGATGAATGCCGGGTTTCATGCTGCTCGCTTCCTTTACACACAAGTCAGAGATGATTGAACTGGAGAAAAGATAACCAAATGGGTGAAGAGACGCAAACATCGAACCCCGCGCGGAAGGAGTCGCCATAACGTTGTGTGATGGAAGCTTGTGTTGCTATTCCGAGGATGATTCGATAGATTGAACCACCGATGTTCCACCGTGAAGGAGAAATGCTATGAAGTCCACCGCACTGCCCCTGCTGAGTGCAACCACGGTCTTCTTCGCCACCATGTCGTTTGCGGGAAGCAATTCCACATACGACTTCCTGCGAACCGACGTCAGCGCTCGCGCAGGTGCGTTGGCAGGAAGCTACGTGTCCATCATGAACGACCCCACGACGATCTTCTATAATCCGGCGGCCCTGGGAACCATTGAGCGGCCCACAGGCTCCATCGGGTTCTTCAAACATCTTCTCGATATCAATTCAGGCTATGCAGCCTATGCTCAGCCGTACGACGATCTCGGCTACTTCGGTGTTGGGGTGCTGTACATGAACTACGGCTCGTTCAACCGCACTGATGATTTGGGCAACACGCTCGGTACTTTCAGTGCAAACGAGCTTGCCGTGACACTCGGTTACTCGGCCCTCTGGGAAGAGAATCTGTACTACGGCATAAACGCAAAGTTCATCTACTCCGGCATTGCCGAGTATTCGTCCACCGGACTGGCAGCCGATTTCGGACTCCTCTACACCATTCCCGATAGCCGCATAACGCTTGGCGCCAGTTTGCGGAACCTCGGCGCGCAACTCAGCTCCTATGCCTCCACCAAGGAGAGTCTTCCGCTCGACCTCGTTGTGGGCATGTCGGTTGTACCGAAGGGCATTCCGCTGCTGCTGAACGTGAACTTCCACAAGCTGAACGAAGATGTGGCAAAGTTCGGAGATCGTTTCAAGGCGTTTTCCATCGGTGGGGAATTCACACTCAGCACCGTTCTCCAGGCACGCGTGGGATATAACAACGAACAGCGGCAAGAACTGAAGACGGGAACCTCCGCCGGGCTAGCGGGATTCTCCGGAGGAATTGGAATAACGATACGGGAGTACAGAGTAGATTACGCTCTCTCCTCGCTCGGATCAATTGGCGCCCTGCATCGCATCACCGTCAGCAGCACATTTTAGCACGCTTCTCGCCGCCGCCAGAATGGAAGCCGCTGTGAAGAACAGCGGCTTTCGTGTTAGTGCGCCAGTGGCGAGAGCAGCACCTTCCCTGCATAGAACAACGCCATCCCTCCAAATACCAGCAGCGGGATGATGCGATTCTTGGAGTGATTGATTTCGGGAATCAAGTCGCTTGCCCCCACGTACGTCGCGAGCCCTGCCGAGAATGCAAAGGCAACGCCGATAATTTCCTCATCGACATCCGCGAGAAGAAAGACACTCACGATGCCGAGCATTGTCGCAACGCCGATGGCGAGCGAGGCAAGGAACGCCGTGCGCCTGCGATGTTCGGCAGCCAGCATCACCGAAGCAATGGTCAATCCTTCCGGGATCTTGTGCAGCAGTACAGCAATAAAGATGAGGAGGCCAAGGTAGAAGTCGAACTGCATGCCTGCCGAGATGGCAAAGCCGTCGAAAAATGCATGAATGAAGAGGCCGCCGAACGTTGTGAAACTCGCGACCTTCGAGACCACCATCTCGGGATGCGTTTCTTCCCCAAAATGCAGGTGACGCACAACGGCGTGTTCGAAGAAGTGGAGAACCGAGTAGCCGAGCAGCATGTAGAGCGGCGCCTGCACGCCAACGGCATGGATACTTTCGGGCACCAGCTCCATAAATACGAGTGCAAGAATGAACCCGGCGCTCAGGGCAAGCAAATACTCCTGCACCTGCTTCGGCCATTGTTTACGAAGAACGACGAGCGACCCACCGAGAATTTCCGCAAAAGCGGCAACCAGACCGTACAGGATCACCGTGAAGTGCATGGACCGTTATCGTGCGAAGGGAGTCTTGATGTATTGTTCGGCTTGGGCGTGCGAATCCTTGAACTCCTGCATCTTCAGCACCTTGCGATATTGTGCAAGGGCAAGGTCGCGTTTGGCAAGTGCATCGTAGATGTTCCCCATTTTCAGGTTGGCCAGCACCATGAATCCTGAGGGGCCATCCTTATCAAGTTTGCGGCTCAGCTCATCACAGCGGAGGAAGTGTTGCAGCGCCGATTCGTGCGCACCCATGTTGAGGTCGTACATGCCGAGATAGTATTCCGCTTCACGCTCGACCAGCGGCCCATAGCCGCGCTGGTTCTTCGCACAGCGCGCGTCGATTTCTCCAAACACTTCTTTTGCTTTCTCCCAGTTCCCTAACACAACGTAACAGCGGCCGAGGTACTTGTGAAAAAGCATGTTATTCGGGAAGCGACTGTGGAGTTTTTGGGCAAGCTCCAATGCCTTCGGATAGTCTTTCTCAAACTGATAGTAGATTTGCATGAGGAAGTACGTGGACTCGATGTTGGCGTACTTCCCTTTTTCTGCCGCCGTCTTGATTTGCTGGATGCCTTTCACCTTGTCGCCGGGGGGAACGAAGAGGAGCAAAGGCTTCACAAAGGGATACTCATTCGGAATCACCTCGGCGTAATAGTTGTAGATACCTGTCCCGAGAAGGATATCATAGTTGTTCGGATCGAGAGCGGAAGCTTCACGGACAATGGGCAACGCTTTGCGCCCGGCATTGGCTGCATCGAACCACGAGCTGCGATGCGCTTTCAAGCGCCCCTTGAATCCAATGGCGCCCCCTTTGAAGAAAAGCGCCGTGACATCATTTTCGTTCTCTTCCAGCAGTGCATCACACAGATCAATGACGTTGTCAAGAGCATCGTAGAACTGTTCATCGTACTGTTCATCGTCGATATCGATGAGGATGCGCCACCAGGTCACCATTGCCAAGAAGAAGTGGCCAGCAGGATGCCTGGGGTGTGCTTTGACCAACTCCTGGAAGAGCTTCTCCGCATTCTCAAACTCCAGATTGTAGATGTACTCGATGCCCTTGCGTGTCCTCTCGTCGAACTCGGGCCCGGGCACCGCCTGTGCAAAGGCCTGAGCCGCAAGCGCCCATGTCAACAGAACTGCGACCGCTAAACGCCTCATGCAGTCCCCCTCGGTGGAAGCAGCGGAAACCGTACTGCTTCGTCTTCCCGCTCCAGCGTTACAACTCCGGGATGCGGGCGGAGCGAACGCGCGTAGTACAGATACACACCGCAGAGCACGATCGTCACCGTTGCAAGTGCGCCGCCTTCCGGTCCGTACTCGCCGCCTGTGGTCCACTCGGCTCCAAATTGCGTCAGCCGCGTCAATTCAAACTGTGCGAAGTGATGGCCGCTCGTGGGAAATCCATAGAGAACCGTTTGTGAGAAATTCCAGCCGAGATGAATGCCAAAGGGCAACCACAAGCCTCGCGTTCGCCAGTAGGCAAGGCAGAGCACGGCTGAAACAAGCACCGTGTTCAAGAACGCGAAAAAGCTTGCATGCGGATTCCGTAGGTGAGCGGCACCGAACAACGCACTCATCAACACCATTGCAGGTACTACCCCGATGCCTCGCGCCAGCGTTTGAAATGGATATCCTCGAAACAACACCTCCTCTGCCATGGCCGCAAGAGCGAAAAAGATCAACGCGGTGACAAACATCTGCAGCCCCTCAGCAAATGTTACCTCGGCAGCCGCAACCTTAACATCGTTCGAGAGATATTCTATCCCAAAGATTGCCGTCAGCATCAGCCAGCCGAGCAGACATCCGAGCACGAGTTCGCGCATCGTGTGTGCGTTGACGGCGAGACCCACGGCAACAAACGGTTTCTTGTTCACGAACCGCGTTGTCATCCACGTTGCGACGAGCGCAGCTGCAAGAACGGCCGCGTTCAACGGCATCGCATCATGCCCGTCGAAGAATGCACCAAGCGGCACGATGAACACGATACCGGCACCTGCAAGGGTAAGCACAAACACCGCGAGCTGCCAGCCCGCCTTCAACTCATGCAGTTCATTCCAAAAGATACTCTTCACGTCCATACAGCATTCCCGTTTCAAGAAAAAGGGTGGGCTTGCAGCCCACCCGAACGATCAAAGGACTAGTAGTCGACACAAGACGTTTGCGCATCATCGGATTACTTTGCGGGCGAAGTTCCGGCTCCGCTCGATCCCGGCTTCGCATAGATGATCCCTGCCGATGTTTGATACGACACACGGATGCGCAGGTAGCGATTGGGAGCCTGGCCAAAGAGTAACGAACCGGGCGCTCCCGGTGTGGGTGAATCATTCTCTAGGAGAAGACGCGCATAGTTGCCGTCCTGGGTCACGGCATAGAACACGCGACCGCTGGTGATGATCTCAGGCCCGATGAACAGGGAATCCCGCACGTAGGTAGACGGATCAGGGGGAGCAACGCGGGCGTAATTGAAGCTGTTGGCAAGTGTGTCAAAGGTCGAGAACCTCGTTCGCCGAGCACCGCCGCCAAACCGGTTGAGGTGAGCGCTTTTCATGATCACGATACCCGATGCCGTGCTGTCGATAACGACGTCGAGCACCGGCTGATATGCCGGCACTCTGCTTGAGAAGACATGCGGACCGATACCATCAAAGAGTTGGAGACCATTGGAGTCGGGGGCCGCTACTTCATACACCTTTACTGCAATGTCGGCGTTGAGCCGGCGGGCGGGGGCCCAGGATATCCTCACCGGATCGCTGTCGGTATAGTTGGGAGAATTGTCCGCAGCTTTACACACCACCTCAAACGTATAGATCGTTCCCTCGTTCAAGAAATCCATGATCACAACAGTCTCGAAGGTATTCTTGGGAAGAGTGGTGCTCGACCACTCCGCGTTGCCGACCCTGGCCGTTACTCTAATGCCGGTGAAGCTCCCGTTGCTTGTATCAGGCGTTGCCGACCAGAGAAGGCCGACGGAATTAGCTCCTGCGGAAAACGCTCGAAGGTTTGTTACCCCGCGGAGCTTTGTCTTGTTGTAGACGAGCGTGTTCTCTTCCTTGCTGCACCCTGCAACCAAGGCCATGGCACCTGCAGAAATTGTCAGCACAATCGCGAGTCTTATCGCCCCCATGGACATCCTTAAAAGTTCAACAAGCGTTGATAAACACATCGCTCCCCCTGGAAGTGGATGAGAGCGATTGGAAGCGTCGAAAATATAGCGAAAAAACCCTCTGCAAACAAAACCCGCAGGAGGCTACCGAACGCGTTC
Organism: uncultured Chitinophagales bacterium; assembly: GCA_964539775.1. GTDB lineage: Bacteria > Bacteroidota > Ignavibacteria > UBA10030 > UBA6906 > CAADGV01. The sequence goes on from CAZIKE010000102.1 coordinate 8,425, forward strand.
CAGCAGGTAGTTCAGCACAGCCGTGAGCGCAACGCGGTCCTGGTTCATGGAATCACGGTGGCGCACCGTCACTGTCTGATCGGTCAGCGTCTGCGAATCGATGGTAACGCAGAATGGCGTCCCGATCTCATCCTGCCTGCGGTAGCGTCTGCCAACTGCTCCGCTATCGTCGTAGAAGGCTCGCAGGTGAGGCCGCAGGTCTTTCTCCAGTTTGCGTGCAATCTCCGGCATGCCGTCTCGATTGACAAGGGGAAAGATGGCGGCTTTTGTCGGGGCAAGGCGAGGATGAAACTTCAGCACCGTCCGCATCTCCAACTTGCCGTCCGCGGTGGGTGCTTCTTCTTCGTGGTAGGCATCGATGAGAAAGGCCATAAAGGACCGGCTCGCTCCCGCCGATGTCTCGATGATGTACGGTGTGTACCTTTCCTTCATCTCGTCGTCGTAGTACTGCATGGACTTGCCGGAGAACTTCTCGTGTTGACGCAGATCGAAGTCGGAGCGGTTGTGAATGCCTTCGATCTCTCCCCACCCGAACGGAAAGAGATACTCGATGTCATACGCGTCCTTCGCATAGTGCGCGAGCTTGTCGGGCTCGTGACGGTGCCAGCGAAGTTTCTCTTTCTTCATTCCCAAGTCAACAAACCACTGCATACGCTCCGCGCGCCACTTCTCGAACCACTCTTCGTCCGTCCCCGGCTTAACAAAAAACTGCATCTCCATCTGCTCGAATTCCCGCGTGCGAAAGAGGAAGTTTTTCGTGTTGATTTCATTGCGAAACGCCTTGCCCACCTGCGCGATGCCGAAGGGGATCTTCTGCCGCGACGCTGAGGCGACATTCAGGAAGTTCACGAAAATTCCTTGCGCAGTTTCGGGTCGCAGATACACGACGGCACTCGCGTCCTCCACCGGCCCGATGAAGGTTTTGAACATGAGGTTGAACTGGCGAGCCTCTGTAAACGTTCCTTTGTTGCCGCAGTTGGGACAGGCGATGCTGTGTTTGAGCGCTTTGGTGAGGAGATCGTTGCTCATCAGACGAAGGGCAAACTGTTCCTCAATGCGCTCTTCCTTCTGCTGACCGTCGAACTCACCGGGGAAAAGATCTCGCAGCACCTCTTTCTTTCGTTTCGGCGAAAGCTCCTCCAGCAGCACGTCAACCCGATAGCGCGCCTTGCACTGCTTGCAGTCCACCATCGGGTCGGTGAAGTTGGCAACGTGCCCCGATGCCTCCCACACCCGCGGGTGCATGAGGATGGCAGCATCGATGCCCTCGATGTCCTCACGATAGGTCATCGCCTGCCACCACGCATCCTTGATGTTGCGGAGCAGTTCCACGCCCATCGGGCCGTAGTCCCAGCAGCCGTTCAAGCCGCCGTAGATTTCGCTTGACTGAAAGACGAAGCCCCGCCGTTTTGCCAGCGAGACGACCTTGTCCATCACACCGGCGTTGTTTGCCGTAACCTGCGTTTGTTTTCGCTCCGTACTGATGGTCTTGCTCCTTTCCAAACCAGTATTGTCATCTCTCACGGTGTTTTACTCATCACGAAAACGATGCTTTCGATAATCACGCCATCCTTCTTGATGTGCAGTGCCACCGACTTGTCCTCAAATCGTTCTGTTGCGATCACAGTCGCACCATGCTCGGCCAACGCCAAAGCCAGGTCGCGATTAAAGCCCAAGGTATTGAATTCCGGGGAAACCGAAACCCTCCGTTCAATCCTCGTGAACTCCCCCTTGCCAACACCAACTCTGCGCGTCCGAACTTCCTTTGCATCGATGCGATATTGAGTTAGCAGCCGCTGAACCACAAGCTCGACTTCCTCCGGCACCGAAACCGTAGTGCTCTTCTCGAGGTAAGGGTCGAGGGCGATTACGAACGCGGTGACAACGACAGCCAGCAGCAAGAAGACGAGAAGGCGACGACCGTGTTTTCTACCTCCACGCATCACCTGTTCTTGAACACCGCCTTGCGCTTCTCCAGAAACGCTGTTGTACCTTCCTTGAAGTCTTCCGTGCCGCAGCAGACGCCGAAGAGCGAAGCTTCGAGCTTCTGGCCATCACTTAACGTTGTTTCCTGTGTCATGTTTACAGCCTTCAGCGCCATTCGGATGGCGATTTGTCCTTTGCTTGCAAGAAGCTGTGCCATTGCCGTAGCGCTTGCACGTAACTCCGCTTGCGGCACGACCTTGTTGACCAGCCCAATGCGCAGAGCTTCCTGTGCATCGATCTGGTTTCCCGTCAGGATCATTTCCATGGCACGGCCGCGACCGACGAGCCTTGCAAGGCGCTGCGTGCCGCCATAGCCGGGAATAATGCCGAGGTTCACTTCCGGCTGACCGAACTTCGCATTCTCCGAAGCAATGCGGATGTGACAGGCAAGCGCAAGCTCGCAGCCTCCTCCAAGTGCGTACCCGTTGATTGCCGCAATGACCGGCTTGCCGAGGTTCTCGATGGAATCGAACACCTCCTGCCCTTGTGCGGAGAATTCTTTGCCCGATTCGGAGTTCAATGACGTCAGTTCCTTGATGTCGGTTCCCGCAACGAACGCTTTCTCTCCCGCTCCTGTCAGGATCACGACATCGACATTGTTGTCAGTTTTGATCTGTGAGAAGACTTCGCGCAGTTCCGACTTGGCTTGCGCATTCAGCGCGTTCAGCTTCTCGGGACGGTTGATGGTGACCGTGGCAATGCGATTGCTGGTTTCGAAGATGAGTGTTTGATAGTTCATCCAGTGCCTGTATGTTTCTGCAGTGGGCTGGCCGAGAATGCTTTGAGGAAATCTCTCAGACTATTGTTTCTCTTTTGTGCTAGTTTCCAATCAACACTCTTGCTCAGACACACTTGTGTGCTCTCGTTGTATTTCTTGGTCGTGAGGTGTTCCTTAATCCATTCCTTTGGATGATGAGGTGAAGCTTGCGTATCACCTGGAACGGGTTTGGCAAGCTTCCTGAGTCCGCAGTATTGATCGCCTGTTCTCATACCGCCAATCAACCAAGACTCGAAGGATCTAATTGCCCACAGGACCTTGACTGCCCTTCCAATCTCACGTTCAAGCAATCCGGCTCTTCGTTTCATGTCCAGTTCTTCTTCATGCAGCGTCGTATATGGTGCAAAGGTACGATCACGATCAAGAAGAACTATGAACTCATCCACGCTGAAAAGCAGTTGCCTTCTGACCGTTCCCTCGAAGCCGCTTTTTGCCCTCACGATATTTGATTTCCCACCCATATCAATGCATCGGATTTCACGATCTTTGCCACTTCTCTGCAGCACTATCGGTAGTGCATTGGCATCCCCGGATCCCTCGACCAGGACCACAGTCATTTAAGTAGCTCTTGTGGTGTATCAAAAAGTTCGAGCTGTGCAGGCCCGTCGTCGAAGGTGCCTTCACGCAAGAAATCGCTTGGGCGACCGAGGTTTTGACTAATCCCTCTCACCACGTTGCTTGGTGCTTCTTCGATTGTGTTAGCTCCGCCTCGCCTTCTTGTAACAAATCCTTTCGTGTCAACCTCCGAGATGCTTTCGAGACTCAATACCTCGTCCACAACTGCCGGTGAATGTGACGTGAAGAAAACCTGAGTCGGAAACCTTTCGTCGCGGCTCACCTCACGCGCAATTCGTACAAGTGATCTAATTGCATATGAGTGAAGGGCATTCTCAGGCTCTTCGATCACGACAACGGGTAGGGGTGGCGACTGGCGCAGCACCGCAAGCAATCCCAGCATGCGGATGGTCCCGTCCGACATTTGTTGCGCTCGGAATTCGAGGTTGGAGTCACGCTCGGAAAACTTCAGGGTGGTATACGAAAGGATGCGCTCGGGAGTTATCGTGCCGATGTACGGGATCGCATTTCGGATATCCCCAATGAGTTCATCCCGGAGCCCTTCGGATTCGATGATCCGCTTTACGAAAGGAATCAGATTTGAACCGTTACGCTCCAACTCACCGTCACCCCCGTTATGCGACGTCTTGGCCACGACAGCATCGATATTGTAAACCCTCATCGCACCAAAGTAATCGGCCACGGTTTGAAAGGGATTGAGTTTGCCGTAGGCATTCAGAATGAGATTCTCTGCATCATCAAACTCGATTGGGTTCTCCAGGGCATCCGCTCGCCACTGTAAAATCCGGTTTTTTTGCCTGACAATTTCGATCTCCACTTTGCTGTCCCGGGCATACTTTACCTTCTCGCCACGACCAGGTCGGCCTGGCGATTTGCGAAAGAGCGTGGCCTTGAGAGATTCGGAATTTACAATTAAATCTTTGGAGGCTTCCAGAGCGAATGAGTATTTAAGCGAGTCGATCCCACGATATGGTTCACCATCCACTTCGAATGTACACTCCAGCGATGGACGACGGCCCTGCGCCGGAAGTCTGGATCGTACTTCGTCCAAACCACCATATCTTTCCAAAGCAGCCTTCAGACCGAAGCGGCAAGCGATGGACACGAAATCCAGCAGGTCGGCAAAAGTCGTCTTTCCGGTTCCGTTCGCACCGATAAGGAGGTTGACCCTTGCCGGACTGATGGACACGGAACGAAACCCCTTGAAATTACAAACCTCGATCCTTGTCATCATATCATGCCACCTTCCTTGTTACGCCACTTCCACCCTACTCTGATCTCCGATCATGAAGCGATGCACGCGTGGCTT
>CAZIKE010000103.1:0-13009 GCA_964539775.1 uncultured Chitinophagales bacterium
CTACTACGATCATCCGCTCTACGTGCGTGCCATTGTGGAGAACATCAGAACATCTCTGGAGAGAGTTCCGGTCGGGGACCGCATGCGAGTTCATTTAGTGTTCAGCGCGCACGGCACGCCGATGAAGTTGGTGCGGCAGGGTGATCCCTACTCACAGCAGATTCGTCTAACAGTCGAGGCAGTTGTGCGGGAGGGGAACTTCGGGCTGCCACATCATCTTTGCTTCCAGAGCAAGGTGGGTCCGCAGAAGTGGCTGGAGCCGTCGCTCGATCACACGATCGAAAGACTTGCAGATGAGGGGGCGTCGCATCTGCTCGTCATCCCAATTGCCTTCGTGTCGAATCACATCGAGACGCTGTCGGAGATCAATATCGAGGCACGTGAGCAGGCAAAACGACTCGGTATTCGATACTTCGATATGATGCCGGCACTGAATACAAGTCCACTGTTCATTCGGGCGCTTGCAGACCTTGTACTGGGCACAGTGGGAAAGACGGCTGAGGTTGTATCATGAATTCACGTGTTGTCGTCATCGGCGGAGGAATTTCCGGGCTGACGGTTGCCTACTGGCTGAAGAAGTGGGGCGTGGATGTGATGGTGCTGGAGCAGGGGAGTACCGTCGGCGGCACTATGCAGACGGTGCGCGAGGACGGTTGGTTAGTGGAGACGGGACCGAACAGCGCGCTCGAAACAACACCGCTGTTCGAAGAGATGGTTGTAGACTTGGGCATTCTCAACGAACGCATTTATGCCAACGAGCGAGCGAACAAGCGATACATTTTGCGTGATGGGATGCTGCATGCCCTGCCGATGTCGCCGCCTGCGTTTCTCACCAGCCGGCTCTGGACATTGGGGGGCAAACTTCGCATTCTGAAAGAACCGTTCGTAGGACGGGCCAGGAAAGAAGAATCGGTAGCGGAGTTTGTCGAACGGAGGTTAGGCCGAGAATTCCTCGATTACGCAATCAATCCATTTGTTGCAGGCGTGTACGCTGGCAATCCGGAGCAACTCAGCGTTCGTGCGGCGTTCCCGAAGCTGTACGCGTTGGAGGAGAACTATGGCGGTTTGATCAAAGGAATGATCAAAGGAGCAAAGGAACGACGGCGGCGCGCGGAGACGGCGAAAGATCGAGCGAAGATGTTTTCGTTTATTGGCGGTATGACGACGTTCCCGCAAGCGATTGCGCGCATGCTGGGCGAGACGGTCCGAACACACACCCGTGTCGTGGGCATCGAACGTTTGAATAGCTCGATGTTTACGGTGATGTGTGAATCGCAGAAGGGCACCGAGTCGTTACAGGCGAGAATGGTCGTGATTGCAACGCCCGCGATGCAGGCCTCCCGACTGGTTGTTTCGCTGTCTCCATCGCTTGCGGAATCGTTGGCGAGGATCTACTATCCGCCGGTCGCCGAGGTGTTTCTCGGTTTTCGGTTGGATCAGATTGCCAGGCCGCTCGACGGATTCGGGTTCCTTGTTCCTGCAAGAGAAAACAGAAGAATTCTCGGTACGATTTGGTCCTCAGCCATCTTTCCACAGCGCTCGCCCGAGGGGCACGAAGCGTTTACTACGTTCGTCGGCGGCGCGCGGCAGCCGCGGATGTGTTCGCTGAACGATGAGAACTTGATTCGCTTGGTGACAGAGGAACTTGGCTCGATCATGGGCGTGATGGGCCAACCGGTATTTTCGAAGGTTATCAGATGGGAGAAAGCGATTCCACAATACAATCTCGGTTACCTCGACATCATGAAGGCCGTTGACCGATGTGAGGCTGAGGTGCCGGGACTTTTCTTCTGCAGCAATTTTCGAGGAGGGATTGCTGTTGGAGATTGCGTGATGAATGGGAAGAAGATGGCGGAGCGGATTCGTTCATTGATTGGTAGCGAAAGGGTACAGCAGGTGGTTGCCCGATAGTGGTTTTACCAAAGGCCGTGCAAAATGTAGGCGAAGTATCACTTCGCCGCCGTAGGGGTTGCGACAACAAGCTGATTTGCGGAAATCTTGAACCGGAACACCGCGTTAGTCGAACGTTTTGTACGGCCTTCTGATGAATAGCAACAGTGGCGTGTGAAACCGCTTCAGCGGTTTCGAGCAGAGGGCTTCGCCCTCGGCTATTCTCAGATTTATCCCTAACAATGACCCTGAAAGCGTCTAGTCTGAATAGCTCGGGGCGAAGTCCCGACACATCGTCGAAAGACAGAAAACGAACCCTGTTCCGAAGAAGGGTTCAACAAAATGTTTGATGCGTAACAACAGTCGGTAAAACAAACTTGGAGGCTCAATGCAACAGAACGAAAGACTCGTGACCGGTTTGTATACACGAACCGACGCTTCATCCTTCCGGCGTTTTCGCCGGACGCGTATGACCGAGCCGCTGCGCTCGATGGTACGTGAGACGGAGCTATCGAAAAACGATTTCATCTATCCGCTCTTCGTGGTGCCGGGCAAGAACTTCAAGAAGGAAGTCTCCTCCATGCCCGGCGTGTTTCAGATGTCGGTGGATGAGATTGTTCGGGAGTGTGTTGACGTGAAGAAGCGGGGGATACCGGCAGTGATTCTCTTTGGGATTCCGGAGGAAAAGGATGAAGTCGGATCCGGTGCTTACGATGAGCTTGGCGTGGTACAGCAGGCCGTTCGTGCCGTCAAGAGAGAAGTGCCGGAACTTGTCGTCATCACGGATGTGTGTCTGTGCGAATACACCTCGCACGGCCACTGCGGCATTGTCCGGGGCAACGAGATTGTCAACGACGAGTCCATCGAATTGCTGGCACGCGAGGCACTCACTCACGCGCAAGCAGGCGCCGACATGGTTGCACCTTCCGACATGTTCGATGGGCGCGTGCAAGCCATCCGAAGGATTCTTGACGAGAACGGTTTTCACAACATTCCTATCATGTCGTATGCAGCAAAGTACGCCTCGGGCTTTTATGGTCCCTTCCGCGAGGCGGCCGAAAGCACACCGCAATTCGGTGATCGCCGCTCGCATCAGATGGATCCGGCGAATGCAGATGAGGCACTGCGCGAGGTGGAGCAGGATATTCTTGAAGGTGCCGACATCGTGATGGTGAAACCCGCCACGCCCTATCTCGACATCATCCGTCGTGTCAAGGACGCCTTCGGGATGCCGACTGCCGCCTACAACGTGAGCGGAGAGTACGCGATGGTGAAAGCAGCGTCACGGCTCGGCTGGATTGATGGTGAGCGCGTGATGATCGAAATGCTCACCGGCATCAAGAGGGCAGGCGCTGATCTTATCCTCACATACTTCGCAAAGGAAGCAGCGGCAATTTTGGACAATCGGAAGTAAAAAGTCGGAAATCGGACATCGGAGGCCGGAAATCAAAAGTTGGCACCTGAACCTTGCACCCTGAACCCTGAACCCTGAACCAAACGAAAGACCATACGAACTGAATTGAACACCCAGACCTCAGAGAAACTTTTCGAGCGTGCCAAGCGTACGATTCCCGGCGGAGTGAATTCACCTGTCCGTGCCTTCAAGTCTGTTGGCCGCAACCCGCTGTTCATCGCACGGGCGCAAGGCTCACGCATCTGGGACGCTGACGGCAATGAGTACGTAGATTATGTCGGGACGTGGGGTCCTGCCATTCTCGGTCATGCTCATCCTCGTGTGGTGGAGGCGATACGTCGTGCAGCCTCCCACGGAACAAGCTTCGGCGCGCCGACCGAGCTTGAGGTGAGAATGGCCGAACTCATTTGCACGCTCGTGCCGTCGGTGGAAATGGTGCGCATGGTGAACTCCGGCACGGAAGCAACCATGAGCGCTATCCGCCTTGCGCGGGCGTTCACAGGCAAGCAGAAGATCATCAAGTTTGCAGGATGCTATCACGGACACGGAGATTCGTTCCTTGTCAAGGCAGGCTCCGGTGCACTGACCTTTGGCGTGCCCGATAGTCCGGGCGTGCCGGCTTCCCTGGCGCAGCTTACCTTGAATGCAACCTTCAACTCTCTTGAGTCCGTGCAGCGACTGGTTGAGCAGTACCGGGGAGAGATTGCAGCAATTATTCTTGAACCTGTTGTCGGCAACATGGGTTGCATTCCCCCGAAGCCCGGATTTCTCGAAGGACTGCGAGCGCTTTGCACGAAGGAAAACATCCTCCTCATCTTTGACGAGGTGATGACGGGGTTTCGTCTTGCGCTCGGTGGTGCACAGCAGCTCTACAATATCAAGCCCGATCTCACAACGTTCGGCAAGATCATCGGCGGGGGGTTGCCCGTTGGCGCCTACGGCGGCAGACGCGACATCATGGAAATGGTTGCCCCGAGTGGGACGATGTATCAGGCAGGCACGCTGTCCGGTAATCCGCTCGCGATGACTGCCGGCTATGAGACTCTTTCGGCAATTGTCGAAGATCGGGATTTCTTTACAAGATTGGAGACGATTGGCCGGATGTTAGAAGAGGGCATTCGTGCCAACATCACTGGGCTTGGAGTGCCTGCCACCTGCAACCGCGTCGGATCGATGTTTACTTTGTTCTTCACCCCCACACAGGTTGTGGATGATCGTACTGCGCTCACGTCCGACACAAAACGCTTTGCCGTCTATTTTCGAACAATGCTGGAGCAGGGCATCTACCTTGCGCCGTCCCAGTTCGAAGCGGCGTTCGTCTCTTCCGCCCACTCAACGAATGATATCGAGAAAACTATAGCGGCTGCCCGCAAAGGCCTGAAGGCGGCGTTCGGCGCCGTACGATGATGAGCAGGGTGGATCAAGATTGCAAAACGCGCTGCAACCGACGGAAGGTTCTATAATCCACCCATCTAGTTCACTCTTCATCCTGCTCGCAGTGCAGAGACAATGTTCAGACGTGCGGCACGCACCGCGGGGAGGAACCCACCGATAATGCCCATGGTCAGAGCAAACATCAATGATGAGACAACGATGGAAGGGGAAAGCGCGAACGCAAATTCGATTTCCGCAAATGAGTCGAAGTTGATCGTCGAGACCGTGAAGAATTGTAGAAACGAAGCAAGCACAACCCCAACTGCGCCGCCGATCAGTGCGATAACGAGGGACTCGACAAGGTATGCGCCGAGCACAGATCGGCGGGCAAAGCCCAAGGCGCGCAACGTGCCGATTTCCACCGTGCGGTTCGCAACAGCGCCGTACATGGTAATCATGGCGCCGATAACCGCACCCGCGCTGAAGATCACGGTAATGAAGATGCCCAGAACGCGGATGAACATGGCCATCGTCTCGGACTGTTCTTCGAAGAACTTCCGCTCCGTCTTGGGCACATACTGCTGCAGGCGTGGATCCGCCGCAAACTCCTTCAGGAAGGCGTCGAATTCCTGTGGCGACGCCAGACGGAGCGTCAGGGTAGAATACACGTTGCTGCGACCGAGAGCATCGGTGATCTGCAGGGCATCTCCCCAGATCTCGGATTCAAATCCCGACCCTCCGGCCTCGAACGTTCCAACCACCGTCCACTCATTTCCACCGAACTTCAGCTTGCTTCCGATTGTCGCCCCGAGTATCCTCCTCGCCACAGCCGCACCGATGATAATCTCTCTCGCTCCCCAATCAAACATCCGTCCCTCAACAATGCGCACCTTTGGACGAAGCACAAACGCTTCCGGCGACACTCCGCGCACGGTAACGTTTGTGATGCCGACGTAATCGGTCTTGGGCAAATTGATGACCGTTGCCACGTCTTTTGTCGCAAGGGGCGTGCCCGACGCCGTGCGCGCAATATGACCAAGCGAGAGAATGATGTTGATTGTTTCGCCGTCAAGGATCGACGAAATCTCCCCGTTCGATGCTTTGCGACTGACAAGAATGTTCTCGTCCGAGCCGGTGGCCACCAGCGTCTTCTCCACGCCGTATGCCATCATCAACACCGCCGCAAAAACGAACACGACGAGCGTTACACCCAGGATCGTAAGTCCGGTCGTCAAGCGCCGCGTTTGCAAGTTGCGCAGAGTGTACTTCAACGGAATCTTCATGCACATTCTCTTTGAGTATCAATCAACAATTTGCCTCCGGCGGCTATCCGACAAAGCGCAGACCTTCGACAATCCTCGTACGGAGTATGCGCTGCACGGGAAACACAGCAGCGGCAACACCAACCAGGAGTGCTGCGAGCACAGCCAGGATCACGGTAATAGGCTCCACGAAGAAGACCGGAAAGAATCCCTTGGGCATAGCGGCCTGAAAAAAATCCACCGACGGCATTGTTGCCAACAGTCCCAAACCTCCACCAAGCATAGCAATGAGCAAGGATTCGGCACCGATCATGATGCCCAATTGTCGACCGGAATAACCGATGGCTTTCAGCACGGCATATTCCCTCGTGCGTTCACGCGACGACATGATCATCGTGTTGCCTAAGACCAGCATGATGATGCCGATGATGACGAAGGAGATGAAGTTCATCGCTTCGATTACCGCGCTGAACGCCGCAATAAATCCTTGCTGGAACTGTCGTTCAGTCTCTGTCTTGGTTTCCGCGCGGCTATTGGCGAAGAGGTTGTCGATCGCCTGCGAGACCGCCGCCGTCTTGGCTGGGTCCTTCACACGCACGATGTACCAGCCGACAAAGCCTGCGCGCACAGGTGTCTCCTGCCGAAGCCGCTCATCGAGGTAATCCCAGCGGAAGAGGAAGTTCGACGGGTCGATGGCCGGTTCGCGCGGCGTGTAGATACCGCGCACCACAAACTGCCATTGGCCGGGGTAGATATCGCCTTCGATTTGTACGACATCGCCAATCTTGAACCCGTAACGCTTCACAAGGTCCTCGCCCACGATGCAAGCGTTGCGTTCACGTGTGAACGCTTCAAGCTGCTCTTTGGGAACGACGAACTCCGGATACACGTCGAAGAACGTTTCGGCATCAACGGCGAGGCGCGCGAAGAATTGTTTCTTGTCGATGTACGTTCCGCCAAACCAGTTGGCAAAGGAAACCTTCTCCACACCGTCCACGTTCGCAATCTGATCTCGATATGCATAGGGGAGAGGGAAGATAAAGGACACTGCCTGACGGGTGATCAGTCTGTTGGCGGCTGATACCTCAATGCCCGAGTACCAGACTGTCACGACTGTGCGCAAGAGGCAGAACGCCACAACAGCGATCGCAATCCCGAGGACCGTCAGGCTGAATCGGAGCTTGTGCCGTAGAGCGTTTTTCAGAATCAGGCGCCACATGTCAGGTCAACTCTCCTTTGTCTAAGTGCCGTACGGTATGAGCCTTTTCCGCTGCGCGCGGGTCGTGCGTGACCATCACGATCGTCTTGCCGAACTCCTTGTTCAGTCTATCCAACAGCCCCATGATCTCGAGGGCCGATTTCTTGTCGAGGTCCCCTGTCGGTTCGTCGGCAACAAGGATGGTCGGGTCGGCGACGATCGCACGGGCAATCGCAACGCGTTGCTCTTGTCCGCCGGAAAGTTGCCCGGGCTTGTTGTCCATCCTGTCTTCCAAGCCGACCAACTTCAGGGCGAACTCAACGTGTTCTCGCCTCTCCTGTTTCGAGAGGTTCGTGAGAAGAAGAGGAAGCTCAACATTCTCGTAGGCAGTCAGCACGGGGAGAAGGTTATAGAACTGAAAGACAAAGCCCACATGGCGCGCCCGCCATTTCGAGAGTTCCGACTCGGAAAGTTGCGTGATGTCTGTGCCGGCGACCGTAATGCTGCCTCCATCCGGTTTGTCGATTCCGGCAATCAGGTTCAGCAGCGTCGTCTTGCCGGAACCGGAAGGACCCATCAGCGCAAGAAACTCACCCTCCGGCACGTCGAGCGAGATGTTCTGCAAGACGGGAATTTCGAGAGAATCCCTGTAGTAGGACTTCTTGACGTTTAGGACTTTGATGATCGTATTGCTGGCAGGGGGCATCTTCATTCTTTCCACAGTCGTTAATCCACTGGAATGACTACTGGTGTCTCTTGACTTTTGTGCCCGCACTGATCGACGGATCGGGACGCAGTACCACCTCGTCTCCTTGTGCAAGCCCCTCTTCAATCACCACGCGATCGCCCATGGAGGCTCCGATTCGCACGGGCATTTCTGCGACAATTCCATCCCGAACCAAAAGAACGATGTCCCTCCCTTGACGTTTCACTACCGCGCTTGAAGGAACCGTCAGCACAGGGCTCGCGGGCGCATCCATCTGTGCGGCTGCTTTCGACAGGAACGTCACCTTCGCGCTCATCTCCGGCAGCACACGCTCATCTCGCTCCTTGAAGCGGACTTTCGTCAAGACGGTTGCTTTCGCCCTGTCTGCGGTGGGGACGATTTTGTGCACATAGCCCTGATAGCGTCGCTCGGGATAGGCGTCGAGCGTGATCTCGCACGGAGCGCCAACAGCAACGCGTGTGATGTTGGCCTCTGAGACATCCGTTTCGACTTCCAGGGAATTCAAATCGGCGATGGTCACCACGGCTGCACGGGAACCGGCAGCGGCGGCAAAGGGTGCGACAACCTCGCCAACGTTGGCGTTCTTGGTGAGCACGGTACCATCGAACGGCGCTCTGATGCGTGTGTTTTCCAATGCCACTTCGGCCGCGCGCACAGCCGCTTCCGCTGATTTGATATTTGCTTGAACGCGCTTATAGCGTGCCTCGGCTGCCTCAAGCTCGGCCTGTGAAGTTGTGCCCGAGGCCAACATAGTCCGTTGCCGCTCCAGCCACCGGCGCGCATCATCGAGATCTGCCTGTGCCAGCTCATAGTTGGCTCGGGCTTGCGCCAGCGACGCCAGCACATCTTGATCTTCAATGCGAGCAATTACCTCGTTCTTGCGCACCCGATCTCCCTCTTCGACTCCGAGATACACCAGTCGTCCCGTTGCCTTTGAGGCAATCGCTGCTTTCTGTTGCGCGACGACATAGCCGCTGGCTGTCAGCACTGCATTTGCGGCAGAGGGAGAGGTAAGGGATGCGGTTGCGAGAGCAACGTCCCGGGCTCCGGAGAATGTGCCACGCAGCCACAAGTAGCTCGCCGTCAGCGCAACTCCACCAATGACTGCCATGAGAATGTATTTCGTCCATGACGTTCTACCCGTTTCTCGCTTCTCGCGGTGGATACGCAGTGTCGAAAGATCAGTTTTCTCGGTAAAGTTATTCATTGTGCAGGGATTTCCGATGCGTCACATTGGCTTTGTACGACGTCCCTTTCAGAAGACGTATAGAGACTGCTTTTCAAGATACAAAAAAGTATTCATCACTCAAACTGTTCGAACGGGGTGTGCGCCGTTGGTTCATGCACACCGTTCGGTTCGTATACGCAAGACGATGTGAAATGTTCAGTGTTCTTGCCGGGAGGGGAACACTGTGGCAAGAATGTCAGACGGGGTTTGATGATCTCTTTAGGAATGAGCGCCCGAATCTTTCTTCCAGTACTGTGCTCGACGTTTTGTGCCCGAGACGAAGATCTCCTCCGAAGAATAGTTCCCCCAGCAGTCAATGTGGTCTCGAAAGATGGCCGAGAAGTGTTTCTCGTATCTGAGCATGTAGTCCATCGCGTCATCAAGGTTCACGAAGGCCGCCGCATCACGCAGGTCGACGAGCCACTTGCCCTTATATGCCTTGACCGTTCGTTCGATGGGACGTCGCACCCGGGTTTTCTGAATACACAACAAGTCGACGATGGAATAGATGTAGTACATCGGGGAGGGGAGGGATGAGTCTTTGATCAGACAGAAGCTCTTGGGCGCGTGCAGCAACATCTTGCGCGCCGCAAGATCATCGAGAATGAAGAGGTGTTCCTGCGGCATCGCTGCGTTTGGCCAATGCGTTCTCGAGAAGCGCTGGAGCTTCTCCTTCACGTCAAGATGAATCCCGACGTCAGGCAAAGCGAAATCCAACTCATGATGGCTCCGAGTGTGATCGAGAAACTTAATTCTTCTCTTTGAGAAATACTGTCTGACTTCCTGTTCGAGCATAAGCCAGGTTCTCGGCGGCAATGCGACTTACTCGCTCATGTTACGCAACAGACATTTTGGTGAACCCTTTTGGCGAAGCCATTCCTTCGGAACAGGGTTCATTTTCTGTCTTTCGACGATTTGTCGGAGCTTCGCCCCGAGCTATTCAGGTTAGACGCTTTCAGCGTCATTGTGTTAGAAGGTGTATCCCTGAAAGGGATGAATCGGAGATAGTAGCAACATCGTGACGCGAACCCTAAAAGGGTTCAATACCGTTCTGCGTAACATCAATCACTCACTGATGCTACACAAAGCTATCTTCTTGAGCGAAGAGTATCGTAGTCATTTCTGCGAACTCATCCCCCAACCCCTTCTTTTGGGAAGAGAAGGGGAAGTTTGAGCGTGGATTCCCTTCGGGAGAGGGGAATTTAGGGCGAGTTCCATAATGAAGCAGGAAACGTCGTCGTTTGCCTCCCATCAGCGATCATGAATCCGGGCTTCACCACGCCGGATGAAAATAGCTATTTTCATAGCAGTTTACTCACTGATCTTCCTGAGCACTGCCCATCCCAGAAGCAGCCATCCAACGATGAATGCAATACCTCCAAGCGGCGTAATCGCTCCGAGCCATCGGATTCCTGAGAGAGCAAGCGCGTAGAGACTTCCCGAAAAGAAAACCGTCCCGAGAACAAAGCACCATCCCGACGCGGCAAGAGGTAAGTTCACCGTGCCCCTCGAGAGCACACCCACGGCAATCATTCCGAAAGCATGATACATCTGATAGCGGACGGCCGTTTCGTAAACGGCGAGCATGTCCTGAGAAAGAACGGACTTCAAACCGTGCGCACCGAATGCCCCCGCCGCCACCCCGAAAGCGGCAGAGACGCTGCCAAGCACGGAAAAGAGTGTTGCGTTGCGTGCTGAATTCAAGTGTGCCTCACCTCAAGAGCATAAGCTTCTTCCGCTCCACGTACGATCCCGCGGTAAGCTGGGAAATGTACACACCCGCTGCTTGGGGCATGCCTTCGTCCACTGCATGCCACTGCACGGAGTGCCAACCTTGCGAACAGAAGCCGTTGACGAGCGTGGCAACATGCCTTCCCACTAAATCGAAGAGTTGGAGCGTGACGTTGCCCGGGCGTGCGACGTAGAAATCAATGGTCGTTGTCGGATTTCCGCCATAGGGCGATCCGCTTCTGGCAGAGAAGGGGTTGGGATAGTTTTGGAGGAGTTGAAAGTCGGCTTGAGGGACTAATGATGCGCTCACACCTGTTGAGCCTGTTGTGTCGTTGATGATGGCAGTCCACACGCTGAGTGTTGTCCCATCCATCCTCATCCAGATGGGATAGATTTTTCTGTTGAGCGCAGCGATGCCGGTGTAGTCGCCGAAGAACACGTTTGCTTGTGGAGAGAAAGATGATTGGCTCACCCGAAAGTTTTGAAACGACTCTCCGCCATCCGTTGAGCGGGCAACGTAGACATCCGTTTGCGTCGTCGCGTAGTTGCGTCGGTCGTAGAAAATGACATACAAGAAACCCGTGGCTGGCTCGATCGTCATCCATGTAAAGAACTGATGGGTCGAGGTCAAATCGTCGTTCACCTTTTTCACATTGCTCCACGTCTCGCCGCCATCAGTGGACTTGATGAGAAAGATGTCTGTGTTGCTCAACCCGTTGCGCTGGTCGCTCCAGTTGATGTAAATGGTGCCGCGGTAGGGCGAGGAGCTGAGGTCGCAAACGGTTACGGGCATACCGTTGCATCGGTAGATACCCGGAACGTCAAAGTCCCAGCCGCCCGGTTGGCTGGTAACGAAGCGGTCAGTTCCGAACGTAACGCCGCCATCGGTGGACTTGTCGAACATGATGCCGAGCGGTCCCGACCAGCTCAGGTACACCTCGCCGTTCGGTCCAACCGCCGGCACAGCGCCTTCCACGGTGCTATCGCTATCAATGCAATTGCCGCCTCGGTCGCTGACACGCACCGGCGTTGACCAGGTCATGCCGCCGTCACTCGACCATGATAGAAGAATGCGTGTGCTATCGTTGGGCGAGGAACTGCCGTAGGAATCAAACTCGGTCCACGCCGCGTAGAGTCTGTTGCGGAACGGGGAGTTGGTCATATCTGCAATGAGCCACTCCTTATCCTGATTCCTGCGTGGCGGATTGAAGCCGATACCTGCGCCTGCACTCCACGATGTGCCGCCGTCGGTGGATTTCTGGACGACAATCCGATCAATCCAGTACCCGGGAGCAGGAGGGTTGGATAGATGTCCGTAGTATGCGTTACCGAGCGCGTCAAAGATAACGCATGGGTCTCCGTATACGCCGTAGGTTGAGGTGAGCTGCGACTCGATCCATGACTGACCGCCGTTGGTAGAGCGATAGCAGTAGCGAAGATTCGCGCCTGCAACAAGGTTCAGCGGGTTGGTGGGGTTGATTGCGATGGACACCTCTTCTGGCTGGTTTGCTGTCGAGCTGCTTACGCGCACGTTTTGATATTGCGCCGTGAGGATGCTAGGAACGAGCAGCCAACCGATTAGGAACGTTAGTGATTTTGCCATGATGGTCTTTTTCTCTTGTCGGATGCAATATTGTTCCTTCAATCGGGCAGAGTTGGGTGTGCCAAGTGGAAATGCGTCGCGTCCTGGTACGCTTTCGCAAACGCGAGCAGCGTGCCTTCATCGAACAGCCTTCCAATGAACGTGATGCTTGTGGGGGTGCCTTCGTTGCCGAAGCCGTTCGGCACTACCACGCACGGATGTCCCGTGAGATTAGTCAGCAGAAGGTTGTTGCCTTCCAATGAAGGAGCGACATAGAGATCAACCTTCTCGAACAGCTTGGCCATTTCCTGCACAAGGAGAAACCGAATGCGGTTCGCCTGAATGTACTCCACTGCCGGAATGAAGCGGGAGGCACGGAAGACATTGGGCCATGCGTTTTTGATTTGCCGAACAAGAAGGTCATCCTTACCTGAACGTGTCAACTCGTCGAACGCCGCCGCAGCTTCGGCTGACAGGATGAATGAGAGGTGCTGAATCGGTAGCCTCGGAAGCTCGATGGGGATGAGCTTTACTCCCATTGCACGCAGGCGTGCAAGTGTCGCGTCGTTCTGTTCCTTGTTCAACCTCGCACTGTCGAAATCG
>CAZIKE010000104.1:0-4594 GCA_964539775.1 uncultured Chitinophagales bacterium
GAACAAGCTGTTCGGGAGATATCCCGCTTGAAGGTGGGGTTGCACGTACCTCGTGCATGCGTGAGACTCTCCCGCAACTTTCGTATCTTGTGCCGTTGCCGATGCGCCCTGAGCTCACATGATTTTGGTACAAATATCTCGACCGTGATGGTATGATGCCCTCCAACCTCCTGCAATCCATTCAAGCGAAGGCCAAGACCCTTAAGAAAACGATCGTCTTCCCCGATGCGACGGACGAGCGTACCATCAAGGCGGCGCGCCTACTTGCCGATCAAGGAATTGTCGCGCCGATCCTCGTCGGCGACCAGCGTGTCATCGAACCACAAGCGCAGAAAGTGTCCGTTGCGCTCGGCGGCATCCGCATCGTCGATCCGCAGCGTTCGGAAAAGCTGAGCGATTTCTCCCACCTCTTCTTCCATCTGCGGAAAGAGAAGGGGATCACGTTTGAAAAAGCGCAGCAAGCGATGACCAACCCGCTCTTCTTCGCAGCGATGATGGTGCGTGAAGGGATGGCCGACGGAAGCGTGGCCGGTTCTCTTTCGACAACGGGCGATGTGTTACGCGCGGGTATTCAGGTGATCGGGCTTGCCGACGGCATCAGTATCGTGTCGAGTTTTTTCCTGATGGTGTTTCCGCATCAGGTCTTCTCGTTTGCCGATTGCGCCGTTGTGCCCGATCCGACGGCGGAGCAGCTTGCCGACATTGCCGCGACGACGGCAGAGAGTCACCGGAAGCTCACAGGCGACGAGCCTCGCGTTGCGATGCTTTCATTCTCGACAAAAGGAAGCGCAAGTCATCCGCTCGTCGAAAAGGTGCAACGCGCAACGGCGTTGCTCCGGCAGAAGCGCCCGAACCTCCTGGCCGACGGTGAGCTGCAACTGGATGCAGCGATCGTTCCCTCGGTTGCGCAAAGCAAGGCGCCCGGCTCACCTCTTGGGGGGCGCGCCAACGTGCTGATCTTTCCCGACTTGAATGCGGGCAATATTGGTTATAAATTGGCGCAGCGCCTTGGCGGCGCTGAAGCGATTGGTCCTCTTGTCCAGGGGTTACGAAAGCCGGCATTCGATCTTTCGCGCGGCTGCAGCGTTGACGATATCGTCAACGTCGCGGCGATCAATGCCGTGATGAGTGCAGTCTAATCGATCCGGAGGGAAAGGTGATGAAAGACAGGCACCAGAAGAGGGCAGCCGCACGCATGATGGCTGCAGTGGTTGTGTGTGGATTGACACTTGGGTGTTCCGAGAAGCCATCGGAACAGACCGGTAAACAGATTGCGGATTGCAGCCCTACGCCGCCGATGCGATCAGGCTTCGCCACGTACTACACGTGGGCTAACGGTGGCGGCAACTGCATGTTCGATCCGACGCCGAACGACCTGATGGTGGGTGCGATGAATCCTGCCGATTATGCCGGCTCAGCGGCATGCGGGTCCTGCGTCAGCGTCACCGGCCCGCGCGGGACGGTGACGATCCGCATCGTTGACCAGTGCGGCGACTGCCCGCAGGGAAACATTGATTTGAGTCCGCAGGCATTCGAGCGTATCGCGGATCTGGCACAGGGACGCGTCCCCATCACCTGGCGCTTTGTGTCGTGTCCCGTGCAGGGCAACATCATCTATCATTTCAAAGAGGGAAGCAACCAGTGGTGGACTGCCGTGCAAATTCGCAATCATCGTCACCCTGTCCTTCGCCTCGAGTATCTGACGTCGGGCGGAACGTTCAGAACGGTGAACCGCATGGAGTACAACTACTTTGTTGAGCCAAACGGTATGGGACCCGGGCCGTACACCTTTCGTGTGACGGATGTGTACGGGCACGTCCTGCTCGATCATGACATCCCCCATATACCGAACGCCAGCGTTAGCGGAACGGGACAGTTTCCCCCATGCCCAACTTCACTCGTGATGAAGTAATCCACACCAAGATCAATTCCCTGTTGATGTTCACAAACGTGATTGTCTTATGCGACATACTCGTGCACCACTGCTGATCGTCTTTCCTCCGCTGATGGTTCTTGGCTGTGCAACCCAATCCGTCTATCTACAAAACATCCAGATCGAGGGGCCGCTCAGTGTGCCGCCGTTGTTTGTGGTTGATGAAGGGGAGGAGAAGATTGGAGCCTTCCGCCTTTCGGTGGGAGCGTCCGTTGCCCCGGATCAGCGCATCGAAGGCCGCGCCGATGGACACTCCAAGGTGAATGCCGCGGGCGTGTATCAGGTAGATACGGTCGTGAATGGAGGTGACGTGCGCTTCATCGAACGCAACGGCGTGAACACGCACGATTTCGAGGGCACAAACTTTCGCTGGACGCTCGCCCCGCTGACGGTTTCGTTGCAGGGAGACTACAGAATGGCGCGGAGTGTATCGGTGGTGGGCGGACTGCATTACTCGCGCCGCACGACACAAAGCTTTCTGGCCGCTACACTCGGCGTCGGCTTTTCCTATCGCAGTGAAAACATCGGCGTACGAATTGATCTGGGAGGCGCATGGACGTCCGTGCGCTACGACGTGGAGTACGTTGTAACGACGACCCCCTTCAGCTTCTCAGGTCCCGAAACCTTCGTGCAGTTCTTTCGGGACCAAGGGAACTCGGGCAACATCAACGTGTACGGCACGCTCCTGCTCAACACGCGGTACCCGAACTGGCCGTTCCAGCTCTTCGTTCAGCTCGCCATCTACCGCCAGACCGTTGCTGATCTTGAGCGTCGGACGTCGTACGACATCAATGCCGTCGTGCTGCAACACAATTCCTTCTTCACGGTTACTCCGGGATTCTCGTTCACGCTCTCACGCGCAAGCCGGCTGTTGCTCGGCATCCGCCTGACGGACGAGACGGCCTTGCTTGTGGGAGAGCCGGGGGTGCTGCTTGCGCCGTTCGCGCAGGTCGAGTTTGGGCTGTAGGAGCGCTTCGGAGTTTCCACAACGGAAATCGTGTCGCGACACCATCCCGCGTTCAGCCGAAGCGGATTGTTGGGTCGAACCTCCTGTTCGATTCACCATCCTACCCCCGCACCCACCGCACCAACACACCGATGCTGAGCACCAACGATGCAACTGCCACAATCGTTGGGGATGATGGAAAGTCGAACCGGAACGCAAGGAACAGACCTACCACGGGGGCAAGCGCGCCAATCCCCACCGACCAGAGGACAATGGTCTTCACACGCCTGGCGATCAGCATGGCAGCAACCGGCGGGAGGACGAGAAACCCGAACACGAACACATCCCCCACCATGTGGGTGGCAACGGAGATAACCACTGCAGCGATGGCGTAGAACAGTGTCTCCCAGAACGCGGTCTTGAACCCCTGCGTGCTTGCGGTTTCTGCATCGAACGAGATGTAGGTGAACTCCTTGAAGAACAGAAGATGCACTGCCATGGTCGCGACGAACACGGCGAGCATCAGGACAAATAACTCGGGCGTGACAAAAAGGATGTCGCCGCGTAGAAGGTTTTCGATTTCTGCCACTTCCACCTTCGGCGTCCTTTGCATCACGAGGATGCGCACAGCGATAGAGAAGACAAACACGAAGCCAAGCACCGCGTCTTTGGGAATGTGTTTACCGGTGAGGAAACGAGACAGAAGGATCACGGCAATCAGCGTGACGGCAAGTGAACCAACCGTGTGCGGCACGGCGAGCATTGGGAGGAATGTAAGTGCCAAGCCCAACACGGACACTTGTGTGAGCACCGCGCCGAGAAACACCACACGCTTCGCTACAATGTACACACCGAGAAAGGCACAGAGGACGCCGACAAGAATGCTGCCGTAGAGGGCATACGGAAATTCGTGAACCAGCGTCGAGAGAATCTCACCGGCGTCCATCGGCACCTCCGGCAACAATCACCTTCCCTCCGCGTATGTCGGCGACGGTCACGGGCATTTCATACAGTGCCGAAAGGTTTTCCGCCGTCAGCACCTGTTCCACATCGCCCACCTGAAAGAACGTTCGTTCCACCAACGCAATGCGCTTCACATGGTTCGCGACATCGTCCAGCAGGTGGCTCACCATGATGACCGTGAGCCTGTCATGATTATGCAGATGACGGATCAAGTCGAGAATGGAGCTGCGCGACGGAAGGTCCATGCCGTTCGTCGGCTCGTCGAGCATCAGCACGTCAGGCTCGGAGGCAAGCGCTCGAGCAATCAGTGCGCGCTGCTTCTGTCCGCCCGAAAGCTCCTTGAACGCAGCATCGCGGAGGCTCTCGATGCCGACATGCTGCAAACACCGTCGGACGATCTCGCGGTCATGCCCCCCCGGTCGCTTCAGCAGCCCCACCTGACGGTAGCGTCCCATCATGACTACCTCTTCGACAGTATAGGGCATGATGTACTCCACCGTATCGCGCTGCGGCACGTAGCCGAAGCGGATGGGCGAACCGTCGTTCTTCGCAATGGCGACCGTCCCGGCAAGCGGCTTCAGTGTTCCAAGCACCGCACGCAGCAGTGTTGTCTTCCCGGCGCCGTTCGGCCCCACCATCCCGAAATAGTCACCGGTGTAAATGGTGAACGAGATGTCCCGCAAGATCACGTTGGAGCCGTAGCCCAAGGTAACGTGATCGAAGGTAATCAGTGGTGTCATGTGTTTCTCATT
>CAZIKE010000104.1:4694-12530 GCA_964539775.1 uncultured Chitinophagales bacterium
GCAATGTTATAGTCCATCAAACTGATGTAGTCCTTCGCCTGCTCCACTCCACCGACGGACGTTGCTAACCGCAGAACCTTCACGTCTGTTGCGCGCGCAATCTGCTCCGGCGCGCTGGTGTCATAGAAAGGCTCGACGATGATGGCTTTGATGCCGCCCTCCCGCACCTTCCGGATAAGCTCTACGGTATGACTCGGACTCGGCTGGATGCCCGGCTTGGGTTCCACCTGATCCACCACATCCAGCCCCAACCAGGCGGCAAAGTACGTCCAGCTTTTGTGAAAGGTTATCAGCTTGGTGCCGTTGTACGGCTTCATCGTCGCTTCCCACTCGGCGATCTTCGCATCGAGCCGTTTGAGATACTGTTCAGCAGTTGTGCGGAAGAATTGCTCATCCGCCGGCGATACCTTTGCCAGCGATGCGACGATCTCCTCCATCATCACCCGCACATTGCGCGGATCGAGCCAGTAATGCGGATTGCCGAACCGATGCACATCTCCTTGACTTGCATCTACCTTGAGCGGCACTTCCAGCTTCTGAATCGGCCGCGAGAGATCCACTACCATCAGTCGATCGTTACGCGAGCCGTCAATCAACTGTTGCGCCCATAGCTCCAACTCCATTCCAATCATCAAAAACACATCGGCCGACTTGAGCTTCAACATGTAGCTTGGCTTTACATCCACGAAATGCGGGTTCTGATTGCCTCGAACGATGTAATCTACCTGTACCTTTTCTCCTCCGATCTGCTTCGTCAAATCTGCAAGATCGGGGAGCGTGGTCACGACGTTCACCTCGGTGTGTGCAGCGCATGCGCACAGCACAATGAGACTGAGAGACAGAAGAGTTTTCATAATGTTCAATCCCTTTATGATTCATTATCACTTCATCAACATTTCTTGATTGGGCGCGATCAGAAGATTCCGGCTACGTCAGAACGGATGCGCCTTATGTGGCCCAAGCGAGAACAGCACCTGCAAACCGATGCTGTTGACGGATTGCGACCCGACGGTCGTTTCCACCCGTGTGTTCTGATACTGCACTCGAATACCGAGGGTCTCCTCGACAGGGTAGTATCCGAAGAAAACGGCAATGGCACGCGCCCTGTCGTCACTGCTGTAGGGGGATTGGCTCCAATCGAATCGCGCACCGATGCTGTACGTCTTCATGAACTGATAGTCGGCATACAGATACATACCCGCCGTGCTGACGCGGCGAACTTCAGGATTCCCGTTGGCATCGAGAAACTGGTTGAACTCCCGGTCCTGGGAGGCTCTCCGCCGATTGAGCAGGAACTCTCCCTGCACAACCAGTGAGGTGTACATGTCCGGTTTATACTTGTACTTGACATCAAGATTCCAGTACCAGAAGCGCAGACGGTTATACGGATCGTGAGTGCCGGTGTAGAAACTCAAGCCCGTCTCGAGATCGGAATACTCGCCGAGAGGAAAGAAGCCCATCAATCTGCCCGATGTGGCGTACGTCGGTTTGGCCCCCGTTGTGTCCTCGATGCCCGTCGCTTCGCCGATGGGGATGCCGCGCAGGACATCGAGCGTGAGCTTGCTGTACACGTCGCCGGTGGGCAGCAGCGCGCTGAGCGAGATGCCGAGATCGTTCAATCCTTCCTCTCCAAGAAATCGCTCCTGCGACAGCGGTTGTGTGATGAAGGGCCACTGATGGGGATGCTGCATGTTAATCTTGCCGAAGTCCACGCGGTACTTGCCCAACCGAACGTTCAGATCAAGCGGCAGGCCGCGCAGGACGGTGGCGTAGAGTTCTTCCAACCCCAACTTTCCTTTTTCGACATCGGGCCCGGGAAGTGTGAGGACAACGTCGGCGCGGGCGAAGGGATTAAGATACGCAGCGACCACCATTTCCAGTTCCTGGAATTGAAAGTCGGGGCGGCTGAATTCGCGAATGCCGTCGCCGAGCCGCTCGCCGTCGTTGCTCTCGACGAGGAAGCGCGGGATTACACTGATGTCGGGATTGATGGTTGTCTGTGCGCTGCCGGCTCCCGACACAAGCGCGAGCAACGCAAGCAGAGTGCATGTTCTGCACCGCATGGATTCCTCCTCGGAAAAGTTTGTGTGGAAATGAAAAAAAGAAAAGAGATGAGGGGTTACGCGCAAGGAGGACCGCGCTTGCCGGAGGAAATGACGTCGGGTTCAGAAGGTGAGACACTGATGCTTGGTGCGAGAACAAGGCACAGGCAAGAAGCCTCGGTGCCGAACACGCGCACCGCTCCGGTCGAGAACCGTTGCGCGAGTGGCGAACAGGCCAGACAATGCCGTGCCTGATCGAGGGGGATATGCAGCTCCTTCTCGCCGCACGAATGAGCCGCGACCACGGGCTGAGCGTGCAGCATGAGCGTGCCAGCGTCGCGATGAGCCAACTCGATGAGCACGCTACCCGCAAGGTACACCAGCAGCACCCAGCAACTATGTCGCGAGAACGATCGCATCATGGCTACAATATGCAGAGCGCTGCAGAGAAAAGCAAGCACAAGGCCCATGGCCTACAAGCCCACTCTTCAATGGGGCGAGGTCGCTGCGCCGGACTACCATCCGTTGCCGAAAATTGCTTCATTATGTTCGAGTGCATGTGATACATTCCATCTTTCTGGCACAACGTTCCATTGGAGAAATCATGGTCAAGCTCATGATGATGACTGCATTTCTTTTTGCACGCATTGATCAGGCAGACCTTCAGGCACAAGCCGAACCCGTACCTCAGCCACCCAAGGCGAAGATCCAGGTGACACGTCTTATGAAGCATGGCCACGAGCGCCGCGACTACTACTACTGGCTTCGCGAACGCGACAATCCCGAAGTGATTGCATACCTGAACGCTGAGAACGCCTACGCCGACGCCGTGATGGCGCCGTTCAAGAATCTTGAAGAGAAACTCTTCAATGAAATGAAGGCGCGCATCAAGCAAACCGATCTCTCCGTTCCTTACAAGCTGGATGATTACTATTACTATACGCGGTATGAGGAAGGAAAGGAGTACCCCACATATTGTCGAAGAAAGGGTTCGATGGAAGCGCCGGAAGAAGTGATGATCGACGGGAACGCAATGGCGCACGGGCACCCCTACTTTGCCGTGGGCAGCACAGCGGTGAGTTACGGTCAGGATATTCTTGCCTTCGCGGTTGATACCGTCGGGCGGCGGCTGTACACGATCCGCTTCAAGAATCTCACGACCGGCGACTTCCTGCCGGATGAGATTCGTTCATCCACCGCCAACATAGCGTGGGCGAACGACAACCGCACACTCTTCTACACCAAACAGGATCCGACCACGTTGCGACCGTTCCGCATCTATCGCCACACACTCGGTACCGACGCCGCAAAGGACGTCCTCGTGTACGAAGAAAAGGACGAGACCTTCTCCTGCCGCGTGTTTCGGACCAAATCCAAACAGTTCATGATGATCGCTTCGCAGCAAACCCTCAGCACCGAATATCGCTTCCTCGATGCCAATACGCCCGAGGGTGAATTCAAAGTCTTCCTCCCGCGTGAACGGAACCATGAGTACGAGGTTGATCACTTCGAAAACTCCTTCTACATCCGTACGAACGACCGGGCGAAGAATTTTCGGCTGATGCGTACTCCTGTCGGGGACACGCGCAAGTCCGCCTGGCGTAACGTCATCCTCCACCGGAAAAATGTGCTGTTGGAGGATTTCGAGATCTTTCGCGAGTATCTCGTTCTCACGGAGCGCAAAAACGGCCTGCGTCAACTTCGGGTGCTGCCCTGGATCGGCTCCGGTGAGCATTACGTTGCCTTCGACGAGCCGACATACGCCGTGGCGCTGGACGTGAACCCCGACTTTAACACGCGCGTGTTGCGCTTCCGCTACCAATCGCTCGTTACCCCCACTGCCGTGTACGACTACGACATGGCCGCCAAAACCAGAAAGCTTCTGAAACAAGAAGAAGTGGTAGGCGGGTACGACCCAACACAGTATGCATCTGAACGGCGTTATGCTCGTGCACAGGACGGGACACTCGTTCCGATTTCGATCGTCTATAAGAAGGGTATGAAGAAAGACGGCAGGAGTCCGCTGCTGCTCTATGGGTACGGTTCCTACGGCATCAGCACGGATGCAACGTTTGCGTCGGCACGGTTGAGCCTGCTTGATCGTGGTTTCATCTATGCCATCGCGCACGTGCGCGGCGGACAAGAATTAGGACGAGAGTGGTATGAGGACGGTAAGCTTCTGAAGAAGAAGAACACCTTCACCGACTTCATTGCGTGCGCAAGGTATCTGATTGATGAGAAGTACACCAATCCCGACAGACTCTTTGCCATCGGCGGGAGCGCTGGTGGGCTGCTGATGGGCGCAGTCGTGAACATGGCGCCGCAGGTATTCAAAGGCGTCGTGGCGCTCGTCCCCTTTGTTGACGTGGTGACCACGATGCTGGACGAGACTATTCCACTCACCACCGCGGAGTACGATGAATGGGGAAATCCCAACGAGAAGAAGTACTACGACTACATGCTCTCCTATTCGCCGTACGACAATGTCGAAGCGAAAGCGTATCCGAATCTATTGGTGATGGCGGGTCTGCACGACTCACAGGTGCAGTACTGGGAGCCCGCAAAGTGGGTGGCAAAACTCCGCGCGATGAAAACGGACGACAACCTCCTGCTGTTGAAGACGAACATGGAAGCAGGCCACAGCGGCGCCTCCGGACGGTTCCGCAAACTGCGGGAGACGGCACTGCAGTATACTTTTCTCCTGCGCCTTGCCGGCATTACGGCGTGAGATGAGCGCTCCGGAGGTGAATGCTGTGCAGTCCAAACCGCTGAACGTGTTTACGCGCGGTTTGCTCATTGCCGCCGGCACCGTCTCGCTGGCCGTGGGAGTTGTAGGCGCGTTCGTGCCTGTGCTGCCAACCACCCCGTTCGTTCTTCTTGCGGCGTTTTGCTATCTGCGTAGCTCGCAGAAGCTGTACGAGCGACTGATGCGTAGCCGCTTTGCCAACAGACACGTCCACGGCGTGCTTGCGGGACACGGCATTGCGCTTTCCGTCAAGATCGTGTCGCTGGCGGTCTCCGCGGTGATGATCGTGTACGTGAGTATGTTCGTGACGGAGAGCTTTGTCGTACGCATGCTGTTGGGCCTGCTCTACCTTGTGCAGTTGGGGTTCATGCTGAAGATCAAGACACTGAAACGCCCTGATCCCGCCGTCGTGTCCCCTGAGGCTGCGAGGGAGGAGTAAAGGTGTTCAGCAGGTGGATCAACGACTAATTTCTTAACCATCGAGATCAAAGATGCAAATCGGTATCGTCGGCCTTCCCTTCTCAGGCAAATCAACGCTGTTTCAGACCATCACCAAGACGCATCTCGATCCTGCAGCACTGACGAAAACGGAAGCCCATCAGGCCGTCATCAAGGTGCCCGATGCGCGGCTGGACAAGCTGGCGGAGATGTTCTCTCCCAGGCGCACGGTGCATGCCACGATCGAGTTTGTGGATGTGGTGGGATTGAAGAAAGGAGAATCCGGCTCCACGCAGTTTACCACAAATTTTCTTGCCAGCGTGAAGACGAACGACGCGCTCGTGCAGGTGGTGCGCCTCTTCAGTAACGACGCTGTTCCTCATCCTGAAGGCTCCATCGACGCCGAGCGTGACATTGCAACGTTCGAAACGGAATTCATCCTCTCCGATCTTACTGTTGTGGAGAACCGCTTGGAGCGACTCAAGAAGCAGGTGATGAAATCCGGCGACGAGCAGAGCAGGCGGGAGATTCCCGTGCTCGAGAAATGCAAACAGGTGCTGGAAAGCGAAACGCCGCTCCGCGAGCAAGAGTTCACCAAAGAGGAACTGCATCTCCTCAAAACGTATCAACTCCTTTCCATCAAGCCGATGCTGATTGCGCTGAATCTCGACGAGTCGCAGATGAATGATGCATCGAGATTAGTGCACGTCGTCAGCACGAAGAAGGCCGGCAGGCACACGAAGGTCATGTCGTTTTTCGGCAAGATCGAACTGGAGATGTCCGAGCTAAGCGACGAGGAAGCGAAACTGTTTATGGCAGAGTACGGCATCAAGGAATCGGCGCTCGACGCGTTGATTCGTGAGGCGTACGCGTTGTTAGGCCTGCAGTCGTTCTTTACGGTCGGTGAGGATGAATGTCGTGCATGGACGATCAGGAGGGGAACGGTGGCGCAGGAAGCCGCCGGGGTGATTCATTCCGACTTTTTCACTAAGTTCATTCGTGCCGAAGTGGTACATTACGACGACTTCATTGCGGCCGGCGGGTCGTTTGCCCGGGCGAAGGAGGCCGGACATTGGCGGTTGGAAGGCAAAGACTATCTGGTGAAGGATGGAGATATTCTCAACATCCGACACGGTTGATGGGGTGAAGGTATTCTCTCAGAGCGCAAGGAGGTGAACCTATGAACATCGGCATTCTCGGCACCGGCATAGTGGGCACCACCGTCGGCGCGAAACTGATCCAGCTCGGGCATGCCGTCCGGCTTGGCTCGCGATCGGTGCACAATGACAAAGCCGCTGCGTGGGCAAAGACCCATGGTGCTGCCGCCTCGCACGGCACGTTTGCGGATGCGGCAGCGTTCGGCGAGATGGTGTTCCTCTGCATAAAGGGAGATGCAACACTCGATGCGCTTCGCATGGCAGGCGCCGATCATTTCAGCGGCAAGGTCGTTGTTGATGTTTCCAATCCTCTCGACTTTACGAAGGGCTTGCCTCCCTCGCTTTTCATCTGCAACACCAGCTCGCTTGGTGAAGAAGTGCAGAAGGCGCTGCCTGATGCTC
Organism: uncultured Chitinophagales bacterium; assembly: GCA_964539775.1. GTDB lineage: Bacteria > Bacteroidota > Ignavibacteria > UBA10030 > UBA6906 > CAADGV01. The sequence goes on from CAZIKE010000104.1 coordinate 11,480, forward strand.
GTGTCGTCAAGACTCTGAACATTGTAAATTGCGAAGTGATGGTGAACCCGGCGAAGTACGCGCCCGATGGGACGATGTTCTTGTGCGGCAACGATATGGCTGCGAAAGAAAAGGTTCGGGCATTGCTGACCGGTTTCGGCTGGCGTGACATCCTCGACCTCGGCGACATCAGCGGCGCCCGCGGCATGGAGATGCTGCTGCCGCTCTGGCTCCGTGCCTGGATGGTAACGAAGGATGTGCACGTGGCGTTCAAAGCCATCCGCCATTGATGCGGCAATCCGTCTGCTCTCGATCTTCCGTACTTCAAGCGGAACACGGACTCTATCTCAACGGAAGGATCTTCGATGGCAACCAAGGGTCAAACGATCGCAAACCCCTCGACGGGCGAGTACATCCAATTCGTTGAGACGGCAAAGGAGACAGGCGGACACGCTACGACAATCCGAATCCTGCAAAAGGCCGGCGGCTTCAGGCCTGTGCTTCATGTGCACACCACAACGGACGAGAGTTTCACCGTCCTTGAAGGCGAGCTGACCTACGAGCTGGAGGGAAAGAAGGGGACGGTGCGTGCGGGAGAAACGATCCTTCTGCCGAAGGGGAACGTTCATACACACTACAACGCCGGCCCTAACGACCTGCTGATGTTGCAGACGTTTACTCCTGCTCTGGATATCGAGATCTTTCTCGAGAATCTCTTTGGGCTGAGTGCGGAAGGGAAACTGCGGAACGGGAAGCCCGCGCTGTTGCAGGTGCTGGTATGGCTTCGCACATTGTCATCCAAAACGTACCTTGCCACCATTCCCATCGGTGTGCAGAATGCCCTCGCGATGTTGCTCACTCCCGTCGGCCGATTGCTCGGCTACAGGGCTGCCTACACGCGGTTCAGCGGGTTCGAGCGATAAGCCGTGAGCAGTTGACATCGGGCTTGCAACTCTTTCGTCCTTTCCGCTTATTGGCACACGTGGATTGTCCGATACGTTGCTCGTTTGCACACTGTTCATGCATAAGTCATCGCACGTTGCACGATGAACTCGCCTGCGGCACATCCTCC
>CAZIKE010000105.1:0-12433 GCA_964539775.1 uncultured Chitinophagales bacterium
AAACTTGCAGGGCGTGTCCTGGACAAAAACAAAGAGCCGCTGCCCAGCGCGAACGTTGTCATCGTCGGAACGACGCTCGGTGGTGTTGCCGACGTCGAGGGATATTACTCCATCATCAACATTCCTCCGGGCAACTACACCGTGCAGTTTCGCCTGGTCGGCTACAGGGCGGTGACGGTGCGGGACGTGCAGATCACCGTCAACAACACGACGAAGGTGGATGCAGCGCTCGAGGAAGAGACAATCGCCACTGAAGCTGTCGTCGTTACGGCACAGCGACCCGTTGTGGACGTGAATCTCACCAGCACGATTGCCACCGTTACCGACAAGGAGATCCGTTCGCTCCCCGTTCAGGAACTTCAGGACATCGTCAACCTGCAGGCAGGGGTCGTGAACGGGCACTTTCGCGGTGGACGCATCGGCGAAGTGCAATATCAGGTGAACGGTGTGTCGGTCAACAACTCGTACGATAACAAGTCCACCATCAAGATCGATCGTTCCTTGATTCAGGAAGTGCAGGTCATCACCGGTACGTTCGACGCCGAGTACGGGCAAGCAATGAGTGGCGTGGTCAACACCGTGCTGAAAAGCGGTGGAGAGACCTTTGCGTGGAACGCCGAAGCATTCTCCGGCGACTTTCTGTACGCAAGCGGCGGTGTCCGCAACCTCACCTATAAAGCTCACCCTGCGTCGCTGCAAAACTACCAGGTCAGTATCAGCGGCCCGACGGGATTACCGCAAACGTACTTTCTGTTCAACGGACGGCGCTATGTCTTTGACGATTATCTGTACGGCGAGCGGCGGTTCAACTCGCTGGACACCAACGGACTCTCGGAACCGAACCGTTGGTTAGGATCGCCCAACGGCGATCGCAAGCAAGTGGCAATGGGTTACACGCGTGAGTGGTCGGGTCTGGCCAAGATTACCAATCGTTCGTTGCAGGGCATCGAGATCAGCTATCAGGCGCTCTTCAATTTTCTTGATGGGCGGAACATGGCCAATGCGTTCGCCTACCGGTTCAATCCGGACGCGAAATCCAAACAGAAGACCATCTCCCTCGTGCACGGACTGGACTGGACACATTCTCTTTCTCCCAACACCTTCTATAACATCAATCTTCGTCAGAATTACTTTGACTACAAGGACTGGGTGTTCGAAGACTTTTTCGACAAGCGCTACGATTACGCCGGTGCAAGCCGTGGTCTCCAAGACTATGAGTACGGAGCGATTGTAGCGGGCGTTGATTTCACTCGGTTCCGACAGAAGACCAATGCGTTTGTTGCAAAAGCCTCCATGACGAGTCAGGTGACGCGTGAACATCAAATCAAGGTGGGAGCGGAGTTTCAGACATCGCAGGTACAGTTCGGTGCGGCGGGCACACTCACCTACAAGGGCGATTCGCTCTTCCGGTACATCGACGCGCCTCCTGACTATCCCGGCATTCAGACTTACAAACCGATTGCGCTTGCCGCATACGCGCAGGATCAAATCGAATGGAACGACCTGACGATTCGTGCCGGAGTGCGCTTCGAGTTGTTCGACGCCCGTGGTTTTCTGCCGAGCGACCTGAAGAATCCAGCCAACGCCATTCAGGGGGCGCCCACGTCTGCCCCTCGACGAACGACAAAGAAAGTCTCCTACGCTCCACGCATCGGTATTTCGTATCCTATCACGACAAGTTCGTCCATCTTTTTCTCGTATGGGCACTTCTATCAATTTCCGCCGCTGGGCGATATTTTCCGCAATTCGAATTACTCTATCCTCGAGCGCATTCAGGCCGGCACATCCAACTACGGTGTGTTAGGCAATCCCGACATCAAACCCGAGCGCACGGTGCAGTACGAGTTCGGCTACAAGCATGCCATTACCGATTTTTTGGGACTGAACGTCAATCTTTTCTACAAAGATATCCGCGACCTGCTCGGCGTCGAGTTTGTCGAGACATACAACAACGCTGAGTATGCGCGCCTGACCAACATTGACTTCGGCAACGTGATGGGATTTACCATTTCGCTGGTCCAACGCCAGGTCGGCATGTTGAGTTCGACGCTCGATTACACCTGGCAGATGGCGCAGGGCAATTCCAGCGATCCGAACGAAACAGCCGTGCGGGCACAGGCCGGCGAGGACCCGCGTCCGCGTCAGGTGCCGCTCAACTGGGATCAGCGCCACACACTGAACCTGACTGTCCAGCTCTCCGAAGCGGAAAACTTCTCGCTTGCCACCATCGTCCGCTTCGGGAGTGGACAGCCGTACACGCCCGAGATCGGATCGGGGTTCGGTGCGGCGATCGAAAAGAACTCGGGTCGCAAGCCGAATGGATTGCTGGTTGACCTTCGCGCCGAGAAGTACTTTTCGCTGTTCGGTGTGGGGATGAGTCTGTTTGCGCGCGTCTTCAATCTGTTCGATGCTACCTACTTCAACGGCGATGTGTTTCCTTCGACGGGCAGCCCGACGTACTCGACCACACCCGCGAAGGATCGCAACCGCCTTGCCGACCCGACACGGTTCTATCCGCCGCGCCGGTATGAAATCGGCATTTCTATGAACTCTGCGTTTTGAGCGATGGGAGATATGCGTATGACGTATTTGCGATTACCTCTGCTGTGCACTGCTCTCCTGTGGCCGGTGTTCATCGTACTGGCACAGTTGCCGCCGCCGGTACCGCCCGATCGGCGCGGCCGCTCCGATGCCGAACGCTCGGGCTTCCACGATGCCAACAATATCCGAACAGTCTTCTGGAACTACGGCATGGTGGGAGACTACCCGCGCGATCCGATCAACGTTGATCTGAGTGTGTTTCACTCCGTCGAAGTACCGAAGGGCAGCGGGCTGAATTACAGCGACGGCATTACGCCGTTTGTGTTGGCGAAAATTCACATCACGCCGACCGACTCGTTCTACATCATGGAGACGGGCTACCGTGAGCGTCAAGAGCCAAGTCCCTACTACAATCGCGACATGCGCTATGAACCGCGGCCGGGATATTTTCAGGCTGACCCGACGATCAATCGCGGCCGCTCGCCTGCCATCAGCAACGACCCACGCACTTGGCCCGACACATGGCCGGATAAGGATGCGACATGGAACGGCTACTGGAACGGCTACTTCGGCAAGCAACCTGCAGCCGACCAGGAGAGTTTTTGGGTGATGGATGACGACTACTATGACAAGTGGAATTACTATCCCGACACACGCGATTCGTCGCGCAACGGACTTGCCCTGCGTGTCGAAGTGCGCGGCTTTCAGTGGGCCAATCCTCAATCGGGCAACGTCATCTTCTGGCACTACGACATCACCAACGAAGGAACGGCAAGTTATCCTGAATCCGGCAAACCGGAGAACATCATATTTGGCTTGTACATGGACTCGGGTGTGGGAGGCTCGGCCATCGGTTGCGATCCCGTTCCGGAATCGGACGACGATAACGCATACTTCGATCGTTCCTCCGGTTTGAACCTCGTGTACACATGGGATACCTATGGCCACGGACGCAGTCTCACCAACACCTGTGCGCCGACAGGCTATCTCGGCTACGCCTATCTCGAAACACCGGGCAAGCCGTTCGACTTGCAGGACAACGATGACGATGGCATTACCGATGAGAAACGCGATAGCGGCCCCGGTACACTCATCGTCGGGCAATCGGCTATCATGAGTTATGTGGTGGCCCATTACGACACGGCAAAGTTCCAGCGCTTCTATGGTCCGATCGCCAACCGCCCCGCATACAAAGCGGGCCGCTGGTGGACGGGCGATGAAGATATGGACTGGCTTGCCCTTTCCGATGATGTTGGTGAAGATGGGGTGCCGAACACCAACGATCCGGGGGAAGGCGACGGCATGCCGACCAGCGGCGAGCCGCGATTCGACAAGACGGACAAAGATGAGTCCGATCAGATCGGTCTGACCGGTTTCAAGATGAATCGCATCACGCGCGCAATAGACGATGTGGTCTTTTTCATGCGGGCGCCGCGCTACTGGCCGCAGGCATTGTTCAATATGTGGACGAACCCGAATGTCGGTGCGCGCTTCGACACTGCTGTTGTCGAGAACCTGAACATCGGCTTCCTGTTTGCCTCCGGTCCTTTTACACTGCGGTCGGGGCGAACGGAACGATTCAGTCTTGCGCTTGCAGCCGGTGAAGACCTCGAAGAGCTTCGCAACACGATTCGTGTTGTCCAGGCCATCTACAATGCGAATTATCAGTTTGCAACTCCGCCTCCTCCGCCGAAGGTACAAGCGGAAGTCGGCGACGGCTACGTGCGCCTGACGTGGGACGATGTTGCCGAACGTACGGCCGATCCGGTCTTAGGCATCCTGGACTTCGAAGGCTACCGCATCTATCGTTCGACCGATCCGGATTTCCGTGACCCGCGCATTATCGTTTCCGGGCGCGGTAACACATTCCCGAACAACGGCAAACCGATTGCCCAGTTCGATCTGAAAGACGGCATTCGCGGATATTCACAGATTACGGTCGAGGGCGTTGCCTACTATCTCGGTAGCGAAAGCGGCATCACGCACACGTGGACTGACACGACGGTCGTGAACGGCCAGCAGTACTACTATGCCGTGTGTGCGTATGACTACGGACCGAGCATCCTCGATCGTTCGGGCGAGCAATTCACGTTCTATCCTTCGGAGAACTCGATTGCTGTTTCGCGTACGCCGCGCGGTGGAACTATTCTTCCCATCAACGTTGTGGCGGCACGACCGAATCCCCGAACATTGGGCTACGTGCCGGCCTCAACCTCCAACGTCGAGCGAGTGTCCGGTATCGGAAGCGGCAGCGTGCAGGTCCGTGTGCTTGACTCGAAGCGCGTGCCCGATAACCACATCTTCAAGATCACCTTCAATGCGCTCGAAGACGAGGTGCATGCCAATTCCTACAATCTTATTGACTCCACGACCGGCCAGGTTCTCTTCCGTACCGGCAACGATTTTGACGGGTTAGGCACCGGCTTGGTTGGCCTCGGCATCCAGCCCGTGATCAAAACCCCGCCAACGGTGGTAGTGGATACCGGCCGGACGCGCTTTACGCCCACCAGCCGCACGAATGTGAAGCTTTCGGTGAAATACGACAGCAACATGCCGATCAATTTCCGTCGGGCAGGGTTCCCGTATGATCTGACGGTGACCTTCTCGGACGTGCCTCTGGATAGCGCGGTGTGGCTGTTCGACGGCTTCTACCGTCCGGTGAAGTTCCGCGTGGTTGCTCACACGCCACAAGGGGATCAGCGGTTGCTCTGTCGCTTCATCGATCTCAATGGGGACAATACGCTCAGCCCCAATCCACAAAACCCCGAGGCGATCGTTGTCCTCACGGGTCCGGATACGCTGGGCTGGCGCGGTCGCCAGACCTGGATCATCAAGATCAGCAACGAGAGCGATACACTCACTGCACCGACTGCGGGTGATGTGTTCGAAGTGAAATTGCTTTACCCGTTCACCGTTGGCGACGTCTTCACCTTCCGAAGCACGGGCGAGATTGTTTCAGGCGATCTTGCCAAGCACATGTTCAAGCAATCGCCGTACGTTGTGCCCAACCCGTATGTGGGAGCGGCGAGCTTCGAGCCGGAACGCTTCGCCGTCTCAGGTCGTGGCGAACGCCGCATCGAGTTCCGCGGCTTGCCGCAAAGCTGCACCATCCGGATCTACACGGTGCGCGGGGATCTCGTGCAAACACTGCATCACGACGGATCAACGGATGGATACGTTGCGTGGAATTTGCGCACGAAGGATAATCTCGACGTGGCGCCCGGTCTGTACATCTTTCACGTCGATGCCGGCAACGTCGGTACCTCCATCGGCAAGTTTGCCATTATTAAGTGAGTGAGGTGGCCATGAGAACGATAGCATTGTTTCTTCTGACATGTGTTTGCGGCACTCTTCTCTTTGCTCAGGCAAAGACGGGCACCAGCGTCGGCCAGTTTCTGATGATCGAACCGAGTGCGCGCATTGCGGGAATGGGAAATGCCGGCTCGACCATCTACACCGAGCTGCAAGCGGCCTACTACAATCCCGCGGCGATCGGGCTTCAGCAATTCCACAGCGTGCAGTTCACACACAGCACGTGGCTTGCGGACATTGCCTACGACTACGCGGCGTTAGGATTGGTGTTGGGCAACTTCGGCAATCTCTATGCAAGTGTTACGTCGCTGAACTCGGGGGAGATTGATGTGCGCACGGTCGAGCAACCGCTGGGAACCGGCGAGCGCTACACCGTCTCCAATCTGGCTTTCGGCATCGGATACGGTAGGCAGATTTCGGAGCGCTTCTCGTTGGGCGTGCAGGTCTCCTACGTGCGCGAAACCATCTGGCACAGTTCGCTAAGCGCGTTCGGCTTCAATGTCGGGACGATCTATCGTATCTCGGAGAATGGCTTGCACATCGGCGCGAGTCTCTCCAACTTCGGCACGCGTGCAAAGTACGACGGACGCGACCTTCGCATTCAGTACGATCAGGACCCGAGGAAGTACGGCGACAATGGCAGTCTTCCGGCGGAGTTGTTTACGGATGATTTCCCGCTACCGGTATTGTTCCGCGTCGGCATCGGGTTGCCGCTGCAGTTCGGCGAAGATCACCGGCTGCAGCTCGTTGCCGATGCCTATCATCCCAGCGACAACACCGAGAGCATCAGTCTGGGTGCCGAGTACACGTTTCTCGACATCTTCAGTTTGCGAGGCGGCTACCAGAATCTCTTCCTCCAGGATTCGGAAGTCGGGCTTACGCTCGGTGCTGGTCTCAAGTACCGCATGACAGACTACGCTCTCAGCTTCGATTATGCGTGGGCGGATCATGGCCGGCTCGATAAGACCCACCGCTTGACGTTTGGTGTACAGTTTTGAGTGAAGAAGAACAGGGTGACGCGCTTTGAAGAAGTTCAAGACGAAGTATGGCTATTTTTCTACCGACGGAAAAGAGTACTGCATCACCACACCGCGCACGCCGCGTCCGTGGATCAACGTCATTAGTAATGGTGACTACGGCATCACCGTTTCGCAGACCGGCAGCGGCTATAGCTGGCGCACGCATGCGCAAGTGAATCGCCTCACCCGCTGGGCGCAAGACTTAGTGAAGGATGAATGGGGGAAGTACATCTATTTGCGCGACGAGAAAGGCAATCTCTGGTCGGCAGGGTGGAAGCCCGTCTGCAGCGAGCCGGAAGAGTACCTCTGCCGTCACGGTATCGGCTATTCGGTGATCACCTCGGTCAATTTCGGGATCGAGACCGAATTGCTCGTGTTCGTTCCCAGCGACGAGCCTGTTGAACTCTGGCGCTTGAGGGTTCGGAACCGTTCACGCAGAACTCGCACGCTGAACCTCTACACCTATCTCGAATGGGGACTTGGCCAAGCGCCGGACTGGCACCGTGAGTTTCACAAGTCCTTTACGCATTCCGAATACGATGCCCGCGCACATGCGCTGATTGCTACGAAGCGGTTGTGGGAGGTTCCCACCGAGCGCGGTCACTGGAACACCGACTGGCCCTACGTGGCGTTTCATTCTTCCAACCTCCGTCCCGTTTCGTTCGATGGTGATAAGGAGACGTTCCTTGGGATGTACGGTCGCGTTGCGCGACCTCAGGGCGTATTCCAGAAGCGACTGAAGAAGCGCGTGGGAACCTGGCTCGATCCGATTGCAAGCCTGCATCACGAACTTCGGCTGCGTCCGGGCGAAGAAACTGAGCTGAGGTACACGCTGGGCTGTGCCGATTCTCGCGAGCAGGCGATGGACATCATTGTCCGCTACCGCCTGGCCAAGGAGGTGGAGGCTGCATTTCCGCCACAGGCGGATCGGCCAAAGGCTGAGGATGAGGTGCATGAACAATGGGAGCGCCGATTGAACACGGTGCAGGTTGCAACGCCCGATGAAGCAATGAACATCATGACAAACATCTGGCTGAAGTACCAAGCCATCTCGGGAAGAATGTGGGCACGCACGGCGTACTACCAGACGGGCGGCGCATACGGCTTCCGCGATCAGCTTCAGGATAGTCAACTCTGGCTCGCGATCGATCCTGAACGAACGAAGCAGCAGTTGAAGCTGCATGCCCGCCATCAGTTCAAGGACGGCTCGGTGTATCACTGGTGGCATCCTATCACCGAGACCGGCTTGCGCAACCAGATTTCGGACAATCTGCTGTGGCTGCCGTTTGTGATGAGTGCGTATCTGCAGGAGACGAACGATGTCGCATCGCTTGCGGAGATGGAGCCGTTCGTGAATGACACGAAGCCTGCGTCATTGTACGATCATTGCTGCCGGGCAATTGACCGCGCACTGGAACGATTCAGTCCGCGTGGCCTTCCCCTCATAGGGGGCGGTGATTGGAATGATGGGCTGAGTGCCGTCGGTTTGGACATGAAGGGCGAGTCCATCTGGTTAGGGCATTTCATTCATCGCATCTTGCTTGACTTTATTGTGATTGCGAGAACGATGAACGATGAGGAACGCGCTCGCCGCTACGAACAGCGGGCGACCGAACTCCGTGAGAGGCTCAACACGGAGGGTTGGGATGGAGAGTACTACTACGGGGCAACGAAGGATTCGGGCGAGAGAATCGGAAGCAAGCAGAATACCGAAGGCTCTGTGTGGCTCAATCCCCAAACATGGGCAGTGATTGCCGGTGTGGCCGATGAAGACCGCGCCCGGCAGGTAATGGACATCGTCGAACGGAAATTGGAGACCGAAATAGGGCCGTTGCTGCTTGCGCCTGCCTACCGTACACCCGACAAGTACATCGGCTACCTTACGCGGTACAGTCCCGGCATGCGCGAAAACGGCGGCGTGTACACGCACGCCGCAACGTGGGCGGTGATCGCCGAAGCAATGCTTGGGCGCGGCGAGGCCGCGTATCGGATGTACTGCAAGCTCAACCCGATTAATCGCGGCAAGCAACCCAACCGCTACTGCGCGGAACCGTACGTTACGTCGGGTAACATCGAAGGACCGGATTCGGCGTTCTTCGGCCGCGGCGGCTGGACGTGGTACACGGGGTCGGCGGCGTGGTTGTTCAAAGTAGGAGTGGAGTGGATTCTTGGTGTGCGTGCGACGTACGACGGGTTGCTGATAGACCCATGCATTCCCCGAGCGTGGGCTGGGTTTCGGATCCGTCGTACGTTCCGCGGTGCCGTGTACAACATCGAGGTTCGCAATCCCGACCATGTTGAGTGTGGCGTGAAGGAGTTATGGGTAGATGGTACGCGGCACTGCGAGACGAGGGGACCACGTGAGAGAATCGCGCCGCAGTTCGAGGCCGGGACGGTGCACGACGTGGTCGTGATCATGGGGTAGAATGGTGGGGTGGCGTGGGAAGCACCGCGGCACCGAAGCGACATTGGTACTGTATGAAGCGGTCACACCTTCACATGTGAAAGGAAGACCTCATGGCGCGAATACTTGCAGTCCTTCTGGTAGCATCGGTTGTAGCACGTCCGTCTCCTGCCCAAATCACCACCGAGGCCCTTCTCGACACCATCCAGCATACGGCGTTCCGATATTTCTGGGAGCAGGCTAATCCTGCCAATGGACTCATCAAGGATCGTGGACCGATGGACGCGCCATGCAGCATTGCCGCGGTCGGCTTCGGGTTGAGTGCCATCTGCATCGGCGTGGATCATGGGTGGGTGACGCGCGAAGCGGCGCGTGATCGTGTGCTGACGACGCTCAATACATTCTGGACGGGTCCGCAGGGTGGCGGTACCAGTGGCTACATTGGCAACTGGGGTTTGTTCTATCACTTCCTGGACATGAACACGGCGACGCGCACGTGGAACTCCGAGCTTTCGACGATTGATACGGCGCTGCTGCTTGCCGGCATTCTTGATGCACGGCAGTACTTCGATGGAACGGATTCGATCGAGACACGCATGCGTGCGCTTGCCGACTCGATTTATTTTCGGATGAACTGGAATCTGATGCGCAATTACAATCCGGGCATTCTCATGGGGTGGACGCCGGAGACGGGCTTTATCCGCGCGGAGTGGATTGGCTACAATGAAGCGACGATCATGTACATTCTTGCTCTCGGCTCACCAACCCATCCGGTTGATTATCTTGCGTGGCAGGCATGGACGCAGGGCTACACGCCCGGTTCCTACTACGGCTACTCGTACATCATCTTTCCGCCGCTGTTCGGGCATCAGTACTCGCACTGCTGGATTGACTTCCGAAACATCAATGAGTTCTACATGGCACAGCACGGGTTGACGTACTTCGAGAATTCGCGCCGAGCCACACTCGCCCAGCGTGCCTACTCAATTGCCAATCCGTACGGTCACGTCGGGTACAGCGACTCGCTGTGGGGCATTACGGCAAGCGATACCCCCACGGGCTACCGCGCCCGCGGCGCGCCGCCCGCGCAGAACGACGACGGCACCATTACGCCGACGGCACCCATCAGTTCGATTCCGTTTGCGCCCGCCGAATGCATCCGCGTTGCGCGCACGATGTGGGAACGCTACCGGCCGCAACTGTGGACGCAGTACGGATTCCGTGATGCGTTCAATCTCAATGTGAATTGGTGGGATCCATGGATCATCGGCATTGATCAGGGACCGATGATCATCATGATCGAGAACTACCGCACGGGTCGCGTGTGGCAGCGCTTCATGTCCAACCCCAACGTGCAGCTCGGCTTGCAGCGGGCCGGCTTCGCACCGATTGTGAATGTGAAGGAGAAGAACGAAACGCCCGGAGAGTTTGTGCTGCATCAGAATTATCCGAATCCGTTCAACCCCACCACAACAATCAGGTTTTCCATTCCAGGAGGGACGGGGCATGCCCCGTCCTTACTGAGGGTTTATGATCTGTTAGGACGTGAGATTGTAACGTTGGTGAACGAAGTGAAACCTGCCGGTGAGTATACCGTGAACTTCGACGCGTCGAATCTCTCCAGCGGCGTGTATTACTACCGATTAACGGCGGGGGGATTGAGTCAGACCAAACGGATGATTCTTCTACGATAACTTCTCTCATGAAACGAAAACTCCTTGTTCTCTCGCTGGCCTTCACCGTTGCCTGCTCGCCCGTACAGGACGCGCCGAAGTTGTGGGACCCGTTCCTCGACACGTTGCATCAGCGAACGATCCAGTGGTTTTTGGATGTGACACCCAGGGAAACCGGACTGACTCCCGATCGCTGGCCCGCTGAGTGGTCGCCTTCCAGCATTGCTGCCGTCGGCTTTGCGCTCACCACCTATCCCATTGCCGTCGAGCGGAAGATGATCTCGCGAACAGAAGCTGTCGAGCGAACCTTGAACACGCTGCGCTTCTTCTGGCGTCTTCCGCAATCAGCCGAACCGGTAAACACAGCGGGCTACAAAGGATTCTTCTATCACTTCCTGAAAAAAGAGAATGGACTGCGCGAGTGGAACTGCGAACTTTCTACCATTGATACGGGACTGCTGATGGCGGGAGTGCTGTTTGCGCAAACGTACTTCGATCACAACAACGAAAACGAAACAGAGATCCGGGCGCTTGCCGATTCACTCTACCGTCGTGTGGATTGGCAGTGGGCGATGGGACCAAGCAAGGGGATCATGATGGGATGGAGACCGGAGGAAGGCTTCGGCAAGTCCTTCTGGTGGGGGTACACGGAAGCCATGATCCTGTACGTCCTTGCTCTCGGTTCGCCGACGCATCCTGTTCCTTCGTCGGCGTGGGATGCATTTACCAAAGACTACGTCTGGAAGGAACACTACGGGCAAACGCTGGTCAACTTCATGCCGCTGTTCGGCCATCAGTTCTCCCATGCGTGGATTGACTTCCGCGGGATTCAGGATAGGTACATGCGAGAGAAGGGGATTGATTACTTCGAGAACTCCCGACGTGCAGCGTATGTGCATCAGCGCTACGCAATCGAGAATCCCCATCGCTGGCGGGACTATTCGGATTCGATCTGGGGCTTGAGCGCATGCGACGGACCGAAGGACACGACATTCGTGGTGGACGGCATCGAGCGGAAATTCCGTTCGTATTCGGCTCGCGGGACCGGTGCCGAAGAGGAAGTGGATGACGGAACGATTGCGCCGTATGCCGCCGCCGGGTGCATTCCCTTTGCGCCGGAGATTGCTATCCGTGCAGTCAAGGCTATGCGCAACAGGTATGGCGAGAAACTCTGGACGCGTTACGGTTTTCTGGATGCCTTCAACCCCACCTACATCACTCCGGAAACTCCCAACGGCTGGTTTGACAAGGACTATCTTGGAATAGACCAGGGGCCTATTGCGCTGATGATCGAGAACTATCGCACGGGATTGGTTTGGGAAGTGATGAAGAAGAACAAGTATGTTGTCAACGGACTGAGGAAGGCGGGATTTACCGGCGGATGGCTGGATGTCCTCAAGGATAGCAAATGAGTGCCTCAGTTGTTCAACCGCAAGGGACGCGTCTTCTCTGCGCCTCTGCGGTTAAGCTTTACGCCGTCGGTT
>CAZIKE010000106.1:0-12371 GCA_964539775.1 uncultured Chitinophagales bacterium
CCTCGTCGAGGTTGATGGTGTCTCGCGGCTCGTCACGGAGGCACGCTCGTTCAGAGTGATATGCAGGTCGAACGCATTTCGGTAGCGCAAGGGCTCTCCACCTTCACCGTCACATCTATCACGGAGGACAAATACGGTTTTCTCTGGTCATCGGTGCGGACAACGACGGCATGTGAAACAAAACCGGTGCATCTTTCTCTATCACCGTTACCGAGCCGTTCTAAAGCACAGAGTGGTTGAGAGAAATTCCGCTTTCATGGAGGAGACCATCTATTGCTGGCCCGTACGCTCGATTCGAAGGCAAGCGGCGCGCCGAACATCAGTCCAATCATAATCTCGCCGACGTGCTGTTCAGCAGTAGCTAAATTCTTAGAAACCTAGAGCGCTACTTCACCACAGTGAACGGAATCTTTTCAAACTTGCCGGAGATCTTCTTTGTGGGTTTCTGAGACGCCATCACAAAACTTCCTTTATCGTCCAAAATGATCGTTATCGTTCCTTCGAATGTCCCCGACGCGGTTTTGGATGCTTCGTTGAAATCCGTGAGTGTCAGCGTGCCCTTCGCTGTAGACCACTGTTCTCTTCCCAAACCCTTCGGCGCGTAAGAAATGCTCGCGCCGCCGGGTGGCACCATCAAGTTTTCAGAAAAGGTGAACGTTGCCGATTTCTTCCCCTTGATAGCGCTGTAGTCAATGCTGATATCAAGACGCTCCTTGTCGAGTTGCCCAATGATTGTGAAGAGCGTCAACCCTGCGGCCGATTCCACGCCCGCAGACACTGACTTTGGTTTCCATGCCTTGCCGTCGAGCGTAACGGTCAAATTATTTTGAGCGTGCATGGCAGGCGCGCAAAGCACAAGCAGAGCGAAGATGAGGACTTTCATTGTGACTCCTTGTTGTTGTTGATTTGAAAAGTTGATTACCGGATTCTTACGTTGTCAAGATGTTGAAGATCCCTTCAATCTTGCCCATGGGCGCGGCCAGTTGGACGCCGGCAAATTCGTTCTTGATGTGGTCGAATGTCTCTTTGGCAATCTTCACCCCCTCGGCAAAGCCTTCCTCGTTGGTGGTGGTGCGACGCATGCGTTCCATGATGTCGGGTGGGACACTGGCGCCGGGCACCTCGTTGTTCATGAACTCGGCGTTGCGATAGGAGACGAGCGGCCAGATGCCCACCACCACCGGAAGCTTCACATGCTCGAGGCGACGCATCGCGCGCTCCAGAATGCGAACGTCGAACACCGGTTGCGTGACGATGTACTCCGCGCCCGCTTCGATCTTCCAGTCAAGGCGGCGGATTTCCTCGTCGAGGTTGATGGCACCGGGGTTGAACCCGACGCCGATGCAGAACCCCGTCGGCTCCCCGATGGGATTGCCCGCGAGATCGAGTCCGTGGTTGAGTCGATTGATAATGTTCACGAGACCGATGGCATCGACATCGAACACCGCGGTGGCATCGGGATAGTTGCCGAGCTTCGGTGGATCGCCGGTGATGGCGATGAGGTTACGGATGCCGAGCGCCCAGGCGCCAAGCAAATCGGACTGCATCCCGATCACGTTGCGGTCGCGGCAAGCAAAATGCAGCACCGGTTCGATGCCGACTTCCCGGTGAATTGTCACGGCAAGGGCAAGGGCCGACATGCGTGCCGAGGCGCGCGGCCCGTCGGGGATGTTGATGGCGTCGATGCCGAAATGGAACAGCTTGCGCGCCTTCTCCACTTCTTTCGCCGGCGAGACACCTTTGGGCGACACAAGCTCGACAAGCGTGACGAACTCTTGCCGCAGCAGCTTGTTGGAAAGGCGCGACTTCTCGCTCATCGGATAGACCTTCACTGCCTCAGGCGCCGTTACCTTCAGCGCAGCACTGGTGATGTCCAGACGCTTCACGGGCTGTAGAGCCTTCACCGCGCGGCGGATGGCTTTGATGTGCTCGGGGTTCGTGCCGCAACACCCGCCGACGATGGCCGCACCTGTTTGAATGAATCGTTTGGCGTATTCGGCGATATACTCCGGCGACGTCATGTAGATGTTCCGTCCGCCAATGTTCTGCGGCAAGCCGGCATTGGGCTGCACGGAGATGGGGAGACTCGTCAATGGCTTGAGATGTTCGAGCGCATCGAGCATTGCCTTCGGGCCGACGGAACAGTTCATGCCGATGGCATCGAGATGGAAGTCGCTGATTTCACGCACAAACGTCTCGAGCGGTGCACCGCTCAGCAGATTGCCATCGTCGTTGATCGTCACCTGCGCAATGACGGGGAAGTCCGGGTTCAGCTCCTTCACGGCGCGGAGGGCTTGCTTGAGTTCGGAGACCAGAGAGAACGTCTCGACAATGATCAAATCTACACCGCCATCCAGCAATCCTTTGATCTGCTCCTTAAAGGCATCCTTTGCCTCGTCGTACGAGAGCTTGCCCAACGGTTCGATCTGTACACCGAGCGGGCCTACGGAGCCAGCGACAAGAACGGCACCGGCAGCAACCTTCTTTGCCAGTTGCGCTCCCTTAAAATTGATTTCGTACACTTTGGTTTCCAGCCCGTGGGGAGCAAGCTTGAAACGATTTGCACCGAACGTGTTGGTCTCAATCACGTCGGCTCCGGCGTTGATGTAGTCGCGGTGGACTTCCATGACGATATCGGGGTTGATGAGGTTCAGCTCATCGAAACACGTGTTGATGAAGATTCCCTTTTCGTACAAGTAGGTTCCAACGCCGCCGTCGAAAACAATGACCTCTTTCCCCAACCGTTCACGAAATGATTTCATGGAACTCACATGATCAATGGCAGAAAAGAATTCGCTCACATCGAATGATCCAGGCTTCAGAATCACCAATCCGCAACGTAACCCTCATGCTCTCGCCCTTTCCTCCTTCCGGCGTTCCCACTCTCTCACCACGATGCCATACCTCACTCCGCGCTCGCTGACAATCACGGCGTCGAACGTGAAATGCGCCATGATTTCGCGAAGGATCAACGTGCCCGCAACGATCACATCGCTCCGCCCTTCCATGACATCGGCGAGTTGGTGAATCTCGTGCACCGACAGGGAACGAAGCCGGCGGAAGAAGGCTTCCACCGCGTCATACGTTAGCGGGTAATTTGTGACAGCGCCGAGCGAGAACTTCTTCAACCCCTGAGCAAGAATTGCAAGTGATGTTACCGTTCCGGCCACGCCGACAAGTGTTGAGCCGGCGACATCGAATTGGGACGCGCCTTCTAATGCGTCTTCCACGGCTGCTCTTGCGGCTTCCAGTTCCGCAGGCGTCGGCGGATCGTGCTTGAGAAAGCGCTCGGTGATGCGCACGGAGCCGACATCGAGACTGATGGAGTGCAGAATCTCCCGCTGCGTTCCTACCGTAATTTCGGTGCTGCCGCCGCCAATGTCAACTACCGTGGCGCGGCGTATGTCGGGAATGCCGCTAATGGCGCCGCGATACGTCCAGTACGCTTCGTCCTCGCCGCTCAGAATTTCCAGCTCAAAGCCGGTTTGTAAGCGAACGAGGGCGGCAAACTCCTCCCGGTTCTGTGCATCCCGTACTGCGCTTGTACCACAAACGATGACCCGTTCGACGGCATGCTTCGCGCAAATCGCTTTGTATTCCAGCAGGACGTCTATAACGCGCAGCATGGCATCGGGTGCGAGGTTCTTTGATGCGTCCACGCCCCTGCCGAGGCGCGGGATGCGTTGTTCGTAAGCCAGTGGGACGATGGTGCCCGAGGCTTCGATGCGGGCAATGAGAAGAAGCACCGTGTTGGTGCCGATGTCAATGGCAGCAACGGTCATCTTTGCTCCACTCCTGAACTTCGACGAGGATGCGTTGGCGAACCACTGCTCCGTGTCTTCATGGGCTTGTCTCCTCTGACAATCATCCTTGCTGTCGCGTGCACAGCAGCGCTATCCACTCGTTCTCTTGTACTGTTCTTGCTACGGTGCAGCCGGAAGCGAGAACAGCGCGCGTGATCGGTTGTTCATCGTTTAAGAGCAATCCCGCAAGAATCATCATGCCATCCCGGGTAAGCAGTGTGCACATCTGCGACAGCAGCGGCTCGATGACGCTGCGTTGGATGTTGGCAACGATCATGTCGAAGCGATGCCCGACAACCGACGCCAGGTCGCCCAGCAGAATCTGAACGTGCGGCTCGACGTGGTTCAGCCGCACATTTTCCAGGGCATTCTCATACGCCCACGCATCATTGTCCACGCCAACTGCCCTTGTTGCGCCGAGTTTGATCCCGGCGATGGCAAGAATGCCTGTCCCCGTGCCGAAATCCAGCAGCGTCATGCCCGGCCGGACGGAGTGCTCCATCAGCCGCAAGACCAGCCGCGTGGTTTCATGGTAGCCGGTGCCGAACGCCATCTTCGGGTCGATGGTGATGAGGATTTCATCGGCCAGGGGCGTGTACGTCTGCCACGTCGGTGCGATGACGATGCGATCGGTAACGTGGATGGGTTGAATCGTTCGCTCCCATTCCTCATTCCAATTCTTACTCTCGACCGTGGTGAGCGAAATCGTCGGCACCGGCGATGTGCTCGAATGATGCAGCGTCTTGACGACGCGTTCAACTTCGGTCAGGATGCTTGCGTTCCATCGGTCTGTGCTCATGTAGGAACGCAGAATGGGCCCATCCTCCCAGAATCCTTCAAACCCCAATTGGGAAAGTATGCCAATGAGGTGTTCCATCAGCTGTTCGTCGGTGCGTATTGCCACTTCGGCGTAGCTCTTCATCGTGCAGAGATCGGACACCAAGCCATTCACTTCAGAAGCTGCGAGTAGAGAACATGTGTGACCACCGTGCCTACGGCCCCCAGACTCTCCGCGCTGCAATGCTCGGGCGTGTCCTGATGCGTGTGCCAGAAGCGATGTGTCGGATCCGGATAGTTGAAGTCGATGATGTTGATGGTCTTGATGCCCACCTCGTTCAAGGGCAAATGGTCGTCGTTCACCGCTTCGCCGGTTTCGTCCAAGAACTGCGTGTAGCCCAATTCCCTCGCCTTGTTCCAGACAAGATCGACGATATCCGGCGCGTACTGCACCGAGTGGTATTCTTTCGGAATGTCGAGGTAGGTATCACCCACCATGTCTAACAGGATACCGAAGCGCGGGTTGTAACCGGACGGTTTGTTGGCCGCGAAGAACCGCGAGCCAAGAAAGTACTTTGCGAGGTCTCCTTCATGACCATAATCCTCGCCATCGAACAACACGATATCCACGCCAATGGGCGGCGGAGTCTGCTTGAGGAGCGACGCGATTTCCAGCAGGACAGCAACGCCGCTTGCGCCATCGTTGGCACCAAGAATGGGCTGGTTGCGGCGTCCCGTGTCTGGATCGTTATCGGCACGCGGTCGTGTATCCCAGTGTGCGCAGAGAAGGATGCGAGTGTGTGCCTGTGGATTGAACTTCGCGATAATGTTAGTCAGCGCTAACACCTCATCGTACCCTTGTGCGGTGAACGGCTGTAACTGCACGTCGTCGGCGAACTCGCGAAGTGTGGATGCAAGGTAGTCGAGGCAGGCACGATGGCCAGCGGAGTTCGGGTTCCGGGGACCGAACGCTGTCTGCTTTACAAGATACGCAAACGCCCGCGTCCCGCTGAAGGAAGGGATCGGAGAGGTGCGTGCCGAAGTGACTTCCGGCTGTCGGGGAAGAACTTCTTTCGGCTTGTCGTTCACGCAACGCAAGGAGATGGCGGCAAGAAGAATAAACAGAAGAGGCAATCGCATTGAGGGACGTTCAGCGTCATGTCGAGAATCATTTGCCAAAAAAGTACCTAAAAGCCGATGGAAATGCAAAAAGGATGACCGCGTCATCTCTCCGTGTGCAACCTTCGGCGAATGCTTTCGTCTAACCTCATGAAATCTTCCCACACAACAATATCTACCGGAGGGTCGCGATGAAAAGCTTTGTCAGACGTACGACATTGTTCTTTTCTGTCCTCATCGTCTGCGTTGCAGCGGTGATGAGCGGGGAGAAGACATTCGATCAGACATTCTCCGTCGCAAGCGGCGGTACGCTCTCGCTGAAAACGGATCTCGGCTCCGTGGAAATCGTGGGGGTCGAAGGAGGGAAGGAGGTCTCCGTTCACGCGGTTGTCAGAGGACACCAGCGAGACGTCGATGAGTTTGAAATCACGGCACGCACCACGACAACGGGGGTGGAGGTGGCCGGGAAGTCCTTGCGCGCAAAACGCTGGTGGAGATTTGGGAACGATGATGTAGATGTAGCCTTCACCATCAACATCCCCCGCGAGTACAATCTCAGTGCCCAAACTGCGGGGGGCGACGTTGTCATCAGGTCGGTCAAGGGAAAGATCGAAGGCGGAACGTCCGGAGGCAACCTCACGCTAAGCAATGTCAGCGGCGTGATCGATCTCGAGACCTCTGGGGGTGATATTCGTGCGCAACAAGTGGAAGGGCAGTTGACCATGGGAACTTCCGGTGGCAATATCCGCATCAACGACGGGAAGGGAGATGTTGATGTGAGCACGTCCGGTGGCGACATCATCCTTGGGCCGATCGAGGGGAAGGTACGTGCGGAGACCTCCGGCGGCGACATTACTGTGCATGTAAAGCAGGTGCACAAAGGAATCTATGCCGAGACATCGGGCGGCGACATCAACATTGTCGTGCCTGGAACCATCGCGGCCACCATCGACGCGGAGACGAGCGGCGGCGAGGTGGTGTGTGATCTTCCCGTAACAATATCGGGCAGGGCCCGGGAGAGCAGCATCCGCGGCACCGTCAACGGTGGAGGCGACATCATCTACGCTCACACCTCCGGCGGCGACGTGAGAATCCGCAGCGCGGAACGGAGGGAGAGAACGGCTGCTCCGTGAAGGAACTCCAAGCACGCTGGGCCGCCGCAGGAAGCGAAGGGGAATAGTTGTCCAGATAGCGAACCTTCTGGGTCAACGGGTCCTTGATTCCCTCCACACGATATCCGCAGAGTGCTCCGGTGATCATGGGTGCGTTGGGGTTCAGCGAAGCGTGTCGAAAGAATGTTTCGGTTGAACCCTTTCAGGGCTCGTTTTCGTGTCGTTCGGCGGTTTGTCGGGGCTTCGCTCCCGACTTATTCGCATTCGACGCTTTCAGCGTCAAGTGTGGTCAAGGGCGAAGTCCTCGGATCGAAGATCGAAGCAAGCCACCGACGCAAACCCTCAAGGGTTCAAGGTCGTGGCAAGGCTGATCAGAACCGGAGAAATCCGGTTGGTGTTTCACCAGCTCGGGGTTTGTCAAGCCTCGTCCGAGCGGAGAGGCTATGGACAGCGACTCTCACCCCTTGATCGTGGGTGGTGATGTAAGGGGGCGAAAACTCGGAAATGTGAACGCTGCCTCTTGAAACCGTTGTCTCCCAGCGTTGAAGTTTCTCCGATGAATGTGTACTTTGGTGCAGCAAGAACTCTAACCAACGGTGTTTAACGGCGAGGGAATCCAACAGATGGCAGAACAAGCGACAACAACGGTTTCCGAAGCGGCGGTGTATGAGGCGCTGCGCGAGTGCTACGATCCCGAAATTCCGGTGAACCTTGTCGATCTGGGATTGATCTACGACGTGAAGATTATTGATGATTGGGTGGGCGTGAAGATGACGCTCACCTCGCCGGGGTGCGGCATGAGCGGAATGATATCGCAGAGCGTCCGCAACCGTGTGCTGCGCGTGCCCGGCGTGAAGGAGGCTGACGTACGCATTGTGTGGCAGCCTGCCTGGTCGCCCGCCATGATGTCCGAAGAGGCGAAGAAGAAGCTCGGGGTGGTGTATTGAGTGCAGGTCGTGGTCGGGCGTGACTCGCCAGGACCACCATCACTTGTTCCGTTCTACGACAAAGTCAGCAAAATCGAGGAGCGCCTGTTTACTTGCTGAGTCAGGAAACGGGGCGAGTTTCTCCTTGGCGTGTGCAGAGAAGTCTCGAGCGCGCCTCGCCGCATAGGTAATCCCTCCGAACTCTTCCACAAACTCCAGCACGCGCTTGGCGTGTCCTTTCTTCTTGCCGTTTTTGATCAAGCCGAGGATTTCCTTCCCCTCCTTCTTGGGGGCGACGGTGAAGGCATGGATGAGCGGCAAGGTGAGTTTCTTCTCACTCAAGTCGAGTCCCGTCGGCTTGCCGGTGATACTCTTGCGCCCGATGTAGTCCAGCAGGTCGTCACGAATCTGAAATGCCAGACCCACGTTCTCGCCGTATTCCCGCAACAACCGTCGTTGTTCTGCGTCGGGGGTTGCGCTTGCTGCGCCGATCTCCGTACAGGTAGCAAGCAACGACGCGGTCTTGTCGCCGATGATCTGAAGATACGTGGCCTCGTCCATATCCAACTGCCTGCTTTTCTGAATCTGATGGATTTCCCCTTCGCTCATACGGCGGACGGCCGTGGAGGTGATCTTGAGGAAGATGAAATCGTCGTGTTCCAGTGACAGCAGCAAGCCTTTCGAGAGGAGGTAGTCGCCCATCAGGACGGCGATCTTGTTCTTCCAAACGGCGTTGATGGAAGCGAAGCCGCGTCGCGTATCGGCATCGTCCACAACATCATCGTGGATGAGCGTGGCTGTGTGGAGGATTTCGACCAGTGTTGCGCCGCGAAAGCTCTTCTCGTTCACGCCGCCGCACAACTCGGCGCTCAGCAACACCAGGATGGGTCTGACGCGCTTGCCTTTGCGCCGGATGATGTACTTCGTGACAAGGTCCACCAAACCCACCTTCGAACGGATTGCCTGGGCAAACAGGCCATCGAAGCGGTCGAGGTGGTGTTGAATTGGGCTTGCGATTTCTTTCAGTGTCAAGGGAGTCTCTTATGCAACAGGTGATGGAGGTTGTGCGGCACGTTTTCGTTTTGCCCGCCATGCAAGTGCGGAGATGCCGATGCTCAGCTCATACAGCAAGAGCAGCGGGCCTGCCAGCAGCACCTGGCTTACCGGGTCCGTCCCCGGCGTGAGAACCGCGGCAATCACAAAGATGGCGACGATGGCATGGCGACGATAGTGCCGCATGAAGGCCGGAGTCAGGATGCCGAGTTGCGACAGGAACCACGACACCATCGGCAATTCGAACACCACGCCCGCTGCCAGCATGACGCTGATGATGAAGTTCATGTACTCGTTGACGGCGATGTTGTTTGCGATCTCCGCCGAGCCGAAGCCGGCGAAGAACGTCAGGGCCGAGGGAAGCATGACGAAATACGCGAACGCAATACCGGCAAGAAAGCAGAAGGACGAGAAAATCACGATCGACTTGATATAGCGACGCTCCTTCGGCAGCAAGCCCGGAGCGATGAACGCCCACACCTGATACAAGATATTCGGGATGCTGATGATGATACCGCCGATCATCGCCACCTGCATGTACAGAAACACCTGACCGAACGGTTTCAAGTTCTGGAGATGAATCGGCTGCTGACCCGGGGCGAGATGGGCATTGACCTTCTTGACCGGCATCAGCAGGACGCCGTCCATGATCCAATCGATGAACACCCAGCAGAGAATCGTTCCCAGGACGATGCCGGCAAGTGCTTTCACAATGCGCCAGCGAAGTTCCTCGAGGTGATCGAGGAACGTCATCTCCTTCTCTTCCGCTCCTGCTGTTTCATGTTCTTCGGCAGGAGTTTCGATCGTCGCGTCGCTCAAGCGCTCTTGAAGAATGATCTATTCTTTTCAACGGACCGGATTCAGCCTTGCAAGGACCTCGGACTTCACCTTCTCGTCCGACCCATGTACAAAGCGTCCCTCCTCGGCTTTCCGGATCCATAACCTCTCAGCCTTGTATCTCAGGATAGAGGGGAAACCTGATGCACAGTTCTTCAACTTTTTTTGCAACGGATCTGTACACGTCCTTCTTGCCGATATGGGTGAGTACTTCGTTGATCAAGTCGCCGATGTCGTCCATCTCGGCTTCTTTCATGCCGCGCGTGGTCAGTGCGGGTGTGCCGATGCGGATGCCGCTGGTGATGAGCGGACTCTTGTCGTCGAAGGGGACGGCGTTCTTGTTCACGGTGATGCCGGCTTCATCGAGCGCCTCCTGCGCATCCTTGCCGGTGAGGCCCTTGTTGCGCAAGTCAACGAGCATCAGGTGATTATCCGTGCCGCCGGAGATGATGTCGTAGCCGAGTTTTACCAGTTTCGCAGCAAGCGCCTGTGCGTTCTTGATGATTTGCTGCGCATATGTTTTGAACTCCGGCTGCAACGCCTCCTTGAACGCAACAGCCTTCGCCGCGATCACATGCATCAGCGGGCCGCCCTGAATACCTGGAATTACCATCGAGTCGATCACCTCGGACATCTTCTTGACGCGTCCGGATTTCGGTGCGACCTGGCCGAACGGGTTATCGAAATCCTTCCCGATCAGAATCAATCCACCGCGTGGTCCGCGCAGCGTTTTGTGTGTCGTGGAAGTCACTACATGGCAGTAGGGCAGCGGATCGCTCAGCAAGTCGGCAGCGATGAGTCCGGCGGGGTGTGCGATGTCGGCAAAGAGGAATGCGCCCACCTTGTCTGCAATCTCGCGAAAGGTCTTGAAGTCGATATCGCGTGAGTACGCGCTCGCGCCGACGGTGATCATCTTCGGCTTCTCGCGCTTGGCCACGTCTTCTACTTCATTGTAGTCGATCGTGCCTGTTTCCCTTCCGACACCGTAGGCAACGAACCGGTAGAACTGTCCGGAGAAATTCACGGGCGATCCGTGCGTCAGGTGTCCGCCGTGTGAAAGGTTCATGCCCATCAACGTGTCGCCCGGCTTCACGAACGTGAAGTAGACGGCCATGTTGGCTTGCGAGCCTGAGTGGGGCTGAACGTTGGCATACTCCGCACCGAACAACTGCTTGACGCGGTCGCGGGCGAGGTTCTCGGCGACGTCAACAAACTCGCATCCGCCGTAATAGCGTTTGCCGGGATATCCTTCCGCGTATTTGTTGGTGAGGGGAGTGCCGAGCGCCTCCAGCACGGCGCGGCTGACGAAATTCTCGGACGCAATCAACTCTAATTTTGTGTTCTGACGATGAATTTCATTCTTGATGGCGTTGAACACCTCGGGGTCTGATGTTTGCAGCGTCTTCATGGTCTTCTGTATGTATAGGTGGAGTGAATGAAAACGTCCCGGTCCTATTCCTCCTCGTACCGGACGAACCACAGCTCGGCAAAGGAGAGGGCGAACGAGACGCGGATGATGCGGTCCTTCACCAACGCGGTTTGTTGGATACCGCGTTGTCCGTACTCGATGCCGATGGTGAAGCGCGTCTCGCCGCTCACCGGCATGGTCACGCCGCCGGTGGCCGCCCACAGGTTGATCGGCTCGCCTTGGACACGATAGTACGTCGCCTCGTACACAAAGCCGAGGCGGTATGCAAGCTTGTCCCACCACGAGCTTGCATCTTTCAGGGGCAGCTTCTCGATACCGAATCCGAACCGGCTGCTGTTCCGGATGTTGAGCAACGGAAGCCCGTTCGCGCGAGCCTTGCTCCATGCCTGCGTGTAGTAATCGGCTGCGAACACCCAGCGGTCGGAAAGCAGGTACGACGCGCCGACACCATAGGCCACGGGAATCGTCAACTCCTGCACCTCGCTTTGTGTGGTGTCGGTTTCTGCAACGAATTCGACACGATGGGTGAGGTCGTATGTGAGATTACCCTGGGTTGTGATAACAAACCCCAGCGAGAGAGGACGCAGCGCCTCGTTCAATCGTCCCAGGCCGGTGAAGATGGTGCTGAACGTAAAGTTGGTGCCGCGGTGTTCCTGTTCGACAAACAGCGTTGCCCCCGAGATGCCGGGAAAGAGAGGAATGAGTGTCCGTTGGGTGGATGTCTTTCCAAACAGATAGTTGACCGAGGCGCCGAGAGCAAGATCATCGAACGGCGCGTAGGAGAATCCCACCAGGCCCTTCGTCAATCCGCCGCTGCCGATGTCGTTGAGACGGAAATCGACACCTCCTTGCGAGCTTATGCGAGAGGTGTTGTATGCGATGCGACTGAACGGGGAGACACCGGCCACGAGCACAAAGCCGCTGGCGGGAGAGAGGGGAATGGCGAAATGCACGCCATTGAACAATCCCCGCGCCTGATACAGTTTTGCGGTTGCGTCGGAGGTGTTGATGCCTTCATACAAAGCGTTTGCATCCACACGCACACGGTTGATACGGCTCCACGCCGCGGGAGAAAGCGCGTTGATGGAGCCTTGCGAGGGCAACCCGATGCCGGTGTATCCCATTCCCGCGCTCCGCGCGCTGGGAAAGTAGTTGAGGTCTCCGATGCCAAACATGGTGTACGCCGAGCCGCCGTTGCCGGCAAACGCCTGCGCAGCGAACAGCAGGCCGCATGATGCGATGAGTATCCGCTTCACGAACGTCTCCTACTTCAGAAATTGAGTGTACTTGATGACGACGCGCGGCCGTTTTGCGG
>CAZIKE010000107.1:0-219 GCA_964539775.1 uncultured Chitinophagales bacterium
TGTAATCTTGCGGCGAGGCGACGAGTCCGGCTTTCACCGGGTTGTTGTGGAGGTAGGTCAGCTTCGCCATGAACATCTCCTGATTACGAATCACTTGATCGTCGAAACGCTTGATCGAGAGTTTTCGACTCTGGTCGCTGATGCCGTCCGCGGCATGACGAAATAACGCTGCAAGTTTCTTCTCACCGCTCCGTTCCAGTTCATCCATCACCTCCCACG
>CAZIKE010000107.1:284-817 GCA_964539775.1 uncultured Chitinophagales bacterium
ACCCGCACGATCCAGCGAAAGTGACTGGGCATGATTGCATACGCGAGTATCACAAACTCAAAGTGCTTTTGCCACGTCTTGAGCTGCTCGATGAGAATATCGCAGTACTTGTCCTTGACAAACACGTGTGCATGATTGATGACCGATGTCGTGACGAAGAAGGATTCTTCGGCGGTGAGGTTGGCTCTGCCTCGGCGTCCCATAGAAGTTGGTTCCTTTTCTTTTTCCACTCGGTCGTCACGGCAACCGGTATCATGAAAGCGCCGTGACGATTGCCGCGCGATTTTGTCACTGCGCTGTGTTTGTGCAGGTTGCCGTGACAGCCTCGTCGGTTCACAGCAACTGTCGCTCATCTCCCAGCGGCGGCAAGGGCGGCGGTGTTCGCTGCGGAACAGGCTCGACGCTTTTGGTAACTTGCGCTTCCACTTGTTGACGATGCCTGCCGTAGGTTTTGCGCGAGTGCTCTCGACACTGCGCAGCGACTTGTGCGCTTGCCTCCGCTGTGGTTTCAAGGGCTGTGTGGAACGAGAATG
>CAZIKE010000107.1:860-6327 GCA_964539775.1 uncultured Chitinophagales bacterium
CAATTCGGGAGATTCATTAGATCGTACCGGTTGAAGAAAGGAAAGAACTCCTTTTCCATCGCTTCCGCATCAAGCTGACCAAGCCGGAAGCAGATGATCGTTCCAACGTTACCCAAGATCGCGTTGATGATCCGCTCATCCACCTGCGTGATGAACTGTGTCGCTAACGTAAGATTGACGCGAAACTTTCTTCCTTCGGAAAGTAACGTGACAAAATTCTGCGTTGCGATATTCTGAAACTCGTCAATGTAGATGTTGAAATCACGTCTATCGCCTTTGGGTATGCGCGTCCGCTCCATGACTGTCGCCTGGAGCTTCGCCATGATCACGAGTCCGAGGAATCGCGAGTTCGCCTCCGTCATTTCTCCTTTGGCAAGGTTGACAAGAAGGATCTTTCCTTCATCCATCACGGCCCGTAAATCAGCCGTAGTGTGCTTTTGTCCGAAGATGTTCCGCAGCAGAGGATCGAAAACAAACGGCTCGAACTTGCTTCCTATGTAACTCCCCAACGATCCTCCTTCGCTACCAATTCTCGTGTAATCAATCCGCGGCAGTACCTTTTTTGTCCAACGTTCAAGGATGGGGTCTGCCGTCTTCAGCGGAAGCCACCGCTGCCAGAAATGTGTATCCTGAAAGATCATGTAAAACTGCAGTAACGTCCCCGGATCGTCCGGATCCGACATTGCCAGCAGCAGGTTATTGCGTACATGCTGATAGAACATGGGTCCTGTGTACGTCTGCGCGCCTTGTATGCCATACTCATCCGCGATGAGCTTTTCCATGATCGCAACCATTTCCTGCGCGACGAAGTGGCGCTCGTTCTCGTTGTGACACTCAAGGAGATTCAAGCCGATGGGGAATTCCACGTCCGTCGGATCGAAAACGACAACATCGCCAATGCGATGGGCGGGTATCCTCGCGAGGATCTCTTTGAACATGTCGCCGTGAGGGTCAATGACGCACACACCGTGTCCATCCTCAATGTCCGAGAGGATCATGGACTTGAGCAGTGTTGTTTTTCCCGTTCCCGTTTGCCCGATGATATACAAATGGCGCCGCCGATCATCAAGATTCATCCGAACGTGCTGCTGTGCACTAGAGTCTTCGCTGATGCCGATGAGCGTCCCCTGTGCAGGGACGGCGGGGGGAACCATACGCGAGCGCCACGATCGCGTAGGAACACCGGGGAGCACATCGACGGGGGGCGGCGGGAGGCGAAACGCGCATGCAGCATTGATCGGCTCGAACAACCAGAGAAGCCGCTGCACATCGGAGGGCAAAGGACAATCGATTTTCATGTCGGGTCGTACGGTCGACAGCGAATCTCGCAATGCTGGAAGCTCTTCATCTCGCACGATCGCTACGTCGTACCCGCCGGCAAGGTGGCTTGCCTCCCCTTCATCAACTGCGTCGCCTTTTCCGCCTGCTGATTCAGTTATCAATGAGGATACAGCATGGACGAGTGTTGGGTGCATGCTCGCTTCCGATGCAATGCGAATCTGCAGCAGCGCGGTGGATGCCTGCAATGTCGCCAGCATCCGGACCAACTGGCGCTGATACTCGCGAGCCTGATCGCGCAACGTCGGATAGACTGAATGCAGGGTGGAGGGATCGGAGACACGATCCAATTCGACCTGAGCGAACCGCTCGCACACGGTGATCTGATCCTCAATAAACTCTGCTTCACGTGCAGTGAGGACAGCAGGCTGTACCATGATGCTTACAAGAACCGGTGATGGTTCGAGCAGGAGCAGCCGAAACAGACGCTCGAACCCCTCATGGGCAAGGGTGAACGGGGCGATGTGCACAATCCCCTGCGTGCCTGGTGATGGAGATTCTTCGGTCGAGGCATGGGGGGCAAAGCCCAATGCCTTTCTTGGGCGCTGGTCGTTGCGGAGAGTGTCGAGTCGGATGGGTTCGCACCTTCTTACTATCTCCGCACCGCTTTTGATCTCAAAGGGAATAAGCAGTGCTCCGAGTGCATCAGCAGGAACAAACGTGAAGCTGTACTCCGGGAAACTCGCCTCGATATACAGGTGAAGATGATGGGCTAAGTCCTGTGCCTCAGTTGACGTGGCGTTGCATAATTTACACAGAAGAGTGATGCGTATTCGTCCGCGCATATGAAACTGAGTATCGGGATAGGAGATCAAGCGAAGATCAATCGTCAACCGCTCATTACCTGCCGTGACGAGAGACGAGAGAAAATCGACCTGGCGGTCATGGAGTCCGGCCAGGAACTCCTTAGGCTTGTCCGTCAGAACATTGCGGGAGACAACGTGCTGCAGCTCGAGGGCGAAGTAGTGCACGCCGTTGGATGAATGAACGGGGGGTTTCATGTTTCCGTCCGAGAGGGGGTGTTGCTGCATGTCTTGTAAATAGGGCTTAGCTGGCTTAGCTTCTCCAATGCATCCTCGATGCTCACGTTCGCGCCGAGAAACGCTTTCGCTACTACCTTTTGGTCAGAAGCAGTCAAGGCTCGATTTTCATCAGATTTGTACCGAAACCTATGGTCGACCTGCGACGACGCATGATCGTAAAATGTCTTCACTTGAATTTGACACCACACATCGTGTAGTCTACTATTTTCAACCAACTTCACTCTCCCATGCGGCAATCGAACATAGTATTCTTCATCTTTGTAACGACACCAACTATCGGCGTGGGTCTGATGTTCAATCTCTCTGAATTCATCCAACTCCGGGATACGACGGTTGATCTGGATTCCCGGCGCGTAGAACCCGTCAAGGGTCTCAGTGATAACAGGTGCAGATGTTCCGAGCGTGCAAAGCGGCGTCGTCATGTCTTACCTCATAATGAAAAATCAAGCAGGGTGTGGCCGTAGTTCTTCAAATGTGCACCGGACTCCAGGAAGATTCTCTCCCAAAACTTCCTAACCTGCCGGTAGTCATCATCCGTTTTTGCCGTTGCACCAGCAACATAAACTGTGACCCCCTTCAGGTCGGCAATCCTTCCTTGGCTCTTTAACCGAGCTACCGTTTGTTCAATGAATGCATCCGTTACCCGCGTTCTCTCCAATGTGAAGTCGGATGAGGTATTCAACATGTCCGACAGGAGGACGAGTACGCGACGCTGGCCGTGGGGCAACGTTTCGCGCACAAGTCCAAGCCCGGCGAGGATGCTTGTGCCTGGACTAATGGCGGGATTTGCAAATACACTGTCAATGGCATGTTGCATGCGTTGCCGTACCGCGCGCTGCTGATCCTCAATATCCTTCTCTACATCGAACAAACCCGGCAACGGCGGGATCATCTCATCCACAAACGGTTCAAACTGTGCAACAGTTGCTTTCTGTATCTTTCCCATCCTGATCGTTGCACCGGGTGGGACCTTTGAGACAATCTCCAGGAGATACTGCTTGTACTTTGGCAGAAGATGAATTGCGCTTTCCGAAAAATCCACCAGCACAAGGACAGCATGCGACGGCTGCTTCGTGTCGCCATTGCATCCGAGCATCACACACAACAAGAACAAATAGCGGAGTCGGATCATGGTGTTTTCCCCTCAAGTCGTTCGTCAATCTGTGACATTGCCGTTTCCGCATCTTTGAGAAGTGCAAAATGCGTATTGCTGAGGATATTCGAATGATATGTGCTCGAAGGGTTGGGATCATCAACAAGCTTGGTTATTTCACTGGGCATGTTGATCGGGAGTTTTGAATTGTTGTCGAAGTACGCAGGAACAGTCGTGTTGTGAACGTCGTGTCGGGCAGCTCGATTTGCAGCGTGGTATGTTTGCTGAAGTGCGTGTGCTTCCTCCACAAGCTGACGCGCTTCACCCAGGCATTCGACAAGCGCGACGTTCAACCGTTCCCACCGGTTACCATACTGACGCTTCCGCTCCCGGAATTCTTCGAGCCGCTTCTGCAAATCGGGAAACTTGTAACCAGTGTTGAAACCATGCCAAATCGAGAATAGAAATAGCAGAATGTTCATGAAGAGAAAGATGTAGAACGCCTCTCGAACTTCTTCGGGCGTAACTCCAGGTTTCTTCATTGCCAACTCCCTGCTCTCTGCCACCACCCAGATCAACGCAACAGCCACCACGAAGAAACCTATAGCCATTGACGTTTCATACGGCGTCCGTTCGCGATTCTTTGCAAGTCTCCCCACAAGGAACCCACTCAGTGGAGCAAGCACGGAAATACCAAACCCGAGAATATAGGTAATCAACGTAGGCTCACGGAGAGTCTTGAACGTCGTTGCGTTGACGAAGACCTCAATGAGGAAGATAACAGCAAGCCCAGCAATCATCAGCGTAGTGCTTTTGTGCCTTGTTTCCGGGCGCGCGTCGCCGCCGAACCGTTGCTGATGAGTCGTGATAGACCGAATCAATTCGTTGCTCGCGATGAGGAAGTCGGGCACCAAGGTTTTGAGTTGTTTCATCACTTCTCCTTCTATCTTTCGCCACTTCTCCACAAGCTGGTGGAGCTGACCGTGGGCAGTATGGACAAGCAATTGCTCAAACTCGGAGATCTGTCCTGCCGAGCCGTTGAAACTCTCGGGTGGATGTCCAGCCCTGCCGTCTTTCGTCCCCTCAGCACGTGCCGTGTCGTGAGTAATGGAAATGGTCTTCTGTCTCATGGTGATTTCCTTTGCATTGTGATACGATCTCTTGCTTGTTTGCTCGGGCATACGCCTAACTCTGTTCTCCTTTCCAGACGCTAAAGTCACCGTATGCTTCGCGGCGTACGCCGCGGTCAATCAATTTCTCGTAACTCCTGTCGCTATGTCGCGCAAGTTCGCACACTTTCAAGCTGCCGTCTTCGGCTTCAAAGAAAAACACACGTTCATCGCGATGTCCCTTGGGGTACACAAGGCAATCGCAATTCCGCACCCGATCGGCACCGCCAATACGCAACTCTCTGAGTCGGAGTTTGGTCAACGTTCGATCAAAAACGTTCCGAAGATCGGGCGATGCAGCTTCGTATGTCTCCCATGCCTTCTTCGCCAGCATGATCGGTATCAATTGCGCTTGCTGGAGGCGGTCAACATAGGCTTCGAAGAATGCCTCGCCCGCTGGGGAAAGGGATGTGTATCCCTCCTCCTCCGTCAGGAGTAAGCGGATCTCACTGGGCAATCCGCGAAGACGGGTGTCAACCTCGTTCGCAGTACGATAGTCCTCACGCATCCACCGAAAGAACTCCTCATGGTCAGCCATGAGAGAATAGTCCCACCCGATTGGCGTCGCAGGCATTTCGATGATGTCGCGGAAGGCTTCATGGATATAGTACACCGGCACATCGAAGAGCAATCCCACAAGGGTAGCAAAGGCGATTTCAGCCTTGAACCCACCCGTTGCGTTGATGAGAACCTGATTCCCCTTTGACTTCTCAAGTCGAATATGCTCCACCAGCGTTGCTACTAACGAACGCAGCCCTCGCATTTTGAACCGGCTTTCCGTGTAGTTCAGGTCGGGAACATGGATCACTTCCGTTTGATGCCCG
>CAZIKE010000107.1:6337-12216 GCA_964539775.1 uncultured Chitinophagales bacterium
AATGGTTTGCCAACGCGTCGGCGCATTGTCTCCCTTCCTCCGTGTGCGAACAAAGGAATTTCAGAGCTTCCTCTCCCTTGACAAGGCGAGAAAGAGAGTTTGTCTCTGCGCTGGCTTTTACTGCCGCAGTGTGACTCAGATAGTTGGCAATGGTCTGTTCCCTAAGCTCACTGACATTCAACTCTCGCTTTGCATTGCCAATTAGTGAAGTACCGACGGTGACCAAGATTGTGCGCATGGAGTGTTCCCCTTTCGTTCAATGACATCATGCTGTGCGAGTGAGGAGAGCAAATTCGTAGCCCATTGCTTCCAGTTCATCAAGCGTGAGGATTGCTCCTTCCGGCGGACGGCCTTTGAGCTTGAAGACCAACGCCACGTCTCCCACCTCGTGTGTGTACTGACCGCGATTCACTTCAACAGGGTACCCTAACACACGTGACATCAAATCCGCCGTCGATTGATGGCCAATGTACGAACGGATGGTATGGCGATTCGTTTGATACTCTTGAACAAGTCGCTTCGCCCGCTCCAACGATACAGGCTCGTACGAATAATTCCCGTACGTGGTCAGGATGCTCGTGTTGAGGAATGTGAGGGACTTCGTAGCCATAGTGAACTTCCTCTTGTGTGATGCGCCAGGAATGACTGGACAGTTCCTATTCTGAGGGTTCCGCTCTGTACTCCACGATTACGGGGAAGGAAGGCCCAGTCGGGTTTCCTGCTTCGTCATAGTCAGCACCTATATACTCCACATCCTCATCTTTGTCCAGGCACGCGAGTACAGCGCCAAGCATTATCCCCCGCACGCCGCCTGTAACATCCGTGATCATTTCATTCTTCTTGATACCCAACCGGTTCGCCTCCGAGTAAATCTGCTGCACGAGCCGATACGCGTCACGGCATACCTTTTCTTCAATATCGAGCGTCAGAATATACTCTTTCCAGTGGACTGCAATGTTCGGATTGATCTGGTCCTTGATGTACTTCTCAATCACCGGGGCGTAGTCGAATGATTGTCGTTTCCCCGGGGTGCGGGCCTGCGTGCTAATCAGCCAACAGCGTTCGAGTTTCTTTTGATGTGCCTTTATCGCACGAATTGGGTGACCCAGCGTGGTGTTCCTCGTATTGTCCAGGTCAAGAGCCACATAGTCCAGGTTCTTTACAGCCTGATCAATCTGGGCCGCTGTTAGAGTTTTGGCCGGGCCATCAAGTGCCCGATAGAGACTCAAAAACACGATGAGACCTCTCTGGGCGCAGCGTTCTTCCTCCTGGGCTGTCCGAAGAGCATCAAGAGCAATACTCACCTCTATAGTTTGTTTTGAACGCACGTAGAAATACATTATGCCACCAAAAAGCAGTGCGATTACAGTGACCAGCAGCCAGTTCATCTGTGCGCTGATCCACTCGCTGGCAACGTTGGTTATTATGTTAGACCCAAGGCTCAGAAGCCCGGCCAGCAACGCAAGTGTAAGGGGTTTAATCGCTGTGCGCACTCAAGAAATCACCTCGATTCATTCAAAAGTGGTTAGTTGCAGCGCTCTTTACGAACGAGAGCACTTTATGAACTAAGTCCTTCGGCAGCTCTATATCATCCTTGCGTTCTCTATCGAGAGGACCAATGCGAATCCTCAACGGTGAGGTCTCAAGACAAACAGCATCTTTCTCCAACGACGATTCCACTTCCGCCATAACCTCTACATCACTCGCGCCTACCGCTCCGCGCCATTCCCCGAAGGCTGACTGCACAGAAGAGACGATAATGGCGTGAGTGCAAAGGTTCAGAATCTGCTGGTTCTTCCTGTCAATCCGGCCGCCGCAATCTACAAGCAAGAGCTGCTTCTGCTGCTTGAGTGCGATCAACTCCGATACGGCTTTCTGCACGAACTCATCATCGAAGGCGCTCTTGTAACGAAGAAGTTTCCCTTCCTCAGCAGAGATTTCGGAAAACCAATCTCCTTCACCATCCGGGCATGCGCGTAGCACATACACGCCGCGCTGGTACAACTCGGCTGACAGCCGTTGTTGCAGCGCCAATCGCAGCGCATTCATCAGCACAGATTTCCCGCTGTTGGGCGGGCCGACAAAGGCCACGGCGATGGCTCCTGTCTGTGGAGTTGGTTTTGGTTTCGGCGGTTCCTCATGCTTTGGCAAGAATGACTGGAAGGCTGCGACCGGAATCAGGTCTCCGACAGAGTACCTGCTGCGCGAGGAGTCTGCATTCACAACGGTCGCTCCTCCGTCCACTACCGCATGAGTTGCAATCCATGGAAACCCACTCAGCACGAGCGTGAGATAGGCATAGAGCCATGTAGGTCCCCGACCGGTGATAATCACTCCTTTCGCCCGATCGAGTCCCTCTGGAATCTTCACGATCTTCAAGTCATCCGGCAGCAGCTTGCCGCTACCGGCCATGAAGACGTCCAGAAGCTGAAACTCCTCGGCAGTCCGGATTAGGGTGAGTATAAGATTGTGCGTGGGCATGGGGGCAATACTATTTCTCTTTCTTTGTTGATTTGGACGATACCTTAAACCCGGATTGTGCTAAGCGAGCCTTCAAATCACGGTCGGAAACCTCGGGCGCTGCAGTGTCATTCTTAGCTTCTTCAAAGTACCCATACCCCGCATTGGTTTTGCCGCCGATGCCGAGCTGTGTGAGACCTTTATGTAGCCACTCCTTGGCCGACTCCAGGAGCTCTCCATTGCGCGAGGCAAGGTAGAAATTAAAGTGGGTCTTCGGCGCTACCGCGAGGAAGAAGCTCGGTACCGGAGACATCCAATCGCCCGGAACATCTCCTTTCGAGTAGTAGTCCTGGTAGTGGACGTTTACCACGTCCACTTCGAGTGTTGGAAACGCAGTAGGATAGGAATCGAAGAAGATGACCTTTCCGGCTTGATTTTGAGTGCCGAACACTTCTTGCGCTTGACCGTCAACTTGTGCTACTGGATTAAGGCGCTTGTCGGTATCCTCACACGCTCGACCTTCTCCGTACAGTGCAAAGGCACGCGCAATTCCCTTTAAGGCTGTGGCTGGTATGTATGGAAATCCGTACAAGTGATGCAATGTCATAGAGCTTTCCAACACGCTTTCGCTACCCAAACCAACGACGAGTCTCCATTGAGTGACCAATTCGCTTTCTGAAATCGACCTTATCTCCCAACCTTGCCGTTTATAGTCTCGAAGAAGAGCGTTAAGTCTATTCTTGCATGCTTCTATGTTAGCACTGCTTAGTGACTGTGCAAGACCGCAAATAGCTTCGAGAAACTTCTTCTTGTCCTCTTTCTTATCTCTCTCATTACTGCTCTCTGGAAAGGAATGGTGAAACGCGAGGTAGAGGTTTTCGGAGTTCTTGAATTCATACCACCACTTATCCTGAACGTGCCGGGTATCGCCATTTCTCCTGCGTTCAACATGGTACTCTTCCAACTTCTCGATGAAGCCCATTTCACGATATGCCCTTCCAGTGTTTAAAAGAAAGCCGTCAATCTTGCGCGTTGGCATCGCTAATCCTCCTATTATTCCTCTGGCAAGCTCGCGTCAGCAAAACGCTTCAACCAGAGGAGGTATGCGAGCACTTCATTGGTTGCACGGCGATACTCTACACTCGTGTAGTTCTGAGTAACTGCTTGTAAGAGATCGCCCGTCATGGGAAGAATCTTGCCAACTCGTTCCGATAAGTGACGAATCAAAGCTGCGTATGCTTTCTTTTCTGCCTTGTCATCGCCGCTGTTCGACTTGTAGAAGGCCAGTGTTTGTCCTAGACCGTTTGTGAGAATCAAGCTGGTTGCCGATCTGACGTATGAACGATATTTCTTAGCTACTGCCAGTTCTTGACTGACTTCGACAACCTGGGTCCAAGCTAAGGCGGCTCGTTCTTGCTCTTGTGTTTTGAGTGCCATGGTTGATACTCCTCCGAAGAGTTACAGAAATCGCACCTTGAGAATTCCACGTCCCACTGTTTCGTCTCCTCCAACTTGTACTCTCTTTCCGTCCAGCCCTTTAACGAAGGTAAGTATCTTTGCCGCTGAGTTGACTTCTTCCGGTGGGTCACTCTTATGGGGCTGACTGGCTAAGACCACCGAGTAAAGCAGTGATTCCATAGGCAGATTCTCTTCATAAAAGAGATTGCCCCCCTTTGCGGTATCTGTGGATTTCCCTTGACCGATCTTAACACGAGCATTCACTTCTGTTGAGTGCCTCACGAACTCAGTGAAATTGTCATCATGAACAAGAAGTAGGTTCTTCGTGATGAGCGATTGCCAGTGAGCATACTCATCTCCGGCGGGAATAGCATTCCCCGCAATCCAGCGCGCGAGGTCATCGATATTTCCATCTGAATGTCGCTTTAGGACGTACTCCTCCAGTACTGAATACTTTTCGGTTCGACCACCGTCTGTTCTTTGCAGTTCAGTGCCAGCACTTGAAACGCCGTAGCAGCAATCTTCTTGGGGCTCAGGAATAGCCACATCCTTTTTCTTTTCTCTACCATTCTCCAATATCGGCTTCCGGTCTGGGCCAAGTTCGGCGACTTCTAGCTTGCCTCCCATGATGGCAAGGTCTCTTCGCAGCCGACCAATGACATTGGGGCATGTGATCCAGGCAAAGACTCCCTTCATCGACCGCACAGGGAAGAGCAACAATCGAGCGTCGGTAAAGGAAAGTGCGCCAGCGTGCTCGCTACCTTCTTTGTCAGGACCAAAGACCGTAGCGATTTTGTTTACTTCAGCTTCCACAGTATTGACCATTCTGGAATCTACGTCCGCCAAGTTGCGCTGCGTGGGCTGCTTGCCGATCTCTTTGAGGATTTTTTCAAAAGCGACAGTCGTTAATTGGTTCGAACCAACAAATTTTCTCCAGAGATGCGTAAACTCAAACCAATCCCGTAAAGCTCCTTTGATGCCAGATCCAGCAGCAGTGGGGTATTCCGTGTACCGCTCCCGTTGGATCGGCAAATCCACAATTCCGAGACTCGTTCCGCTACCTACATGCAGCGGCGTCTCGCAATACATGAACATCAATGTTGCATCGGTATACATGGCTATCGTTCTCCTATGTAGTTCCAGGTTCCTATGATTGCTTGTCCAAGTCCTTGCTTTGTGAACTGTTCGCCTCCCAGATGGATGAATCCGTTCGGCTCGATGGCCAGGGTCTTGCCTGTATCAACGCACTCGAAGAAGTACACGCTTCCGGCTGGTACTGCGCGTCGCATGGGCTTCGATTTCTTCCCAACTATGTCCCAACCGCCAATGCCGACGGGCCTTCCGACCGCGGCAGCTATTAGTTTCACCGAGCACCCTGCAATTGATCCTTTCAGGGATGAAGCATCAATGCCGTCTGGTACCCATCCGTTGCTAAAGATTGCCGGAGTCAAGAGAACCGATTTGAAGCGTCCATTGGTGACAGGAGGTGTTGTCACTGAGTTCCAGTTCGCTTCCTGATAACGCGCAGATCGAGATTCTCCTCCGAGACGAAGGAGGTTATGTTGCTTGAAGGTTGCTTCGACACCGTTCATCCCTGTCACCTCAGCACAAAAACCAACGTTTGCCGCTAATCTCGCAAATTCGATTGAGTAAAGTTGACCCTCCTCTGCGGTCATTGTCTTCGTGCTTCGTTCAATGCCTACACGATACTCGCGCTCGAACACGTTGCTCACTGCAACGAAATGTTTACTGATTAGCTGCTCGTTCGACAGATAAACGTTGAGCCCCTCTTCAGTTAAGAAGCCAGGCGGAGTTTCAAGAATCTTGTCAGCGGCTTGGTGGT
Source organism: uncultured Chitinophagales bacterium (assembly GCA_964539775.1). Classification (GTDB taxonomy): domain Bacteria; phylum Bacteroidota; class Ignavibacteria; order UBA10030; family UBA6906; genus CAADGV01. The sequence goes on from CAZIKE010000107.1 coordinate 12,099, forward strand.
TGGAAAGAAGGCACAATTCATTGTGAGGAAAATTCGTTTTTCGCTTGTTGCTGTCGACTTTCTCTGGGTTCAGAATGAAATACGTTCCGGATTCTTTGTGCAGAGCTATGTCAAGAAG
>CAZIKE010000108.1:0-1304 GCA_964539775.1 uncultured Chitinophagales bacterium
GCGGCGCAATCTGTTCCTCGTCGTGAAGGAGGCGCTGCATAATGTGGTGAAGCACTCCGGCGCGTCGGAGGTGTGTGTGACGGTTTCGTTGCAGGAAACAACGTTGGGGCTGCGAATCGAGGACAACGGGAAGGGGTTCGACACCGCTGCAAACGGGCAGGCGGGCAACGGGCTGGCAAGCATGGGAAAGAGAATGGGAGATGTCGGCGGGACGTTCAGGCTTTCAGCAAACTCCGGTCATGGAACGTGCATTGATGTGGGTGTTGTGCTGCATCCACCGGTTGCTGGTTGAGGACTGTTGCTATTTCTTTGTGGCTAAGTCATAGAGCCATCGGGTCAGGCGCTCGTAAAAGCGAGAGAAGTCCTGCTGATCAATGGGAACGAGCAGCGGCGGAAGCGTTTCCGCGTGCCGACGCAAAAACTGAAAACCCTGTTCAATCTGGTACGCCGCCGTTGGCGGATCATCAAAGATGGCGTCCTTCTTTCTCGCATCGTCATACACATGCTCAAATGAAGCCATCTGCAGTGCGCCGCACAAGGCATACAGGTCAACGTAGTCTTTGGGTTCAACGCGACTTGCCACAGCGCAGAGCTTATTCGAAACGATGTTCCTCGGCGTGTCAATGGAGAGGTGGTGCAGCGGGTCGAGCGCGTATTGTGCACGTTCTTCCCGCAGCGAGAGCCGGTCTATGACGAACTCCACTTTCACATCCCGGATCAGGACGGAGAGAAAGTTGACGGAGTCCTTGATCCTTACGTACTGGTGCTGATAGGTCGTTTTCAGAATGAAATCAAGCTCGGCGAGGTCTGTCTCTTCAACTGTGAAAAGGTCTAAGTCGTTTGATCGCCGGTGATGCAGATAGAAAACGGACAGCGCCGTTCCACCGGTCAGAAAGAAGTTCCCGGTGATACTTGGGTGCTGCACAAGGTCAACGAGGAGCTCTCGCTGGAGGCTCGAGGCGTAGCATCTCTTATCTTCATGTGCAGTGAGCATACACCTCCACCAATCGGCGCCACTTTGTTGCTGTATACTCGGACAGCTTCAAGGAAGAGAGCCGCGCAGCAATGTCGTTGATGTCAAAGAAGGCAAGGGTATCAACGGCTCTGCCGTGTTCGAGGAATCTTGTGAGTATCCAGTTGAACGCATCGGTGTCCTTGTTCTCGCGCAGATAGGATTCTAAATATTTCTGATCCAGAAATTGAGGGTAGTCCCAGAAGACTGCTTGCAATTTCATAGTTCATTGCCTACTCTGAAGTTCGAACGCAGTCTAAAGTAACTACTGGGAGTTTGACAAACAAGGTTT
>CAZIKE010000108.1:1404-12199 GCA_964539775.1 uncultured Chitinophagales bacterium
CCCACAACCCAACACCCACAACCTATCACCCAACACCCATGTTTTACCTAATTCTAAGTATTGAATCCCGCCACATACGGAAGTAGATTACGCCCATGCCTATTAAAGTCGCCATCGTCGAAGACAATGAGAAGATTCGGGAAGGACTTGCCGCGCTCATAGATGGATCGGAGGGGTTTCAGTGCACGGCCGCGTATGAAACCGCTGAAGAAGCCCTCCGTCATCTGCCGGCGTACAATCCCGACGTCGTGCTGATGGATATCCAGCTTCCGAAGATGTCCGGCATCGAATGCGTTGCACGATTGAAAGAACAAGACGGCAAAATGCAAGTCATGATGCTGACTGTCTATGAAGACGACGACAAGGTATTCAAGTCCATCGTTGCCGGCGCGACGGGCTACATCCTGAAACGGACACCTCCTGCCGAGCTGCTCGAAGCCATCAGGGATTTGCACGAAGGCGGCTCGCCCATGTCCGACCAGATTGCCCGCAAGGTGGTGAAGGCCTTTCAGGAGATGGGCAAGTCATCGAAGGAGACGGAGAACCTTTCCGAGCGCGAGATGGAAATTCTCTCCTATCTTGCCAAGGGGTACCAGGACAAAGAAATCGCCGACCATTTTTTCCTCAGCATCAAAACCGTCCGCACGCATCTTCGTAACATCTACCAAAAACTCCACGTCCGTTCCCGCACGGAGGCGGTGCTGATATACCTGCGGAAGTGAAGTCCTGGCTGTTGATTGTCCAATCCGGTTTCTCTACCTTTGTTGAGGCAAGGCAGCGACCTCTATGATCAGTCAACCAATCCTCGATGAAGTGGTTTCGCGGCTCGTTTCGAGCTTCAAACCGCTCAAGATAATCCTCTTCGGTTCCGTTGCGCGCGGAGTAGTGGATGAAGAGAGTGATATTGATCTCCTCGTTATTACTCACATGTCCGATGGCCGTCATGAGCTGATGTTAGAAATGATCAGAGCCTTGCGCGACTTGCCTGTGCCAAAGGACATTGTGCTTATGACGCCTGATGAATTCGAACGAGACCGGCACATACCGGGAACTGTTGCACTTCCGGCTTCTCTCGAGGGTAAAGTTCTTTATGAACGATCCAACGAGTGAAATCCATCAAAAGGCGCGTGAGTGGGTGGCCAGTGCAGAGGAGGACTTGCAGTTTGCCAGGCAGGGGATGGACCTCGGGGGGAATGCTTCGTACCGAATTATTGCGTATCTCTCCCAGCAGTGCGCAGAGAAATATCTCAAGGCATATCTTGTCTTTCGTCGTTTTCGGTTTTCACATTCACATGACATTGCATATCTCCTACAGGCGTGTGCCCGGTTTGCACTGTGGCCTGACGATATTCACGAGGCAGAAGAACTTACCATCTATGCTACGACCACACGCTATCCCGGCATAGGTCTCCACGTAACGCAGGAGCGGGCCCGTCGTGCAATTGCGTTGGCCGAACGGGTCAAGCAAGCCGTGCTCCAAACGTTTGCCCATGAGGGCCTTGACCTTTCGGAAACCCAGCCCCCAGTTTGATAGTCACGGCAATATGGAGGTATCACGACACGGAAATCGCCGACCATTTTTTCCTCAGCATCAAAACCGTCCGCACGCATCTTCGTAACATCTACCAAAAACTCCACGTCCGTTCCCGCACCGAAGCGGTGCTGATGTACTTGCGGAAGTGAACACTATTCGGCTTTTTCCTTTCCGTTCACCCTCAGTTTTGCTATATTCCTCCAGCAATAAGGAGCCTATATGGACAAATCAAGCTTTGTGTTCAGATGTATTGTCCTCAAGGAGGATTCCGGTTTTTCAGCGCTCTGCCTCGATACGGACGTTGCTTCGGAAGGCGACACTATTGATGAAGCCAAGCAGATGTTAGCTCAGGCAGTAAATCTCTACGTCGAGTCCGCTATCGAGAACAACCTGCCCATCATCCGCCCGGTTTCACAAGCAGAGAATCCTCAGCACACGCGGCCGGAAGACGTTGCGGAGGTGTTCAGGCTTACGGTAAATGTGCAAGTTGCTGTGCATGTCTAAGCCACCGGTTGCTAAGCCAAAGGAAGTCATCGCCGCGTTGAAGAGGGTAGGATTCATTGAACTGCGCACGAGGGGGAGCCACGTGCAACTCAAAAAGGGAAACCTGCTTGTGACAGTTCCATTCCACAACAAGGACCTCCGTCAGGAGACAATGAGGTCCATTTTGCGGCAAGCAAGACTTTCCGCGGAGGAAATGAGCGAATTCCTCTGACGCTGGCAGCGACAGTTTCTTGATCGTCCCTTCACGACAAGCCCTCTCCTCGTGGTTGCGGTGGTTCGCACCCATCACCGCCAGAAATCTCGTACGCTCAAACTCACTTTCATCTTGAACAAAAGCTCCGCATGCATTTCAAGCTGCCAACTTCACACAACAACACACACCACGACACGCGCTCATTTTTGGGGACGGTAAAAATAAACACCAACATAATGAGGAGCCACGATGAAAGTTCTAATCGCATCACTCATGTTCGTTTTGGTCGCGTGGGACGGTGCCCGCCAGACCGATGTATGCCCACACGCGGTCTTGAATGTTGTCAGCGATGTATGGTTCCCCGCCGCTTCGTGTTGAAGACGATGTGGTAATGGAGGGATGTGTATGTGTTTGCCATAATGCCTCCGTTCATTCGTCACTGACGTGACTTGTGTGTTGGTTGTTGACTACTATTCCCGTCCATAAATGGACGGGCTATATTCATCCGGTCGCTCCGCGACTGCTTGTTGCTGCCGTCATTCGGTCGCTTCGTCAGCGGATTACAGCGATATGCCAATCTACGAAACTCGTCCGTTGATGTACAACCAGCCGGCAGCTCAACTCGCATTGCAGTTCATTCCTACCTAAAAGTACCTACTGCATCATCCTCGCGGGTGATTTCCCACCATGATTACTTCAAAAGGCTGATTGTCCCCGCCTCAAGTGTATCGTAGATTTATCCGCACCGTAATTCACATGTTCTTTCACATTTGAGCGGAGGTGGTCATGAAACGATTTCTCTTGATGTTCGTGGCGACGGTAATACTACTGGCTGGCCAGTCAGTTGGTGGGGATTGGGTCAGCGTCTTGAAAGAATTGCTTGCTCACAAAGGAGGCGTCGACGTAAAACTTGTAAGTATGAACGTCAACGGCGTTGTGAGCTATTCAGAGCTTTTTAGCCTTGCAAGGATAACGTCTGCAGTGAAAGTTCCTCCCAACTCCTTCAGGGGTAAGGGCAGGCAGTTGTTCAATGATCGTTACAATGGGGAGCAGCAGTTCAACATACACCAAACTGACAACATTCAGCTGGACTTGGATATGAACGGAGCCACGGTTACTCTGCTGAGTCACAATAAAGGGCAGATTAGATTCACTCCATTAAGCCAAGGGAATATTCTTCACGGTTGGTCAGCGAATGGTCAGACGTACTACGTTTTGCACGTTACTAAGAATCCACCCATCCCATGATCGGTCCTGTTTTGTAGAGGGTTTCATATTGATTCACTCATCGGAGGTAGTCATGAAACGTTTTCTCTTGTTGTTGGTGGGCGCATTTGCGCTACTCACGAGCCAGTCCCGCGCCGATGCGGTGAGCGACTGGAACGCTACTGCAGTGAGTATTGGAGCACCTCTCTTCTACTTGCCGTACATGCACATAGCGATCTATGACGCAGTAAATGCGATAGACGGGCAATACACGCCTTTCGCTGTCGTGCCCTCGAATGCAGCACCATGGGCGTTGAAAGAAGCGGCGACCGCAGCAGCGGCGCGGGGAGTGCTTGTTGCATTCTATCCCAATAGTCAGACCTTTATTGATTCCGTGTATGCGGCAAGAATCGCCTTGCTGCCCAATGGCAGCCCGAGGGCGCGAGGGATTGCAATCGGAGAAGAGGTAGCACAGCGATTTCTCGCGCTGCGGACAGGCGACGGAAGGGGAGCGAGTATTCCGTACACGTTCCTGCCGCCGGGACCGGGCGTGTATCAACTGACTCCGGGCGCTCCGGCTCCTCCTGCAACGCCGCTCATCCCATGGCTTGCACATCTTCGTCCGTTTGCGATGACCGCCGTGTCGCAATTCCGTGCTTTGGTTCCTCCTGCACTCACGAGCAGCACCTACACGCAAGACTTCAACGAAGTGAAGAACTACGGCTCTCGTGACAGTTCGCTGAGCACGCCCCAGCAGCGCGAGACCGGCAGATTCTACTTTGAAAACGCCGGCATCCAGTATGCAAGGGCAATCAGAGATTTTGCAGCAACGCGCGGGCTTTCGCTTGCCGATAACGCACGGCTGTTCGCGCAGCTCTATGTTGCGATGACCGACGCGCTGATCGCCGGATGGGACACGAAGTTCTACTACAATTTCTGGCGTCCCGTTACGGCGATCCGCAATGCGGATATTGACGGCAATCCGGCCACTGAGCGTGATACCTCGTGGCTGCCTCTGGTCACGACTCCCAATCATCAGGAGTACATCTCCACGCACAGTGCGCTTACCGGCGCGATGGCAGTTACTCTAGAGAGATTCTTCGGCACGCAGAACATCTCGTTTACATTCACAAGCACTGTGACGGGAACGAGCCATTCCTTTACGAACGTCAACCAATTCGTTGATGAGATGGTCAACGCACGGGTATGGGGTGGGATGCACTTCCGAACATCCAACGAGCGAGGGATTGAGATGGGTAAAAGTGTTGGAAGGTGGGTGGCGCAAACGCATTTCCGGCTCCGCACTGCCTCATCGTGGGCGGTGCAGAATTCTGGTCTCACCCCTCCATCCCCCTGGTACGAGGTGCGCTTTGCAGCAGTCAGCGACAATGTTTGTTGGGGAATCAACATACGAACGTCCAACCGAATCACTCGAACGACCGATGGCGGCCAGAACTGGACAGCTTCTTCGATCAGCATCGCTCCCTCGACGTGGAGGAATTCAGGTATCTCTCCCCTCGATGCGAACACCGCTTGGGTACTGATGCACGATGCTTTCGGCACGACAAACGGTGGCCTATTCAAGACAACGGATGGCGGTGCAAGCTGGACGCAACGAACGTTCCCTGGATTCGTTGAACTTCCCAAAATCATACACTTCTTCGATGCAAATGTTGGTCTCTGCGTTGCAGATCCGGTCGGAGGGAACTGGGTGATTTATAGAACGACAGATGGAGGAGACAACTGGGCTCTCGTGCCGCCTGCCAGTGTTCCTCAACCGATTCCTGGGGAAAACACTTTCTTCCTCGGGGCAAATTCGGGGAATAGGTTCTGGTTTTCGGGTGGTGACAACAATTTCTCATTCTGGCGCCTTTATCGCACAACGGATCGAGGCATAACATGGACAGTTCGAGACCTCGACGGTGGAACAAGGTTTCCAGCGTTCAGCAGTCCCGACAGCGGAATGGCCGCTGGATGGATTCCCGAACCTCGATTGAGGAGAACCACCGACGGAGGCGATACATGGACTTCAGAACCTATCAGCTTATGCTTCACACCGGGATTTTTTGGTGCGGTGCCCGGGTCAACGAAGAAGTTTGTCATGACGAACGGCTACCGTCCGGGATTCAGCTCAACTCCCGGTACAGCATACACAAAAGACTTCGGTACAACGTGGACAGTTGTTGACTGCGCAGTCTCCCGCGGCATTCCTTCATTCGCGAGCCAGTACAGCGGTTGGTCCAGCGGCGATAGTGGTGCAGTGTACGCATGGACGGGGGACTCACTCGTCACATCGGTCAAGCAAACAAACGAAATCGCGCAGAACTTTCGGCTCGAGCAGAACTATCCGAACCCGTTTAACCCGGTAACGACAATCCGTTTCAGGATTCAGGCTTCAGGATTCACGTCGTTGAAGGTGTACGATGTGTTGGGACGAGAAGTCGCAACGCTGGTGAATGAGAACCTGCAGGCGGGGAGCTACGAGGTGACGTTCGATGCGACGGAGTTGGCGAGCGGAACGTACTTCTACCGGCTTCAGACGGGTGAATTTGTTCAAACGAAGAAACTGTTGCTGTTGCGATGATGGCACTGACTCTGGTAATGTCTCAAGCGCCCGTCTTGTGGGCGGGCGCTGTGTTGTTACAAGATCGAATTGCATGAGGAGGACTTATGAAAAATGCGATCATAGTTTTGGTAACATGCTTCGCGTTCCAGACCTTATCTGCCCAAAATTTCTGGCAGCAAGTGAACGGCCCGTCTGGCTTTGCCTATTTTGATCTGCTGGCAAGTAATGCCAGCGGGCACATCTTCGCCGCTTATGAACATGTGTTTCGTTCAACGGACAACGGCAACAGTTGGTCTGCCTCAGATAGCGGCTTACCTGCAAGTTGGTATAGTACGGCGATTGCCATCAGTCCAGAAGGGACAATATTCCTTGGACTGTTTGACAAGTCAGCGAGACGACATTGTTTGTTCCGTTCGACAAACAACGGGGATAATTGGTTCGCAAGCGATTCAGGTTTGAGTAGCGCCTCCTGGGTTTGGGACATCGGGTTTGCCCCCAATGGGTACCTCTTCCTTGCATCCGGCAGTGACTTTGTCACGAGCAGAATTGCTGCGAGAATGTTGCCCAATGGCCACATCTTCCTCGCATCCGGCAATGACTGGCCTCTTGAAAACAGCAACTCCAGCAATGGCTACCTTGGCATGTTCCGCTCAACGGATGGCGGTTCCTCGTGGGCGCACGTCGGATTGACCGGACCTTATTCTATTGCGATTAGTAACAGCGGTGTCATCTTTGCTGGGGATCGCTTTGCGCGGTTCCGTTCGACGGATAATGGCAGCACTTGGCAGATGCTTAGTCTCTCCACTGGAGGCAGAGGTTTTACGCGTAACAGCAGTGATTGCATCTTTGCCTTCGGAGAATCTCGGACCATGCGTTCAAAAGATGATGGAAACACTTGGTCGCAGTTTTGTACTCTTCCGGTCCGCGCAATGTCGTTCAACTCAAATCGAGAGGCATTTGTTGGCAACACCAGTGGCGTTTTTCGCTCGACCGACGACGGTGTGACTTGGTCAGCAATCAGCCAAGGATTGACAACTACGAATGTGAGATCTCTTGAAATCAACACAAGCGGGTATCTCTTTGCAGCCACTGACTCTGGTGGTTCTGGGAGGCTGTTCAGGAGTGTAAGCCCGATCACCGACGTTCAGCCAAAGAAATCCGACTTGCCGACGACCTTTGTACTCAACCAGAACTACCCAAACCCGTTCAATCCAAGTACGCGTGTTGCATTCTCCATTCATGCTGCCGGAAATGTAACATTGAAGGTGTACGACATCCTGGGCCGGGAAGCGCGAACGTTGGTGAATGAGAATCTGCAAGCAGGAAGTTATGAGGTGACGTTCAACGCAGAGGGCTTGGCAAGCGGCGTGTATTTCTACCAGCTGAGGGCAGACCGGTTTGTGGAGACGAAGAAACTTTTGCTGATGCGGTGAGTCTGTTTCGTTAAAGATGGACCAAAGCATGAAGAATCGAAATGAAGAAACGCGAAAACGAGAAAGGAGAGGCTCTATGAACACCTCACCATTGTTGAGCGATAGTGTGAACGGTTACCTCGTGGAGTATCATCGCCAACTGAAGATACTGCGGGACTACCAAGAAGCGGTTAATACAAGAAGCTATCTGCTCTCGCACAGACTCCATGGGAATGGCCAGAAGAGACCAAACCAACTGGACAAACACGACGTTGCAACTGAACGGCACCGGATGGCAGAAGCGAAGAGAGAGAAACAGATACTGCAAGACGACCTTACAGCGTTCTTAGAAAATCCTCCCCCTCCGGAAATGATTGCGCTGCGTCGGCAAAAGGCTCTGCTTAGCAAGGCATCGTTACGTGGGATGAACAGACTAAGGGCAGTACCGTGGTGGTTGGTTACTTCCAACGGCTATCAACACCTGGACTCAGCACCTGGACCTCAGCACTTTCAACTTACTCCGCCAGCTGTGGCAAGCGAACCATCGTCTCCCTATATCAACGCCGAGTTAGGGGAGATGAATCTGTATAACCGAAGTTCGGGTGCTGGGGGATCATTGGGGATAGGAGCAACAAGCCGTCCTTCTCCGGCCTATGGCTCGTTGACGTTCATCGTACGACCTCCGGTTAGCGGTGACCTCCATGTTGAGCCTCACGTGGTAGTGAGTGGTACCGTGTATGTTAGTGCACATGATCATTGGTACACAAGAACTGATGGAAGGCTCACGATCACGCTTGGCTGTAGATTGTTTCAATCTTATCTTGACGCTGGGCCACCGATAGTCATTGTCAACGAACATCGATGGGATGACAGCGCTGCATACTGGGTGATCGATACGTTCACTCCAACGGCGAGTACCACTGTCGTCAAGGATGTCCCGGTCCTTATTGATGTTTGGGTTTCCATTGAAGCATTTGGGCGTTCCGATCATGCATTGGTGGAAGCAGACTTTAGAAACGGAGCGGACAGGCACATTCGTGTCCCGAGTATTGATTTGACGCTGGTGCCTCTGTAAAAATCGGTGGCTTCTTTCTGGCAGCAGACGGGCTACGAAAGAGAAGATACAGGCACTCGCGGTGTGTTCTTAGGACATCTACGGAGTGGAATACATGAGGCGCACACTATCATTTTGCGCGGTGGTTCTGGTTGCACACGTTCTGCATGGTCAAACATCGTGGCAACCGACGAACGGACCATACGGCGGCCAAATTGGGGCTTTGGTTGCCACATCGAATGGGACCGTCCTTGCAGGCTCACAAAGCGGCGCTTACCGATCTACAAACAATGGCCAACGGTGGGGAAAAATATCTGACCTACCAGGTTTGGGCTATCTTGGCGTTTCTTCTTTTTCACACGCAGGAAGGGGGCGTACGTTTGCGGCAGCGGGTGGCGCGTTTCGTTCGACAGACAACGGGCAAACGTGGACACCTATCAGTCAGGGATTGGTCGGCGGCGCAAATGAGATTGCTGCGGGAGAGGGGAATCTGGTTTTTGCATGTAGCCAATTCATGTTTCGGTCAACAGACGACGGTGAGAGCTGGACGCAGGTGAACGTGGGCTTCGATACGCTCAACGGTTGTTTCTCCCTCGCCGTTAGCCAAACAGGACTCATCCTTGCGGGTATCGTTACCCGCGGAGCGATTGGTTTGCTCCGCTCCACTGATAACGGCTCCACCTGGGGGTTTGTGCTGTCTGAACCCTATATTCGAGCTATCGCATTCAATGCGAGTGGACACGCTTTCATCGGCACCGACTATCGCGGGGCTTTGCGCTCGACCGACAACGGCGGCTCATGGATTGAAATCAATGCCGGCCTTCCTGGACCGCCGGAGAGAGGAGTTCCATCACTTGCTATTGATGGAAGTGGCCGGTTGTTTGCCGGAACGCATCGCGGAGTCTTCCGCTCAACCAACGATGGCAACAATTGGACGGCATCCAATTCCGGCATGGGCGAGAAGTATGTTTCCTCTCTTGCAGTAGATTCTGTCGGGACACTGTTTGCCGGAACCCTCACAGGAGTCTTCCGCTCAACGAACAGCGGCGACAGTTGGCAACCGGTCAATGACGGAATCACCGACTATGCTGCAACCGTGCTTGCAAAAAACTCGACCGGGCATGTCTTCGCCGGTTCGTCTTCAGGAAGAGGTTTCTTTCGCTCGACGAACGATGGTAACTCGTGGTTAGAGATGAGTGATGGGGTACGACTTGCAATGTCTTCCCTTGTTATTGATGCGAGCCAACATCTCTTCGCCGGCAGTCAAAGCGGCGGCGTATTTCGTTCGACGGACAACGGAGGTAGCTGGGTCTCCGTCGGACTTACCTTCTACAGCATTTCATCCCTTGCCATCAATGCAAACGGCAGCATGTTTGCTGGTGTGCATGACCCATGGTTCAATCTCGGCGGCGTGTTCCGTTCAACGAACAATGGTGGGACGTGGGAGCGGGTTGATCCCGGAATGTCGAGTGTACACTCGCTCCTTGCGACCGAATCCGAACACATTCTCGCCGGAAGCGGAGACGGCGTGTATCGCTCTACGAACAATGGCGAAACCTGGCTGCTGCTAAGCGCTTCTCCGGCGAGTGCTCGGACTTTTGCCGTGAATGCTTTGGGCCACATTTTTGCCGGGACTTTCTACGCTGGCGTTTTCCGTTCCCTTGATGGGGGCGAACATTGGACTGCAACAAGCTTCGGCCTCCCGTCGTCTGGTGTCATGTCGGTGGCGGTCGCGGGAAACGGGCATGTTCTTGCTGCGATGGGAAGCTCATGGCCGTACGGTGGACATGGCGTATTCATGTCAACCAACAACGGCGATACTTGGAGTCCCTTCACCGAGGGGCTGACTGATCTCAATGTCATGTCCCTTCTCGTTACTGCGAGTGGTGGCATCTTTGCCGGCACGCTTTCAGAAGGAGTATTCCGAAGTGCAGGACCAACCGATGTGAAGCAAGGCGCTGAGGGATTTCCACGAGCATTTTCGCTTGAGCAGAACTACCCCAATCCCTTTAACCCGTCAACGAATATCAAATGGCAGATACCAGATAGCAGATTCGTGACGCTGAAGGTGTACGATCTGTTGGGCCGTGAAGTGCGAACGCTGGTCAATGAGAACCTGCAAGTAGGAAGCTTTGAAGTGACGTTCGACGCGACGGGCTTGGCAAGCGGAACGTATTTCTATCGTTTGCAGGCCGGAGAGTTTGTGCAGACACGGAAACTCCTGCTGCTGCGCTGAGGTCTTGGTGTTGCCGAACTCATCCCCCTCACTGCCGAGGCTTTCCAAAATGTAGGTCGGAATGCCATTCCGACCTACACCGACTCAGGA
>CAZIKE010000109.1:0-11777 GCA_964539775.1 uncultured Chitinophagales bacterium
TGCTTGACGTTAGATCGAAGGAACGGAAACTTCTGTTTGAGAACGCGCGTATTGGTCATCTGACGGTTTCCTCATCCACCCGCGAGTTGTGGGGGATACGACACAGCGGCGGCGCAGCATGGCTGGTGTACTCACCCTTCCCGTATGACTCGCTCTTTCAGCTTGTCTATTTCGACCTTGGCGATGAGATCCATGGATTGGCTGTCGATCCCTCAGGCCGCACTCTCGTTGCCGTACTGCACAGGGCGAACGGCGATCAGTCCATCGTTGCAGTGCCAACAGACGAGGTGAAGAAGGGAGTGAGAACAGCGTACAAGCTTATTACCGATAAAGGCTCTCCCGAAAATCCAAGTTGGAGTCGTGATGGCAAGACACTTTACTGGAATGCCTATACCAACGGCGTCTCGAACATCTACAAAACTCGACTCGATAGCTTGAGAATTATTCCTGTGTCCCATACACTTGTCGGTTTATTCAAACCGATCGAAGTCAGTGACGACACGCTGTTTGCTTTTGAGTTTTCAACAGAGGGTTTTGTTCCTGTGCTGATTGCGAACAGAGAAGCTGAGCGGCTCCCCGCCATACAATATCGTGGCCAGCAACTGTATGACGCTTATCCCCGCGTTGGCGATTGGGCGTTGCAGCGACCGGTGAAGAACGATAGCCTCGGTCCGGTGATGCGGGACCAGTACAACGGCTTCGAGCATCTGAGCATCGTGGCCTTTATGCCGGTCATTACAGGCTTCCAATCAAAGAAGGTGTTGGGATTCTTCGCCCACATCTCCGATCCCATTCTGAATCATGATCTGACGCTCGAGACCGGACTTTCGCCGTTTGGCGAGAGGAACCAGCCGATGGATTTTCATCTCAAACTCAAATATGAGTACAAAAAAGAGTGGGAGGCAGGGTGGGAGTTCAATGGCCCTGACTTCTACGACCTGTTTAACAGCAGGAAGCGAGGAATGTTGGGCAGCAAACTTCGCTTCGGCAACCTGCACTACTGGCTCTACGACAACCCGCACAAGCTGAAGCAGCAGACGGAGATTACGTTCTACACTGGCGTGCAATATATCAATGATAACCTTGTTCGTGTTTCCACACCCGACTTCGTTGTTGCACAAACTGCCATCACCTCACAGAGCCTCCGAAGAACGATCGGCAGCAGCGACTATGAAAGTGGGAATGAGTACGCCATTACGGGAATGTTCTTCGGCTCCAACCCTCGCAATCCCCAAACGGGATATCAGCTCTACGCGGAATGGAGCAGATTTACGCCGTACATTGTTCCGCACAACGTTCTTCATTTTAGAATCGCCGCAGGCTATCATGGAGCGAAGACCCGGTTAGCACAGTCACGTTTCTTCTTCGGCGGCTTCGGCAATCGTGAACTCGAAAACGTGGATGCCAAACAGTTCCGCAAAGTGTTTCGCTTCCCCGGGATCCCGATCTATTCCTGGGGTGTGGACCGGTTTGCAAAGCTGATGGTCGAAAACAATTTTCCTCCTCTTAGGTTCAGCGAGGTCTCGCTGGGACAGCACTTCATGAATCATCTCGACGCGTCGGTGTTCACCAACGTGGTGGTGACCAATACGAGGAGGTGGTTCGGTGTCGGTATCGGTGCCCAAGCAAACATCGTCTTCAAACATTGGTCGAACCTTGAATCAACTCTCTCCGTTGGCGCAGCGAGAGCTTGGTTCCACACTATTCCGTCGAGTGACTGGTTCATATCGTTCAAACTCCTTCGCAACAACTGACGTGCAGCGAAGGTCAGATTTAAGACGGGCGTGACAACGAATACACATGGTTGACAAAGGTATATGCTCTGACTATATTTAGCTGAATCTCGTTTGTTTTCAGGGGATGAAGACCATTTGTCTGGCAACGCGATGGTTCGCATTTATCGCTGTCGCTTGCACACTTCTTGGGGGATGTCAGAGGAGACAGCGCAGTGACGACACGACGGTTACAATCGCGATCGAAGGGGACATTGATTCCTTCAATCCGATCTTTACCGAAGAGCTTGTTGCTGCGCAAATCACAGAGCTTCTCTTTCCTCGCCTTGTAGATCCCGAGTTCGACACTGCTCGGGGGGCACTCACGTTTTCACCTTGGTTGGCTTCCGCGTGGGAGTTCTCCGGCGATCGACGGGAGCTCACCTTCCATTTGCGCACGGACGCGTTCTGGAGCGATGGAGTACGCGTAACTGCCCGTGATGTCCAGTTTTCATTCGACCTGTATGCGGATACTGTCGTTGCGAGCGTGCGCCATGGCGCCGTGCAGAACCTGCGGAGGACAGATGGCCGCCCAGACATTGCGGGAAGTGTCATCCCGCTCAATGACTCCACTGTACTCTTCCGATTCGAGAGAGCTTCGCCGAGCCAGTTGTTTGATATAGGCGTTCCCATTGTTCCCAGACACGTACTGGATGGCGTTCCACGCCATCAGCTGCGTGAGCACTCCTTCAACAAGTCGCCTGTTACATCGGGACCGTTTGCCCTGGAGCGATATGTTCCGCTCCAGGAAATTGTACTAACTGCGAACAAGGCCGGGTGGTGTGGCATCAAGCCGCATCTTGCGCGGATTGTGTTTAAGGTCTTGCCCGATTACAGGGCACGCGTCGCACAACTCAGATCGGGCGAAGTGGATCTGGTTAGCGGCTTGCGCGTAGAAGACATTGGCCCGTTGTTGCAAACAGGCACAGTCGAGATCATTTCAACCATCGGTAGGGACTATGACTTCATCGGCTGGAACAACATCGACCCCGAGATGTACAGGAGATCCAATGGCGCCAGTATCCGTCCTCATCCCTTGTTTGGATCGAAGAACGTCCGCCGCGCCCTGACCATGAGTATTGATCGAGAGGAGATCGTGCGCGCGTATCTCGGCAAACACGGAGCGGTAGCTATCGGAGGGATTTCACCACTTTTCAAGTGGGCGATCAACGATACGCTGAAAGCGCTCCCCTGTGACAAGCAGCGTGCACTGGATTTGTTACTATCCGAGGGCTGGAATGATCGGGACGGCAACGGCGTGCTGGAGAAGGACGGGAAGGAATTTTCGTTTGTCATCACACTTGCCTCGGGGAACAAGTTGCGAGAAGTGATTGCTACTGTTGTGCAGCAGCGTTTGCGGGAGATCAAAATCGATGTGAAGATCGAGCAGGTGGAGCGGAGCAGGTTCTGGAATGATTTGATGGAGAGAAAGTACGATGCTTGGATCGCCGGCTTCCGACTTCCTCTCCAGATGGAGTTGGATGTGTGGTGGAGTTCGGATTTGAAGCGCGCACCGTTCAACCTCGTGGGATTTCGTAACGCGCGGGTAGATGAAATCCTTCGTGCTACCAAACTCGTGAGCCGGGAAACCGATGCGGCACCTCTCTGGAAGGAGTTCCAATGTATTGTTCACGACGAACAGCCTTACACTTTCCTGTTCTGGATCAACGACCTTGTGGGCGTGAATAGACGGCTGAAAGGTCTCACCATCGGCATCCTTGGCTCAACACACAAAGCATGGGAATGGAACGTGGAGGAAAAGTAAGCTGAGTTTGCTATGCAGACACATCGTACGACGTTTGGCCGGCGCCATTCTCCTCCTTGCCGGCTTAGCAACGATCGTCTTTTTTCTCTCCCGGCTGCTACCGGGCGACGTAACGGATGCGCTGATATCTCCGTCAGTGCCGGCTTCTGTGCGTGAGCAGCTTCGTTTGCAACTTGGTCTCGACCGGCCGACTGTCGAACAGTATCTCGTTTGGGTTCGCTCCGTTGCGTCGGGCGACCTGGGTACCTCGTTTACCCGCAACGAACCCGTCTTCAGCGTGATCGGAAGCGTATTCCCCAACACCATCATTCTTGCTGTCGCAGCCTTGATTCTGGAGATTGTGCTTGGGGTTGCTCTTACACTTCCGGCGTTCTTTCTTCACGGAAAGAGAATCGAGAAAGCTCTTTCCAGGTTGCTTCTTGCTGTGTACACTATTCCCTCGTTTTGGGTGGGCATGATCTTGTTGCTTGTCTTCTCGTACGGGATGGGATTGCTCCCGTCGTCCCAGATGTATTCATCTGGTGAGTACGGGTCGCCGATCAATCTCCTGCAACACCTTGTTCTTCCCTCGCTCACGGTGGCGATTCCTGCGGCTGCGGGATTTGCAAGATACTTGCGTGGGAGTGTACTCAATGTGCAGAAGCAAGAGTTCGTGTTGTATGCACAAAGTTTGGGGCTTTCACGACGGCGCGTTTTCCGGTCGTATGTGCTTCCGAACGCTGCTTCGCCTATCATTTCTCTTCTCGGCGTTGAGATTGGGGTACTCATGACTGGCGTGTTAGTTACCGAAACACTCTTCTCCTGGCCGGGCATGGGACAACTAACGGTGCATGCAATTTTCGCGCGCGACTATCCGCTCGTCATGGGTTGCGTCCTTGTTGCGGGCGTTATGGTTGTCCTTGGCAATCTAGTTGCCGATGTCGTGAATGCCCTTTTGGATCCACGAATCCGCATGAGCGAGTGAGCCGATGAATTTCCGACGATACATCCTGTACCTCGTCCTTCTCGTCTTCATTGCCACAACTTGGATAAGATCGGATGTCCTTTGGACGAGTACTATTTCTTTCCTCTCATTTGCTTTAGCAGCGATTGGGGAACGCCACACGGCTGTGGCATTCTGGCGTTACGAGTTGCTGGAATACTGGATTGCGGCTGTTGTCTGGGCTTTGGGAGGTGTGTGGCTCATTCGATCATTGGGAAGAGCCACCTCTCCAAAGAGCAAAATCACCGGCATGGCGGAGACAATGCTTGTGTTTCTTGCCTTTGCTGCCTTGACGGCTCCGATCGTATCGCCTGTGAACCCGAATGCACAGGGCGACTTGCTCACAACGAGACTCCTTCCGCCGCTTTCTGTCGGCTCACGCGTTCGCACGAACGACGAGACAAGTGCGACCGGCAATCAGAGTTGGGTAGCTCGCTCACTGGAAGAATCTTCCTCATTGCTCCTGCATCGCTCTGAGCGATTCACCGGGAGACGACATGAGTTTTCAACCGTTGGAACATCGACGGAAGCCGTCATTTTTCTCTTCGGGACGGATGACAATGGACGTGATGTATTTAGCAGGGTAGTGTATGGTGCGCGTATCTCGACGGCTATTGGACTTCTGGCGGCGCTTGGCGCCGTGTGCATTGGGACCCTTGTGGGATTTGTTGGAGGCTATGGCAGCCGCATTGTAGATTCGGTATTGATGCGCTTCACGGATTTGGTGCTTGCTCTACCAAGCCTGTTCCTTGTTATCGGCATCATGGCCTTCCTTCAGCCTTCTTTCCTCACCCTCATTCTCGTGCTTGCGTTAACGGGCTGGATGGGAATCGCGCGCACCGTCCGTACCGAGGTGCTTCGTCTGCGCGAACGAGAGTTTATCCTCGCTGCACGACTTCTGAACCAACGGCCGATGAAGGTTCTGCTCAGACATATTCTGCCGAACCTCAAACCGCTCCTTGTAACGGCAGCAACGCTTCAGGTTAGCAACGCGATGCTTGCAGAGGCGTCGCTGAGCTTCCTGGGTTTGGGCGTTCAACCACCAACAGCAAGCTTGGGGAATATGCTCGGTCAGGCACTCTCGTACATGCAGAACGGGTGGTGGCTGGGTGTGTTTCCGGGGCTTATGCTTGCCACGGTGTTGCTTGCCTTACATGCCGTTGCTGAGCGCCGAGCTGGGGTCGCCGCATGATCAACTATCGATATCGAATCGTCGAGAAACTTGGTGAAGGCGGGAGTGGCGAAGTGTTTCAAGTGGAAGACACCCTGAAGAGGAACCGTCGGCTCGCGATGAAGGTCTTGCACAGCAGCGAAAAAGCCGGCGCGGCAACCGACGAACCATTTCGCAACGAGGTATCGCAGCTCATTAAGCTTTCGCATCCCAACCTTGTGCGCATCTTCGATTTCGGCACGGTACGTCACGCGCACGAGGAATTCCTGCTGCATCGCCGCTTCTTTACCATGGAATTCGTACAGGGTACAGCCCCACTCGAGTGGGTTGCGTCGAGCGTTCACCCCGACCGGAAAGAATTATTCTTGGAAGTTCTTCTCCTGCAAACGCTCAGTGTGTTGGACTACATCCATCGCGAAGGCATCATTCATTTCGATGTGAAACCGCAGAACCTCATGCTGGTGGGGGAGAAGAACTCATCGGATGCGCCCTTGGTCAAGCTGATGGATTTTGGGTTCAGTAGGAAACGCGATGAAGTGCTGGAGGTGTCCATTCGCGGAACGCTGGAATACACAGCGCCGGAGTTGTTGAGACGCGAGGCGTTCGACTATCGAGTCGACCTGTACTCCCTCGGAGCGACCTTCTTTCATCTCTTGGAAGGACGATGTCCGTTCGAGGCGAAGAATCCTGTGGAGCTTGTCAAGCTCGTTCTGAATGAGGAGGTGAGATTCTCAGTCAATGACGACTCTCGACTGCGCGCGGTAATTCGAGGACTGATGGAAAAGGAACCGGAGCGTCGATTCCGTTCTGCCGAAGAGGCTGCGCGGGCACTCGTCCGCGACATGCCCACAGGGAGGGAGCTCTTCGAATCATATTTCGGTCTTGCCCGGCAGCCGAAGTTTGTTGGTCGGAAGAATGAGTTGAACCTCCTGCACACTGCCATTGCTGCACTTGGAGGGACCGCCGGTGCTGTTCAACAGAGCGCTGCCGTGGTTACCGGCGGCGAAGGGATCGGCAAAACATCACTTCTCCGTGAAGCGGTAAAGTTTGCTCGTAATCGAGAGGTGCACGTGTATGAACTTGAAGCACTCCCGAACGATGTTCCGTTTCAGGCAATTGCCTCAGTGATTCCGATTCTCGGAAGTGACGTTCGTTCGTTCTCAATGGAAGGGAGTGTCGTCGTTAATCGGTATGCAGCAACCTTGGGCTTTGAAGACATTGATTCCTTTCGTTTCGATTTGTGGGGCGATAACAAAGATGCGTTCATTGAGATTGTCTCAAGATTCCTTGTCGAATGCAGCGGTGTGTTCCCATTTGTCATGATTGCTGATGATATTCAGCTCATAGACGAACCCTCGGTCCAAGTCCTCCGCACAGCTCTACGCGATGTTCCGGTGGGCCGCATCTTTGTTCTTGCAGCACAGGTGGGTGACTGGTCAGGATCGTGCTTCTCCGACGTGGCAAAGCAGATACATCTTGGAGAACTCGGTCCTGCGGAGATAACGGAAATGTGCGCCTCGGCGCTCGAACTTGGAGCTACAGCCGGTGACGTCGGCTCGATGCTCTTTTCTCTCTATGGCGGCACGCCAGGCATCCTCGTCGAGGCGCTGCATGCCCTTGCGGACGTCATGAAACCCGAAGATGTGCACAGTGCTGAGACAGCAAGACAGTTCATCAGCGGACTCGACGCGCGATTGCCGAGGAATCTCGATGAGTTTCTGGTCGCGCGATTCCAGAAGCTCAGCCGTGAACGCCAGTTGGTGCTGAACATTGCCGCGTGCTTTCGGTATCCCATCCGGCCCGACATCCTGATTCGTTTGCTGCCGTTCCATCGGCTGCGAAGCGCCGACCATCTCCGCTTCTTGCTGCTCGAAGCATTCCTTACCACCGGCGATAACGACCAGAATCTCCTCTTCAGAATGAAGAGGTTGAAGGACGCGATCTATGCCTCAATTGGCCGAGAGAAAGCAGAGCTTCACTTACTCATTGCAACGACGCTCGAACAGCACATCACAGAGAACGACTTCACACAGCTACAGGAAATTGCATATCAATTCTCTGCATCGGGCAACCATGAAAAAGCTTCCTTGTATGACGAGCAGGCAGCAGATGCGGGGCTGGAACGGTTCGCTCTTCAACGTGCCGTTCAACTTATCGAGGATGCGATCAACGAGTCGGAACAGGCGCGTGACGATGCCCGCACCGTGCTCTTGCAGGTGAGGCGAGTGATATTCCTCTACCGAGCAGGGATGTTCAAGGAAGCGGTTGAAGCGGGGGGCGCCTTGCTCGCTCGGGTGCATCCCGACCAGAAGGCCGTGCTTTTCAAGTACATGGGGCTATCCCTCTCACGCTTGGGTGAAAACGACAGAGCGCAGGAGTACATCAACGCCGTGCTGCAAATATCTTCGAGTGAGGTGGAGCGCCTCGAGTTGCGTCAAGAACTGGTTGGATTGCAGATTGCTGCGGGTCATTTCAAGGAGGCGGAGGGGAATTGCCGTCAGCAATTAGAGATTGCTGCCGGTCTGAAAAACAGTCGTCTTCTTGGTGCGATTTATACAGATCTCGGCATCGTTAGTTTTTTTCAGGATCGTTTTGACGAGGCGGTCCACTGTTTCGCAGAAGCCCTGAAGGCATACGAGCTTATCAATGAAAAGAGTCAAGTGACAAACGCCATCATCAATATCGGCAACGCACTCAGCGCCAAAGGCGATCACGAGCAGGCTATTCAGTATTGGGAGCGTGCACTAAGAGCGAGCTTGGAATATGGAACGCTGAACCAGCAGGCACAAATCTACAGCAATCTCGGCATTGCTTATTACAACCTGAAACAATATGCGAAGGCGAAGGAGTTCAATTCGATGGCATTGAACATCTGCAGGCGGACCGATTCCAGGATTGGGATGGCGAACACGATGATGAACCTGGGCGAGGTCCTTTTTGCAGAAGGGGAATATGAGCCAGCCATCGACTCTTGGCTCCAGGCGAAGAAGTTGTACATGTCAATGGACAGTGCCCATTTGCTGACCGAAACTTGTCTTCACATTGCCGAAGTCCTCGCTCGGCTTGGAGATGTGAGAGCCATGGAACTGCAGTTGAATCATGCTGCAAAGCTCATCGCTGAAAACAACCTCGAAACGTTTGCCGCAACGTACGACCATCTTCTCGGCGTCTGCAGGCAGAAGCAGGGACGATTGCTCGAAGCCGAAGAGGCATTTGAGCGGGTATGTGCCTGCCTGCAGACTGAAGAAGCGAAGGAAATGCACTACTTCGCCGCCATCCATCGAGCGGAATGCCGATTTCACCGGGGGGAGAGTGTTCGTGCAGCAGAGGAGCTCCTTGCATTGCTTCGGGATCCTCACGCAACCTCGTTTCCCCTTGTCGTCGCCGAGGTGGATTATCTGTTGGGGATGATTGCAACGGTGCAGCCTGCATCGGTTCCGGAAAAGGCGATCGTGTATTTCAAACGCGGGATGGAAGCGATTGCGAAAGAACCTGTAAGCGAAATGACGTGGAAGCTCGCTTACGCGCTTGCGCATGAATACTATGAACGCGGCCAACACGAACGTGCGAAGGAGTTTCTCGTTAAGACACGGTTAGTGCTCAAGTACTTCCTGTCGCACTTTCGGTCGAAGGAACTGAAAGAGCAGTATCTGGCCGCCGATCATAAAGATCGCGTGCTTGCTACCATTGACTCGCTCACAAAGTCCTAGGAATCATACTCGTGGCCTCGGCAAAAGACCGATTCAACATTCTGCTCTGCGGGAGAAAGGAAATGATGGCGGATGTGCGGCGTCTTATTACGCCCGCCGATGATGTGCATTTGCAGTTTGCCTCGTCCCCAACCTTCCTTGTGGGCAGGGCGCTGTTCAACGTGCCGCGACTGGTTCTGATCGACGTCACCAGGGATACACAGTTGCTACGCTCGTCGCTCATGGAATTCTGTTCAGAGATTCCCGACGTTCCCATCATTGCCCTTGCGCGCGAAGCCGACCACGGGTTTGCTGTCGAGTTGGTGAAGATGGGTGTCTCCGCCTATTTCATCTTCCCGGAGGAACATCGGAAAATCCGAGATCACATAGCTTTGATGTACAACGACTGGCGAGCCAAGAGACGAAAAGAACGCTTTGTCGAAATTCAGCAGGAGGTGTATGACTTCCGCTCCATCATCGGCACATCTCAGCGATTGAAGGAAACCATCGAACGCGCTCGCAAAGTGATCAAGAATAATGCTCGGACCGTGCTCATTACCGGCGAAACGGGAACGGGAAAAGAACTGTTCGCACGCGCGATTCACTACAATAGTGCCAACAAGAACAGTCCGTTTGTGGACATCGCCTGCACCGCGCTGCCGGAAACCCTCTTGGAGGCGGAGCTGTTTGGGTTCGAGCGCGGTGCCTTCACCGACGCCAAGGAGCGAAAAATCGGGCTGTTCGAACTTGCCGGCGACGGAACCATCTTCCTCGATGAGATCGGCGATATCTCCCTGACTACTCAATCCAAATTGCTAAAGGTGCTCGAGGACCGGACTATGCGACGGTTGGGAGGGATCAGGGACGTGCCAGTGCGGGCGCGCATCATTGCGGCGACGAGCGCCGACCTGGAACAGAAGGTGAAAGCCGGACAGTTTAGAAAGGACTTGTACTATCGCTTGAAGATCCTGCCGCTGGAACTGCCAAGCCTTGCCGAACGAATAGAAGACATCCCCCTTTTGGTTGATGCGTTCTTGAACTCGTTTAATCAAATTTACAAAAAGAAAATCAAGGGAATTACAGCGACGGCGCTTCAGATGCTGGTCGAACGACCCTGGGAAGGAAACGTGCGGGAATTGAAGCATGCCATCGAACGTGCTGTGCTGTTAGAAGAGGGTGACTGGCTTACAGCGGCGGACTTTGAGCTGGAGACGGGATCAGGGCGTGAGAGCGCGAAACGGCATGTAGTCAATGCAACCCCCGATCCTGCCCCTGCGCGTGAAGCTCTTGTGCTATGTGTTCCCGTCGAGCAGGCTTCCGCGAGCGAAGTGCAAAGCATGCTTGCACACAAGGTGCTCGAGTACGTTGGAGGAAACAAGATGAAGGCTGCGCGGATCCTGAAGATTTCCCGGCCGCGCCTCGACCGTATCTTGCGCAATGCAAAGAAGGGAAAATGACTATGACGTGAGACAGCACGCCCGGTGCTCGTTTCTTCTGCTGCGAGTTCTTCTCTTTTGAAGTTTTTCCTTTCCGTTTCTACATTTTGTCGGTCACCACTGCAAAGCTTTCCGAACAGGCCGCTTCGTTGCACGCTTTGGATTTGTGGCACAAGGATAGTAGGTAAGAAGCCGTCCGTGTAGGCGGATCCCCCCACAGGCGTCACCGTAACAAGGTTCACTCAACTGTAAACATCAGGTACCGTTCTTTCGGGAGGACTTTATGCACATTCGCATTCTTGCCTTTGTCCTGGTTGTCGTTAGCGTGCTTCTTGGGTGTCAAGACGATGGGGTACCGAACACGTCACTGCAGGGTGTGGCTACCGTCGACACGGAGAACGACATCCCCGGTTTCGATCAGCAGGGTGGTATTCCAAGCCTCGATTCCCTTATCGGCTTTTCGAGCGCCTTGGTGAAGCCGCTCTCCGGGGCAACCATGAACGTTGCAGCAACATCGTTCATCGTTCCGGCCGGCGCCGTCCCTGTGCCAAGATGGATTTCCTACTCAATCTCGCGCGCAAACCCGCCTCCTGGTATGCTGGACATGCCGCGTCGAGTGTTCAGGTTTCACCCCGATGGGCTTGTGTTTCTTGAACCGTGCGAGCTGATTGTACCGTTCGACGTGTTGGACCTTGGCACAATCGATCCGACGACATTGACGTGTGGGTACTACAACCCGGTAACTATGACCTACGAGCCGCAGCCCACACTCGTCGACCTGCGGGGGCGGCGATTTGTTGTGCAGATCCATCACTTTTCAGCGTATGGATTTGGAAGACGCCAATAGTAACCAGAAAGCATTGCGCACGTATGAATCTTGATGAACTCCTGAGTCGGGAGCTTTCGATATCAGCCACGGAAACCGTTGACCCCCAGCATGGCAGGTCAAGCACGCAAGATCT
>CAZIKE010000110.1:0-11684 GCA_964539775.1 uncultured Chitinophagales bacterium
CGGACGTACATGCCGCTGGAGTAGCGCTTCACGGGCGTGTCGAGGAATTTTTCGATCTCGGCGAAGGCAACAATCTCGTCGAACTTCCGCTCGATCTCGGCGCGCTTCATGCCGAGAATGGCGCCGTTGAGATAAATATTTTCACGTCCCGTCAGCTCGGGATGAAATCCCGTGCCTACCTCTAACAGCGACCCGACACGGCCGTGGATCTCCACGCTTCCCGTTGTGGGCCGGGTGATGCGGGAGAGGATCTTCAGCAGCGTGCTCTTGCCCGCGCCGTTGCGCCCGATGATGCCGACCACTTCGCCATGCTTGACCTCGAAGGAAACATCCTTGAGCGCCCAGATGGTGTCATCGGCCGCAGCGCGCCCGTTGCGACTGAACCAGCGTTTGGGAGCGTCGAACATCGCGGCAATGCTATCACGCAGCGTGTCGTGGCGCTGCTGCCGCGCACCGATCCGGTACAGCTTGCTGAGGTTTTCTACTTTGATGGCAATGTCGGACATAAAGCCGAGATCGGAGATCAGAGATCGGAGGTCACAGATCGGAGGTCAGAAATCGGAGCTGCTACTTTCGTAGGAACGGTTTCGGGTTGTTGATCATGGCACCAAGCATCCGCCCCAGGTCGAGACAGGCTTCCGTGAGATGACGGTGCTGTGGCTGTGTGATTCGGGCCTTATATTTCCGTTTCGCCCAGGCTTCCCGAAGATTCAATCACACTGAACGTGATGATCGCCTGATCTGGCTTGTGAAAGCAAATCGCTCTTCCGAGGGAAATGTCTTGCTCACTTCAAACACCTCCATCGCTATCGCATACGCCTTCGTGTACACGTCCAGGTCCTTCGCCGAATTGAGTTTCACATACCACATCCATCCTCCTCCTGCTTCCGACCTTCTCTGCTTCTTCGTTGAGAGGACCGGACTCCTGTTTCGCACCACAGCATTGATTCTCCCCTCACCCCACCGCAATCTCCGCCACTCCTTTGGCAACTTCCTGGTTCTTCAGGAACCATTGGTACACGGAGGCAATGCCCTCCTCGATGCCGATGGCATGCCGCCAGCCCAGAGTGTGCAGGCGCGTAACATCAAGGAGCTTGCGTGGTGTGCAATGGTGTCATCGAGAACTCAACCTGGATTTTGTCTCCAAGGACTTCTTCGGCATCCACCACTTCAATCCCGATCAAACGGCCGTCGCGATCATAGTCGGCGTGGACACCCGGCATAAGCGTTTCCGTACGCGCTGCTTTGGTTCCCGGTGTTGCAAACCACACATAGAGCAAATCACGGACAGCGTCATATTCGATTTTCATGGCCTACTTGTCCTTTCTTTGAAATCCACTACCATAACGCGCCTTCACAGTGAGAAGGAGGCTTTTACCCGAGCGTGGTTTGAAATACACCGTCACCTCCTTTTCAAGATAGAGCCGGCCTTCCCACTCTTGCCCAAAGGGAAACACATAAGTTCTGCCAACCGTACCCGGCTTGGCATCTTCAGCTTCCCATCCACGGTTGACGACGTAGCGACCTTCGTCCTTACTCACCCCTCTCTGATGCATCCGCTCAAGAATGTGAGAGTGAAAGTCAGCATCCGTGATTTCGAAAGCCGGCACTTGTGTTGTCCCTGAGATAGTGAAGTCTTGGCCCTGAGCGCTCACCTCGCCAGCTTCATCCGGACCTCCGCCTCACCCTCACCCCACCGCAATCTCCGCCACTCCTTTGGCAACTTCCTGGTTCTTCAGGAACCATTGGTACACGGAGGCAATGCCCTCCTCGATGCCGATGGCATGCCGCCAGCCCAGAGTGTGCAGGCGCGTAACATCAAGGAGCTTGCGTGGTGTGCCGTCGGGTTTGCTTGTGTCGAACACGAGACGCGCCTGCGGGTACACGATCGAGCGCACAAGTTCTGCAAGCTCGCGGATGCTCAGGTCTTCGCCGGTTCCGACATTGATGTGGATGTCCTCTTCCCAAGTGCGCATCAGGAACACACAAGCGTCGGCTAAATCGTCCACGTGCAGAAATTCTCGCCGCGGCGAGCCTGTACCCCAGATGACGACTTCGTCGCGCCCTTCCACCTTCGCATCGTGGAACTTGCGAATCATGGCAGGCAATACGTGCGAACTGTTGAGATCGAAATTGTCGTTCGGCCCGTACAGATTCGTCGGCATGGCGCTGATGAAGTTGCATCCGTACTGTCGGCGGTAGGCCTGGCAGAGCTTGATGCCGGCAATCTTGGCGATGGCGTACGGTTCGTTGGTGGGTTCGAGTGCGCCGGTGAGCAACACCTCTTCCTTCATCGGCTGGGGTGCGTTGCGCGGGTAGATGCAGGAGCTGCCGAGATAGAGAAGCTTCTTGGTGTTGAACAGATGCGCCGCATGCACCACGGTAGCGTGAATCATCATGTTGTCGTAGATGAACTCCGCCGGGCGCATCATGTTGGCCATGATGCCGCCGACGGTACCGGCAACGAGGAAGACATACTCCGGACGGTTGGCGCGGAACCAATAATTGACCGCTGCCTGATCGCGCAAGTCGAGCTGTTCACGCGTAGCTGTCAGAATATTGGTGTAGCCCTCACGTTCCAGCCGACGAAGAATGGCCGAGCCGACGAGTCCCCTGTGCCCGGTGACGAAGATACGAGAGTGTTTGTTCATGACTCAGTCCTTAGGTGGTACAAGATTCTGGATTCGGGAGTCGGAATTCGGGTTGGTCGGAAAGAAAATCTCAATAACCTTCAACTCCAAACTCCAAAAGCACCATCAACTCTCAACTCTACAACCTCTCAACTCTAAACAACATCCGCAAACGTCTGTTCGATCTTTTGGAAGAAGAACAGTCCGCCAAGCAGGACCACGAGCGTCACGGCCACGGAAAGTCCGACGACGGCATCGGGCGCCTGGCCTTTGCCGAAGAGTGCCCAGCGGAACCCTTCGATGACGCCCGCCATCGGATTGAGGGCGTAGAGGAATCGCCACTGTTCCGGCACGAGACTGCTCGGGTACGCCACGGGCGAGATGAACATCCAGATTTGCACCATGAACGGGATAACATATCCGACGTCACGGTAGCGGACGTTGAGGGCCGAAAGCCACAAGCTGACGGCCATTGCCGCGGTAAACGCAAGAAGCAAAAATGCCGGAAGAAAAACAACATTCGCGGTCGGCGCGACCCCGTAATAAAACATGAGCGCACAGAGCATCGTCAGGGTAATCGCGAAATCTACTGCCGGCGCAAGCGCAGCGGAAAGCGGTACGATAAGCCGAGGGAAGTACACTTTCGTAATGAGATTGGCGCTGTTGACCAGACTGACGCCCGAGCGTCCGACGGCGCTTGCAAAGTATTGCCACGGCAGAAGCGCAGCCAGCGAGAACAACGGGTACGGCATGCCATCGGAGGGGACTCCGGCAAAGCGACCGAAGACGAACGTGAAGATGATCATCGTCAACAATGGTTGCAGAAGCGCCCAGCCCACCCCTAACACGCTTTGCTTGTACCGCACCTTGATATCGCGCCAGGTGAGGAAGTAGAGAAGCTCGCGATATTCCCACACATCTTTCAGATTGAGGGATGCAAGTCCCTTCGGAGGCTCGATGCGGATGGTGGGAGTGCCGGACGAAGAGGAGATACTCATGGGTTCAGAAGTCAGAGATCGGGTTCAGGCATCAGATGATTCTGACGCTTGTAAGAAGCGGGGAGCCAACGATCCAATCAGTTGAACCAACTCGGCCGCTTGATCGAGCAGTGTTTTGTAACCCAAACCCACTTCGGAGAGATCACCGGGGTAGTGCCGCGCCCAGACCTGCTGAGTAACACCTATGAACATAGCCATTTTCATCCGGCGTGGGAAAGCCCGGCTGCATGAACGCTGAGGTTAGTGTATTCAACCCATGCAGGGTTCGCTTCAAGATGTTGCTACTATCCGAGGGCTTCGCCATCGGTTATTCCGAAGGGATAAACCCTCTAAAACAATGACGCTGAAAGCGTCTCACCTGAATAGCTCGGGGCAAAGCGCCGACACATGGTCGAAGGACAGAAAACGAACCCTGAAAGGGTTCAACAAGATCTCTGCGATTTTCATCCGGTGTGATGAAGCCGAGACGCCGGCGGTCAGAGCGCCGCAGATTTCGTTTCTCCGGAAGACAAGGCGGCAGTACTATAGTACTCCACGTACCACTCCACGAACTTCTTCACGCCCACCTCCAGCGAAGTGGAGGGAACAAAGCCGATGGCGCGTGAGAGATCGTCCACATCCGCACACGTTTCTTCTACGTCGCCTGGCTGCATAGGAAGCATGTTCTTCTTCGCCGGCTTGCCGAGGTTCTGCTCGAGCAAGGCGACAAACTCCAATAGCTCAACCGAAGTATGATTGCCGATATTATACAGGCGATACGGCGCCATACTGATGGCCGGGTCGGGCATCTGGCTGTTCCACGTTGGGTTCGGTTGGGGGAGAACTTTCATGATGCGCACAACACCTTCGACCACATCATCAATGTAGGTGAAGTCGCGTTTGTGTCGGCCGAAGTTGAACAGCTCAATCGGTCTCTCTTCGAGAATGGCACGTGCAAAGAGCATCGGCATCATATCGGGGCGCCCCCAAGGACCGTACACCGTAAAGAACCGCAACCCGGTACACGGGATGCCGAAGATATGCGCGTAGGTGTGTGCCATCAGCTCGCCGGACTTCTTTGTCGCCGCGTACAGCGACACGGGATGATCCGTGATATCGTGCGCTGAGAAGGGGAGGCGGCGATTCGCTCCGTACACCGAACTGCTCGATGCAAAGACAAGATGGCGTACGTTGGAGGTACGACATCCTTCGAGAACATTGAGAAACCCAACCACGTTGGCACTAATGTATGCGTGCGGATTGACCAACGAGGAACGTACGCCGGGCTGTGCAGCAAGATGGATCACACAATCGAAACGATGCCGGCGGAAAAACGTTCTGACAGCATCGGCATCGGCAAGGTCAAGTTGGGTAAACGAGAAGTCTTTCAGATGTTGCAACCGTTGCAACCGCGTATGCTTGAGGCGCACGTCATAGTAGGGGCTGAGATTGTCAACTCCCATAACGGTTTCACCTTCGGCTGTGAGCCGAGCTGCAACGTGATAGCCGATGAATCCGGCGGCGCCGGTGACCAGAATCGAACCCATGCTTATGCCTTGTACACCCTGCCGTTGAGAACGATGTTGCGCGTATCCACGATGGGGATCGTGAATCTGCTGAAGTCTATTCGGCGATACTCATCGTGCGGCGTGGCAATGAGCAGCAGATCGTGGTCGGGTGTGATCTCCACCGACCTCCGTCCGGCAAACTTCGACCACTCACGCGTCGGTCGGATGACGGGAACGTAGGGATCGTTGTAGCTCACGATGGCCCCGCGCTGCTCGAGCTTGTCCATAAGATGATACGACGGAGATTCTCGGTCGTCGTCCACGTTGCCCTTGTAGGCAAGACCGAGAAGGAGAATGCGGGCGCCTTTGAGAGCCTTGCCATGATCGTTCAACGCTTCCATGACTCGCTGGACAACAAACTCCGGCATGGCCGTGTTGATTTCGCCTGCCAGCTCGATGAATCGCGTGGTAATGCCGTACTCTCGGGCCTTCCACGTCAGATAGAACGGATCAATCGGAATGCAGTGCCCGCCGAGTCCGGGTCCCGGATAAAATGGCATGAACCCGAACGGCTTGGTCTTCGCCGCGTCGATCACCTCCCAGATGTCAATCCCCATCTTCATGAAGGCAACCTTCAGCTCATTGACGAGCGCAATGTTCACCGAACGGAAGATGTTTTCCATCAGCTTCGTGGCTTCCGCCACGCGGGTGGACGATACCGGAACTGTCCGCGCAACAATCCGGCTGTAGAGGCGCTCCGCCACCTCCAAACCGTCCTGAGAGGTCGCTCCGACAACTTTGGGAATGGTGCTGGTGGTGAAGTCTGTTCGGTTGGGATCTTCACGTTCGGGCGAGAAGGCAACGAAGAAGTCACGGTCGACCTTGAGTCCGCTGCGCTCGAGGATGGGTACAACGATCTCGTCGGTTGTGCCGGGATACGTCGTTGATTCCAGGACGACGATCTGGCCATGATGAAGGTAAGAAACGATCGTTTCACACGTCGAGACGATGTAGGTGAGATCGGGTTCACGGTTCTTGTTGAGTGGTGTGGGCACAGCAATTAAGACTGCATCACACATGCGCATCCGTGAAAAGTCTGCCGTGGCGGTCAGCCTGCCCGCATCTACCGCTTGCTGAATACGCGCCTCAGGGATGTGTTTGATATACGATTTGCCCATACACAGAAGCTGCGCCTTGTTCGCGTCAATGTCGAACCCGACAGTCTGAAAACCCTGTTCGGCAAAGCACAGGGTGAGCGGAAGCCCCACATACCCCAACCCGACGACGCCGATGACGGCTGTACGTGCTTCGATCTTCTCCAGGAGGAGATCTTTTGGGCTTGCGACGGAAGCAGTTTTCACTGATGACACAGAGGGTAAGAACACAGCCGTAAGATGATAAAGGAATGGACAGGAAGCAAGTTCAGGGGATCTGTTCAGTCAAGGCACGCTCCGCCCTTTCAGTCACATCCGCTATGACCTACAGGGCAAACAGATGGAAATAACACGATCTGCCTCACCCGGCATGAGATGAGGCGTCACACACTTCACTCTCCGCTCAGACCCGGACGACGCAGACGCGGCCTGACTTCTCCACCGGCTCAAGGAACTCCAACGGCACTTCGACCGAGACCGACCGGGCAATTGCCTCGAGCGACACAACAACGCGCAGCGACTCTTTCACTCGCAACACAAATCCTACGACACCGCAAAATGGTCCGGCACTAATACGCACCCGCTCACCCACTGCAACATACTCCTCCCGGCGCAAAGCGTCGGGGGCATTGATGAGAATGCGAATCCAGTTGATCTGCTCATCGGGGATGGGAGACGGCAGATGCCGGATGCCAACGAAACGAACAACGCCCGGTGTCTGCAGGATGCGGGATCTTGCTTGTAGATCCGTTCGAACGAACACGTACCCTCTGAACAGCGGCTCGAGCACTTTCTTCTTTCGGTCACTCCAGAGGTGCACCTCTTCGATGAGAGGCAAAAAACTTTCGACGCCCCGACCACACAGGTCGTCATGGACTTTCTTCTCATATCGGGATCGCGTGTACAGGGCATACCATCGTGCACACGCCGGACGATAAGGCTCGCCCATGTGTGGAGTGGACACAGTCATGAGCATCAGTTAGCGCTGCACATAATTCAGGACGGTAACAATCGTGGTCGTCAGCACGGCGGCATAGCCTACAACCGTGAAGATATCGCGTACCGTGGCCCATCCCGTGCGCTCGATTTCGATCACGTCGCCCGGATGCAACTGCAACTGCTCATTGCTCACGCGTGAAAGCTCGTCGAGATCGATGCGAATCTCCTTCCGCTCCACGCGATCGGACGTATTTACCAGACGAGTGACTTTGACACCGCCTAAGGAACCGTCGGGGACCGGCCCTCCAGCAAGAGACAGAAGGTTGATCAGGTCGATGGTGCTGGAGATTTCATAGCGTCCGGGACGTTGAACGAAGCCCATCACATTCACGACAATCGTCAGCTCATTGGGTTTCGCAAAATAGTAGTTCGACGTGGTCGTATTGACCGATGTTGCAGAAAGAAAACTACTCGGATCAATCTGCGCCACGCTCGTGGCTGGCAGAACACCGACCAACACGATCGCGACGAGTATGGGGAGAGGAAACATAACATCCCTCGACTGGTGAATGAACGGGCAGAAGGAACTCATGATGCAAGCCTCTTCTTCTTTTCAGGAGATCCGTTGCCGTTGGCATGGTAGTCGGAGTGCCCATACCCGTAGTAACTGTAGTTGTCGCTGGCGTAGTATCCGCCGTAGGCTTTTCGGACATCGAACTTGTTGAGCACACAGCCGAGGACTTTTCCGCCAACGGTTCCGATAAATTCGCTTGCGCGATGAATTGCGGTCGCTCGTGTTTCGCTTGCCGCAACGACGAGGATAGCGCCATCGACTGCCGTGGAAAGTACCGCGGCATCGGTGACAGCGAGCAGGGGCGGGGAGTCGAACAAGACGAGGTCATACTGCTCGCACATCTGTTTGATGAACTCCTGCATCCGTCGGGAACCCAACTGCTCTGCGGGATTCGGAGGCGTGATGCCGCAGCACAGCACATCGAGATAATCTGCAACGGCGCGATGCACGGCCTCGGCGAACGTCGACGTGCCGACGAGGATATCCGTAAGGCCGGGGCTTTTCGAAAGACCGAACGTTTCGTGAAGAGTCGGTCGTCGCATGTCCGCATCCACGAGCAGGACGCGCTTCTCTGCCTGGGCAAATGTGACAGCAAGGTTGGCGACGGTTGTGGTTTTCCCCTCGGCAGGACTGGCACTGGTTACCAGCACGCTCTTCAGGGGCGTGTCGAGCTGCGCGTACATCACATTGGTCCGCAACCGGCGGAACGCCTCGGACAAAGGCGAGAGTGGATTGAAATACGTCACGAGATGTTTGTCAAAATCCGACGCCGTCGGTTGGCCTCTCCCGTTGGAATTGTCCGCGAAGCGTTTAACCTCATCATCCAAACGATTGATGGCTGAAAGGGTAGCGTAGCCGAACCTCTTCAAATCCTCGGGGGTGCGAACGCGGACATCGAGATACGAGCGCAGCAGCACAACCCCAACGCCCAACGCCAAACCCACGATGGCACCCAACATGATGTTCCTGCGCATGTTCGGACTCACCGGTGAGCCCGGAACGATTGCAGGGTCCACAATATCCACATACCCGAACTCAGACTTTTCCGTGATGGAGGCTTCATTGAACTTCTCTTCTACCAGCAGGTACAGCTTCTCGTTGCTGAGACGCGAACGCTGAAGTCTCGCCAACTCCATGCTGCGTTCCGGAATCTGACTGAACTGACGTTCATACTGCTGGATGACTGCGCTGAGGGCGCGTTTGCGTGCGTCGAGGCCTTCCAGCTCGATCTGCTGTTCGACGACTTTTTGTTTGATCTGCGCGATGAACGTCGCGCTGCCGATGCCGGCTTCGCCGGGGCCAATGGAGGCGAGAAACTCCTGCGTTTTCTTTTGCAAGTTTCTTTTCAACGCTGCGATTTGCGCGTCGATCTCTTTGAGCTTCTCGGCATAAATCGACTGACCGACGAGCGTGGGGTTCTGAGCGATCACAACATCACGCTGCACCTCCAACGTCGCCAGCTTCTCCTGGAGCATCTTGATGTACGCGTCGCTCGACTCACCGAGCGTCCTGGCGACGCTGGGTTCCTGCTTTGCAATCTCCTCACGATAGGAGTCGAGTGTTTTTTCGCGCGAACGAATTTCCACCTCCAGCGCGTCACGGCCGGCTTCAAGCGCTGACAGTTGCTGGACGACCTTGTTCGACTCACCATCAAGTGAAATGATGCCGGAGCTTTTCATGTACTTCTGCAGTATTGCTTCGGTGCTGTCGAGTGCAGCCTTTCGTGTGCTCAGCTGATCCTGAAGGAATTCCCGCACTGCACGGGACCGGGTGCGGCTCGCTTTGAGGTTCCGCTCGGCATACACCCGCGTGTAGGTGTTGGCAATGAGTGCTGCTTCCTTCGGATCATTGCTCCGCGCAGTGATTGTGATGACATCGGAGTCACGGATGGGAACGAAGGTGACGGTCTTGAGCAGACGGTTGGCGATTTGCGCACGAGTTGTGAGACGGTTCTGCGGGACATCATCCACCATCACCTGAAGAATGGGCGTGATGGGAGCCTGCGACCCGGCGTCCTGATACTGTCGTAACAGGTCATCAGCAACAGCCTCGGCCAGGGAGCGCGATTTCAGGATTTCCAGTTCGTTGGTAATCTTGTTGAACATGGGGTTATAGCCGAAATCGAACAAAGGAATCTGCCCGGGCCGCCCCTTCATGTCGATGAGCACAAGCGACGATGACTCATAGATCGGCTTTGTCTTGAGGGTGATAAACGTGGCTGCGGCAGTGACAAGCACGAAGCTTCCGAGGATGACCCATTTGCCGCGCAAGAGAATGGAGACATACTCTTGCAAGCGCGATTCACGAGGAACCGCATTCTGGGCATTGCCAGAGTTGACGTACGAAGGGTTGTCCAAACCGCACCTCTTGACAATGGATATGGTTGCGCTTGATTTTCTCGACCAGATGCGTTACTTAGGATGCATGCGTGTCGCCATTCTCTCGGATATCCACTCCAACCTCCAGGCTCTGACCAAAGCACTGGCGATCATCGACCACTCGCGCATAGATGCGATTTACTGCCTCGGCGATATTGTCGGCTACGGAGCAAATCCAAACGAGTGCATCGAACTGATCCGCTCACGTGCCGCCGTGTGCGTAATCGGCAACCACGACCTTGCTGCTATCGATCCATCACACGCACAGTACTTCACTAAACCTGGACGAGCCTCCGCTCGTTGGACGCACAGCGTTCTGACTGACGAGAACCTTGCCTACCTTTGCGGACTTCCCTACCGTGTGGATCTTGAGCATTGCACGCTCGTGCATGCAAGCCCATCTCAACCCGAAGCGTGGGAGTATGTCCTCTCCCTGGCAATCGCCGCACAGCAGTTTTCGGCATTCACCACCCCTCTCTGCTTCATCGGACACACACATGTCCCTTCCGTTTGCGGCGAAGACCTCCGAACATTCACGTTCAAGCCGGGACTTCGTTTTCTTCTCAACGCAGGCAGCGTTGGCCAACCACGTGATGGAAATCCTCAGCTCTGCTTTGGCGTGCTCGATCTCCACACCTGGTCGTACAAGACCGTCCGAGCCGACTACGATATTCGCGGCGCATCGAAGGCAATCACCGACGTAGGCTTACCCTCAGTGCTCGCAACGCGACTTTTCTTCGGGCAATAATCTCAAATCTAAGACTGCAACGATGAATCGTCCTTGAAGGGCGGGAGATTGTAAGAACGTGAGAGGTTCGGTGTGAAGGGGTATTGGTATTCCACGTCATTCCATTAGAGCTGCGCCATGATTGTACCTGGAGCGACAGCATGCTCATGGCAAGTTACTCTCCCCTTTTCACCGTCACTGTTCCCCCTCCCCCCCTTCAGTGAAGATGCTTGCTACTGTGTTCCTTCCAGCCCCAATGAGCGGACACGCACCACGGAATTCCAGCCGGTTCTCTGCGAGCGCTAAAGACGCATGCCATTTTACTTGAATCCTGCGAAAAAGTCAAGGTAGCTGGCTACTTATAGACACCCGCGGTGTGCCCACTGGAGGTAGCCCGGTTACGAAAGGCTGATGTTTGATTCTCTTCGTACAGAGTCATAGATTGCTACCCGACTATCTACATAGTTCCCGCAATTTTTCATGTGATTGGCGACAACAAGTTACTGCGCCCATGCAATGCCCCTCCTGCAAAAGCTCACGAGTTCTCCGATCCCGGAGGAGGAATACGGCGGAAAAGATCATGCATGCTCTGTTTCCGATTCATTACTACCGATGCCACGACTGCAACTGGCGAGGTCTGCGATTCAAGCGAGGAACACTCCGATTCACCCTCATCGTCTCGATTAGCCTTGTGGTAGCGGCATTGCTGTATGAGGTCGCGGGGCCCATCATCAGATTCGCCATGTATCTCCTCCTTTCGTGAAGTGCTTGAAAGTACTGCTTGGATGCTCTTTCGA
>CAZIKE010000111.1:0-11500 GCA_964539775.1 uncultured Chitinophagales bacterium
ACACCGTGTCCGGTGGTGACACGCAGGTTTCCTATTTGTAAGAGAAGGGGGCCCGCTGCGATTCCAACTCTTGCAAAACAGCGAACCTCGTTACAACACCAGAAATCCGGCAGGCCGTTCAATCCCCGAGGGGCGACGAACGGAACCTGCCGTTGAGTGCTTCTGAGGAGCTACATGTTACTTCTTTGCTGGCTTGGCATGCTCAATCTTGGGCCAGGCCTCTGCAAACTTGAATTCCTTGAACGTCGGACTTTCGCTATTGTGGCATGTGGTGCACGATTTCTCATCCTTTGCCGGAATGATCATGCCCAACTCCTTGTTCTTCGCCTTATCGCCCTTGCTGTGGACCATTTTGTAGCCGGACGCTGCACCGTGGCACGCCTCGCAGCCCACACCTTCTTCCTTCTTGAATGAAGCTTCGACGTTCTTTGCCGTACCACCGCCGGTGACGTGGCATTTCAGACATTCCGGTGCCTCATTGGGTGCAACCTTCAGTCCTTTTTCTTTTGCTATTTTCTTCGCCTCTTCGCCGAGAAGAGTCTGATAGGCTTTAGCGTGTGCGGTCTTCTCCCACACGGCGTATGATGTTCCACCCTTCCCTGCTTTGTGGCACGCTGCGCAGAACTTGGAACCGGTGAACTTGTTCTGTGCCTGTGCTGTGAACGCAACCAGAAGAAGAGGAATCAGTCCGAGAATAATGACGCGTCGTTTGCTCATTGGTGTTCTCCTTTCACGTGAGAGGTTTTGTGGATTGGATGAACTTCTTTCCCTCCTGTTGTTGACGTTCAATCCGCCGGATCAACAGGTATAAGGAAACAGCTAAGATCGTAATGATCAAGGTGGAGATGCCTAACCCGATGCGGCGAAAGTAGTACTCGTCAATAGCGGCACGCCCTTCTGCCGTCACGAATGCTGCGGTGTTCAGACCCTTGCCGATTATTTCGCGGAATTTCTCCACGTCGAACGCATGTACCATCGTGCGCGCTTCCAACCGGGCCTGGCGCGCATCGCGCAGTCTGAACTTCGCCTCGCTTACCTCCATCCCTTTTTGCTCCGCTTCGTCGACCAGTGATCGTGCATACGCCTCCGACGCTTCCAGACTATCGGTCAACTGCCGCATTACCGCAGCAGCGGCAAAGCCTTTCGGCCGGTCGGTGGGACTGTGGCAGCGGCTGCACACGGCTTCGGGTGCTGTACCAAGCAACGCATCGGTCGCAGCAACAATCTCGTGGTTGCCATGACAGGTTTCGCATTCGGGAAGCTTCAACGCGTCGAATGCTTGCTTGTGCGGGCTAACAGAAAACAGGTCCGCGTTCAGTGCGTGGCAGGTACCGCACACTTTGGAGATGGATTCCACACCGGGAGGCGTTGCACCATGATTGCCATGACAATCGTTGCACGAGGGTGCACCGACGTCTTTCTTTTGCAGCAGAGCAACACCGTGAACACTTTTCACGAACTTCTCGTGCTGATCGGTGGGAATGTTGTACGCCTTCATGTAGTCAGGATTGCTGTGACAGGTGCTGCAGGTTGCCGGCAGGTTCGTCGGATAGACTTTCGACTTCACATCCTTTGCCGAGCGAATATCGTGGCTGCCGTGGCAGTTTGCACACTCAGCCGTTTTCGCATCACCCCTCGCGTTGCGCATGCCGTGAACACTCGTCCGATACTTCTCAAGCTGATCCACAGGAAGCGATGGATTGTACGTCCGCATGAACGCCGCGTTGGCGTGACAGGATGCGCAGGTTCTCACCACGTTCAGGGGATACACAGGCGAGGCGGGATTCTTCACCGGGACGATCCCGTGCGCGTTGTGGCAGGTTGTACACTGGGCAATATGTTCCTTGCCGGTAATCGCAAGCTTCCCGTGCACACTCGTCCGTAACAACTCCCATTGATTGGTCGGGAGATTAGAACCGAACGCTCTCATTCGTGCTGGATCGGAGTGACAGCTTGCACAGCGTTCCGAGATTGCGTCCCCACGCGGCACGCCAATGAACCCCGCAGCTTTGTCCATCGCCTTCTCCATATCCTCCGCGCGCCGATCGCCGCCATGACAATCTGCGCATGAGAGGCCTTTGGCAAAATGCACGTCACGCTTGAACAGCACCGAGGGCTTGTCCCCCAACGCATCGTGGCACTCGTAGCATTTGTCGGTAGCCGTTGCAGGCCCGGGGCTAAGAAATGCCGCAGCGACCAGCATGACTGTGTTCAATCTTGTCCGCATCAGAGCATCCATCCGAGAATGGTCAGGATAATAATGTAGCCCACAACGAAGATCCCAATGTATGTGATGTTTCGATTGTGCTCGCCGCGCGAGCTCTTTTTGTCCCAGAACGGAACAAGCATCCAAAGAACAGCTGCTGCGCCGAACAGCAAAACGCCCAGCACCTCTCCATCAACGAAGAGCACGTGCGCGGGAATGAGTTTAAGAGTCTGAAACATGAACATAAAGTACCATTCCGGTCGAATGCCTGCGGGAGCGGGCGCAAACGGATCGGCTTTCTTGCCCAGCTCCCACGGGAAAAAGACGGCCAGAATTGCCAACACATTCATGACAATCAACCACAACAACAAATCTCGTAACAGAAAGTTGGGGAAAAACGGCATCGTCTTCCGTTCTGTCTGCGGATCTCCTTCCATCCCCAACGGTTCGCTCATGCCTTGCCGTTGCACGAACAGCAAATGAAGCCCCAGCAACACGGTGAAGATGCCCGGAAAGACGGCGACGTGGAAGCCGAAGAAGCGTGAGAGCGTCGCTCCCGTTACGTCTTCACCACCACGAAGGAAAATCATCAACGGCTTGCCGATCAGAGGAAGAACCCCAGCAATGTCGGTGCCGACTTTCGTTGCGAAGAAAGCCAGTTCATTCCACGGCAGCAGGTATCCGCTGAAGCCGAAGCCCAGACCGAGGAACAGCATCAGCATACCGGTGAGCCAGGTCAGCTCACGCGGCTTGCGGTAGGCCTTCGCGAAGTACACGCTGAACATGTGAATCATTGCCGCAAGGATGAACAGGTTCGCCGCCCAACTGTGGATGGAACGAATGAGCCAGCCGAACTGCACCTTGGACATGATAAAGTGGATGCTCTCAAACGCCAGCTCCTCTCCGCTCTTGTAATAGAGCAGGAGGAGAATGCCTGTAACTACTTGAATGATGAAGAGGAACAGCGTCACGCCGCCGAAGTAGTACCACACCGAATGACGGTGCAGGGGCACATACTTCTTCCCCATGAACTGGATCAGGCCTTCGAGCTGCATGCGCTCGTCAATCCAGGTGTAGAGTTTTTTGGTGAGTGTCATCATGATTTCTTGGAGATGAGAACGTCTTCGCCTTGAACTACGACCCTGAATTCATCCAGCGGACGCGGAGGCGGCCCCGCCACGTTGCGTCCGTTAAGGTCGTACTTTCCGTTGTGGCACGCGCACCAGATCAGGCCCATGTCTTTTCGATACTGCACCGTGCAATCGAGATGCGTACAGGTTGCAGAGAACGCGCGCAACTCGCCATTCGTCAACCGAACGAGGATCACCGGCTTGTTGCCGAACCGGACGATGGTACCGCTATCCTTCTCGATGTCGTTGAGCTTGCCCACCTTGACGCTCGTGACCTCCACTTCCGCCTGCTTGGGAGGCTTCAGGTAGGCAAGCAGCGGATAGAGCACCGAAGCTGTCCACGCGACGAGTCCGCCGCCCAGAAGGTATTTCAGGAAATCTCTCTTTGTCGTTTGTTGCTGTATATCGGACATTGCATTCATAGGCAGCTTCTCTCACTTTGGGTTATGGCAAGTGCTGCAGTTCATCTCTTTCCACGCATCGCCAATATCTGTTGGGTGCTTGTACTCGATACCACCAAGATCCATCCGCAGTTTTTCCTTCTCGAACTGCTGCGCGAGAATCGTGTGACACATGTTGCAATTCCGCGTCAGCACTTTGCCGCTTTCGGAGACGTGCCTGTCGTCGTGGCAGCGGAAGCATCCGTCATAGTACAGATGGCCGATGTTATCGGGATATCTTTTCCAATCCACCCTCATGCTGGGGAAGTAGTTCCGGTTGTATATCTTCTGCGTTTCAATGATGGTACGCTCGATGGCCTCCGCCTTGGTCTCAGCAATGTCGGGATAGTTCGTCTTGTAGTATTCATCAATCACAAGCCGGATGCTGTCGAGCGCAGCCTGCCGGGTACTATAAGCATTCTCGAGTGCTTGCACGGCAACCTGCTTCACAAACGGAAGCTCCGGATCAATCCATCCCAGCGACATGACGTGATTGACCGAGCGCGCAGGAGGATGATAGATGTGTGTTGGACGGTTGTGGCAATCAATGCAGTCCATGCGGCGCATCTGGAACTTCGACAACTCTTCGTCGCTCACCGTGGTCTCCGTGCTGCGATACACTTCCACCTTTCCGTCGGGATGCTTCACCCGAACCCACGGGATAACCTGCCGTTGCGAATCGCTGGCAATGTACGTGACCTCGTTCGCAATGTTCATGTGCCAGTGAATGCCGGAGGTAGGGCCGGCCTCAACGTTCCCGCCTCCGATTTTCATCAGCAGGTTGAGCGTCCATTTCGTGTTTCGCTCGTCGGAGAGATAGTACGTATTGACATGCTGTTTTTCACTGAAGAAGTGCTTGGGCCAGTGGCACTGCTCACACGTTTCCTGCGCCGGACGCAGGTTCTCGATGGGTGTTGGAATCGGACGCGGAAACTTGTTGAACATTGTGGCATACACCTGATACGTACCCGAGATCTTTGACCGGACGAACCAATCCGCACCCGGCCCGATGTGACACTGCACGCAGCCAACCCGTGCATGCGGCGAGTATTGATACGCCGTGAATTCCGGCTCCATCACGGTGTGACACGTCTGCCCGCAGAACTGATCGGAGTCCGTGTGCTCGTAGGCTTTGTAACTTCCGAACGCCGAGAACGCCAGAAGCAGAATTGTGCCGATGGAAAACAGCATCACGGCTCTGCGATGTCGCGGATTGTTCATATCGATCTGCGGCAAGTGCATACCGTGCGGTTTTCCGGCGCGCTGGCGGCGATGCTCGCGGATAATGCCGACGATCGCTACAACGATACCGATGAGCATGATGGCCGGAAGAATCACAAACGCGATGATGCCCATGTACGGCTTGGGCGTCGGGGCAAGGGTCTCCAAGAGAATGAGAAACAGAATCAGCCCGAAGCTCACGGCGGCAATCGCTGCACCGACAAGCGTAACGATGTTGTAAAAGGATGTTGGATAGAGACGTTTCATGCGTTGTTCGTCGGCATGGGTGTTTCGGTGGACAGGCTCAATATACTTCCTCCATCATTGATACGCAAACAACATCGCATAGATGATCCAGACAACGATGCTGAAGCCGATGGTGAGAGCAGTCCACCCAAACATGCGTGTGACGTTGATGACGATGGGAGGATACGGATCAACGAGATACTTGTCCAACTCCCCCGTGCGGACAAGCGTTTCGTACTCCAACGGCTTATCGCGTTTGAACTCCTCAAGGTCCATACGGCCTGTAAACACGACGATGTCCATCGGAAACTTTTCGGGACGGAGATGCGTGTTGAAGAAATGCACCGTGAAGATGAACCCGACCGCCAGCAGCGCTTCGTCGCTGTGAATGATCGTGGCCACGTTCAGCATCCATCCCGGAATGAACTGCGTGAAGAACTCCGGGAACCACAGCATCAGGCCCGTCGAGCCGATGACGAAGATGCCCCAGAACACCGCGAAGTAATCGAACTTCTCCCAGTACGTCCACCTGCCATACTTGGGGCGCGGCCCCTTGCCGAGGAACCATTTGATGTTCCCGATGAAATCCTGCACATCTTTTTTGGTGAACAGCATGGTATCGGGACCGAACAGCAACGCTTTCCACGAGCCGAACTCCGTGCGCGTACGCCGCGCCAGGTCGATCAGATGCGTGAAGAACAGGCCGAGCATCAACACCGCGGCGAAACGATGGATGAAGCCTGCCGATTCGAACCCGCCGAACAGACGCGAGAGAATCACCGCCCAGCCGGTGTAGGAAAACTTCAGCGTCATTCCTGTGAGCGCGAGACTCATGAAGCTGACGATCATGATGATATGCAGCGTGCGGTTCAGACGAGAAAAGCGCAAGAACTGCTTTTCGCCCGTGATGCTCTCGCTCACGCGGGGCAGTGGAGCTGCAACGTCCGAAGGTTTTTCCGCTGCCGCTATGTCATTGTCGATCTGGCCCATTCGCGCTTTCTTCTGTATCGTCGTTGCGTTCAGCAGGCGGCTGCGCGGCCTTCTGCCTCCTCAGTTCGCGTCGCATCTGCAACGCACGCGGCAGCCAAAGCAGTGTGTGCACACCGCCGAAGATGAACGTTCCCACCAGCAATCCCGTCATCCCCCAAAATGTCCAGAACAGGAACGGATATTTCTCCGGGTCGTGATGCGTTGCGTGTGTCAGGTAGCCTGCAAACCGTCGGGTCGCTCCGGGATGGCATTTCTGGCAGGTGGCCACCACATTCTCTCTGCTGAGATGGGAGCGCGGGTCGGCAACCGGCAGAATGTCGTGGGCACCGTGGCAATCGTAGCACTTTGCCGTTTTCGTGTAGCCGAGCTGCGAGACTTTGCCATGATACGTGTCGAAGTATGTCCTGGCGATGGCTTCGTGGCATCGTCCGCATTTGTTCATGATATCGAGCTTGAAGCCCTCGGCATCAGCACGCTGAATCGTGTGCGCGCTGTGGCAGTCGCTGCACACGGGCAGCGGCTTGTCCGTCTTGCCGACGTTCACATGATGAATGCTTTGCTCGAACTGCTCCTCGATGCCGTGATGGCACTTGCCGCAGGTGCTCGGGATGTTCTGCGGGTGCACGCTCGAAAGCGGATTTTTCTTCGGCAACACAGCGTGCGCCGTATGACAGTTGGTGCATGTTGCCGTCACCGTCAGCCCGCTCTTCATCAACCCCTTGCCGTGAATGCTCTCCGTATAGTGCTTGATGATGTCGTGCTCGGAGCCTGTGTAGCGGACGGCAGCCCTCTCGCCTTCGCGGTGACAGCGTGCGCACAGCTTCGGGATGTTGGTGGCAAAGGTCGGAGAGGACGGCTCCAGCTTGCCCTTTGTGCCGTGGGTGCCGTGGCAATCCTTGCACGTCGGGCCGTTCGGATCGTTCTGCGCAACAAGCGCGCCGTGCATGCTTCCGCTGAACTGCTGCCCGATCTCGGCGTG
The DNA here is from genome assembly GCA_964539775.1 of uncultured Chitinophagales bacterium. GTDB lineage: Bacteria > Bacteroidota > Ignavibacteria > UBA10030 > UBA6906 > CAADGV01. The sequence continues at coordinate 7,213 of CAZIKE010000111.1, forward strand.
GCAGGAGGTGCAGTCCACTTTTTTCGTGACGGTTTCGCATGGCCGCACCTTCGACGCGTTGACCTCGGCATGACATTGACTGCACGCAATCCTCGCGTGGCGTGATTGCTTCACTTCATCAAAATCCACGAACAGCGTGCGGCCATCTCTGGCCGACTTCAAGTCCGGGTTATCGTGGCAGCGCATGCAATCGGCATCGGCCATCCCCTGTGTGTAGTACACTTTGCGGATCTTGTGCGGCTGATGGCAGTCCACGCACGCAGGTAACACGTGTTCCTGCTTCTCCCACAACTCTCCACGAATCACCTTGCGATGCACGGCTTCAATCTGCGCGTGGCACTTCGTACACGTTGCGGCGATGTTCCGTCGCGCAATGGACGAGGCGGGATCGGTATGCGGCAGAATGGAATGTGCCGTGTGGCAGGAGGCGCAATGCGGTGCAACAATCAAGCCCTTCCTCAACAAACCGACGCCGTGAATACTCTCCGAAAAATTCTCGAGAATATGGTCTTGATGAATCTCCCGCTGCTTCATCACAGGCGTCCCTTCTTGATGACACTTGCCGCACAAGAACGGCACCTTGAGTGCTGCCACCTGCGAGTTCGGGTCTTTGATGGGAAGGATGTCGTGCGTGCCGTGGCAATCCTTACACTGCGGAGCTAACGGATCACCACGCCGGATCGCTTTGCCGTGCAGTGACCGGGTATGTTGCTCCTGCTGCTCGGTGTGACATGTTCCGCAATCAACAGCGGAAAGGTCCTCCGCATGCGGAAATTCCTGTCCCGCGAGATCGGCATGGCAGCCAACGCAAGACACGGAACCGTGGACGGAGGCCGCGAACTTCTTCTCGTTCACAAACACCGAGATTGTCCTGCCCTGTCGCTTCCCCGTCTGCGACTTGTCGCCGTGACACACCATGCAGTCGGCGTTCTCCTGGGCAAGCAGGGGTGCCGCAACGACGAATGTGCCCGCAAGGCAGAGCGCCGTTTGTCGTAGGACACGTTTCATTGTGACCCTGCGGTGACTTCTTCCTTCTCGGCCTTGGCTCGTTCTTCCTCGGCCAGCCGTTCCAACATCTCACGCCGCCGGATCTCGTGCAGCTCAAGCGGATGCTCTTCTTCCATCTCTTCCTCGGTAAGTGTTCCCTTCCAAAAGGCGAGGTTCAGCGGATACGCATCGGGATTGAACATCACAAAGTAGAAATGCCACACCAGGATGGCAAGCGTTGCAAGCCACGCTTCATAGTAGTGGATCGTGCGGGCAACATCCCATCCTAACTTCGTCAGCAAATTCATGAAGGTGTTGTCGAACCAGAGGATGAACCCCGTTGCCCCCATTACGACTGTTCCCCACATGAGCGCCCAGTACTCTGCTTTCTCGATGTAACTGAAGCGTCCGAACTTGGGCTTCTCCGGCGCGAGACCAAGATAGTACTTGAAGGACCCGATCAGATCGTTGAGGTCCTTCCGCTCAGGAAGCATGTCGCGAAGCAGCTGTTTCCCTCTCGGCACAAAAGCGATATAGTACACATGGTAAAGACTCACGGCGATGAGCATCAGCCCGGCGATGCGGTGCATGAGACTGCGAAGCTCGAATGCGACAGGAATCAGATTGCGAATGGACGCCACCCACCAGGCATCGGGGAAGCGGAGTGCAAAACCGGTGAGGACAAGAATCATGAAGCTGATGGCAAGCACTCCGTGTTGCACGCGTTCGTTCAGCGACATGCGCAGATACAATCGCGGCTCGTGCTGCTTTCGCTCGAGCAGGCCGCGTCGATACATAAGGTGTTTCTTCGACCTCGTGATGAAGTCGAGAAGGTTATGAATGAACATCCCCCCGATCGTCACGATGATGAGAATGACGTAGCCGGTGGCGACGTAGTAGAGAATCATATCGTCGCCCGCAGTCGGGATAACGTGGACTTTCCCTCTCGCAAAGTTCGCTCCCGCCCCGGGATGGCATGACCCGCACGTTGCGACCAGGTTCGCGGGATGAATGCGCGACGTCGGATCGGTGGAGGGCTTGATGTCGTGCACGCCGTGGCAACTTGCACAGTTGGCAACCTCCACCGAGCCTGCCCGGCTTGCCAGACCGTGATAGCTATCGGCAAAACTCTTGAAGCGATCCGTCGCAAGACCGTACTTCTCGGTCAATTTCAGCGACGTATGACAGGGAGAGCACACCTGGGCAGAAACGTTCTTCGGAGCGACAGGAGAGCGCGGGTCGTTGGGCGACAGGATGTTGTGCTCGCCGTGGCAATCCGTGCATGTTGCCGAGGCAAGCACGCCGCGCTGCAACGCCTTGCCGTGACTGCTGCCCTCGTACTGCGCCTTCACATCGCCATGGCACTGCCCGCAGGTTTCCGCGATGCGTTGCTTCGACACTTTGGACTCTGGATCGGAGCCTTTCTTCATCTCATGGCTGCCGTGGCAATCTGTGCACGTCGCGGCAGCCTCATTGCCATGCTGCACTGCCTGCGCGTGGACGCTCCTCTCGTAGCTTGCGATGAACTTCGCCGAAGGGCCGACACGCGCACGCACCTCGGCATTGTCCAGGTGACAATGCAGACACATGGCGGCTTCGTTCCTTCTGCTGGTCTGCGCGCCTGCGACAGTCGGTGAAACGACATTATGCTCGCCGTGGCAATCGATGCACGTCGGTGCACCTTTCACCCCTGCATGCAACGCAATGCTGTGATCGGATGCCTTGTACTTAACATCGATCTGCTTATGGCACTTCGCACAGATCTGCTCTGCGAAGACTTTCTTCTCCTCCGTCCCCTTGTCTGAGATGTGGTGGATGGCATGGGTGGAATGGCAGTCCGTGCATGACGCCGCAACCTTGCCCGCCTTCGGCGTTCCATGAACGCTTTGCGTGTAGTTGACGAACTTCTCATCCGTATGACAAGAGGTGCAGGCAACAGGTGTCAGGCGGCGCGCATGCGGAATCACCTCCGCCTTGAAATGTTCATGGCACGACACACATTCCAGCAGCCCGTGTGCCGATCGGGCATATGCCTTCGCATCCACAAAGAGCGAGATGACCTTCCCCTTCCTCTCCATCGTCAATGATGGTTCCCCATGACACGCCAGACACGATGCGTTCGTCTGTGCTGCAGCAACAGACGTCCCGACAACGCACAGTACAACTGCGTAGCCCAGCAAGGCAAGGAGACGAAAGGGCGCAGTTCGCCTACGGTATGTCGCGGAATGAAGCATGGAAGTTTTTCGTGTAACTGAACACGCCACGTCTCAGCTACCAGAGGTCAAGTGACATGCCACTGAGAGTCTTAGTCGAATCTGTTGAAAATCGCCACAGATTCGATGCAAGAGGCGCTTCATTTCCAAGAAATGGGAGCGCATGTGCTCAGTTTTTGGAAAAGAAAGGAAACACTGCCCTCCGTTGCGTGAGGGTCAGAGTGGCAACAGTTCGCTGATCCGCTTCGACATCGCAGGAAGGTCGAACGGCTTGTAGAAGACCGAGTCCACGTTTTGTCGCGCCGCTCGATCCAACTGTGCCTCCTTCGGACTGTACACGTACAGCATAATGATCGGCACTGCGGGATTGCTCGCCTTCACTTTTCGCAGGCGCTCGAGCATCTTCTCCGTCGGTGATGCATCAACAATGACGAGGTTCGCAGCATAACTCCCCACGAACTTCTCGAGCATCGTTGCATCAGTCGTTGTGATGACGTTGTACCTGTTCTGAAACAGCATAGAGAGACTGAAACAGAAATTCAGGTCAGGACTGTAAATGAGGATGGTTTTCTTCTCTTCGTCCACTGTTGGACCGTTGTCGTGTAGAGAATCCTTCTTATCAACTTCCAACGTCATGCGTGTCAACCCTTCTGCACGGCTCACTGAAAGTGTAACTGTGTTGCAAGGTCTTCGGCTCGAACAAGCTCATCCCGTGATGGTCTGGGTTTTACCGTCAGCACGGGAATAGGCGAGCGACGTACCACGCGCTCGGCAACGCTGCCCAACAGCAGATGCTGTAAGCCTGTCCATCCGTGCGTTGCCATCACAATCAAATCAACTCCCTCCTCCTGCGCGAAGCGGAGAATCTCCTGCTCGGCGTTGCCACTGCGGACAACGGGAATCACCTTCCTCTCCTTGCCGACATGAGCCGCGATGAAGTCTTCGAGTTTCCTCATCGCTGCTTGTTCCACTCTTGCAGCCTCATGGTGCCCGTCACCCTCAGGGGCAAAGCGGCCGAACAGGGGCGATGCGTTTTCGGCAACGTACAGAATATACATCCGCGAGGCGTAGAGAAGTCCCAGCGAAAA
>CAZIKE010000112.1:0-11465 GCA_964539775.1 uncultured Chitinophagales bacterium
TATATCAAACCACACGGACAAACAGTATGGAATGGCTTGCCACACCCGAATCGTGGATTGCTCTCATCACCCTCACCGTACTCGAGATTGTGTTAGGGATAGATAACATCATCTTCATCTCCATCCTATCGGGAAAACTGCCCCAGCACCAACAAGCAAAAGCTCGTACTATGGGGCTTGCCATCGCAACCATCACCCGTGTCCTGCTTCTCCTATCACTCACCTGGGTGATGCGACTGACAGCCCCGTTGTTCTCCGTGTTTGAAAGCGAAATCTCAGGCAGAGACTTGATTCTGATCCTGGGCGGATTGTTCTTGATCGGCAAGAGCACACACGAGATCCACGATAAGCTGGAGGGATCGGAAGGGCGCGCATCGGCAAAGGTGAAAGCGAAGTTCTCCAGCATCATCATCCAGATTCTTCTTCTTGATATTGTGTTCTCACTCGATTCTGTTATCACCGCCATTGGGATGGCGCGCCACGTTGAGATCATGATTGCAGCCGTCGTGATGGCAGTTGGGGTAATGTTGCTTGCCGCCGGTGCCATCAGCGCGTTTGTGGAGCGGCACCCGACGGTGAAAATGCTGGCGCTGAGTTTTCTCCTGCTGATCGGCGTAACGTTGATTGCCGAAGGATTTGACCAGCACTTCTCAAAAGGCTATGTTTACTTTGCGATGGCATTTTCGGTGTTTGTTGAAATGTTGAACCTCCGGGTGCGTGCAAAAGAGGCGCAACCGGTGAAGCTGCATATGCCGTACGTGCAAGAGGGAAAGGCGGACTCGCACTCGTAAACCTCTTGACGTGGCGACGGGAGATCCCGATCCCAACATCCGAACCGCGAATCTCGAACCGACGATGCGCCGCATCTATCTCGATCATACTGCCACCACGCCACTCGATGACCGGGTGTTCGAAGCAATGCGTCCGTACTTTGCGGAAACATTCGGCAATGCCTCGTCGGTACACTCCTTCGGTCGTGAAGCGAAGAGCGCATTGGAGAAGGCGCGAGAGACGATTGCCGGGGCTATCGGCGCGAGCAGCGGTGAGGTGTTTTTCACAAGTGGCGGAACGGAGTCCGATAACTTTGCTATCAGAGGCGTGGCGCTTGCAGCAAGAACGAAAGGGAAGTCGCACATCATCACCTCTGCTGCGGAACACCACGCGGTGCTCGAGCCGTGCGATGCCCTGAAGAGGGAAGGATTCGATGTTACCGTGCTTCCGGTTGATTCCACCGGACTGGTAACGCCGGAGCAGGTCGCCGAAGCCATCACCGAAGCGACCTGCCTCGTTTCCATCATGCACGCAAATAACGAAGTAGGGACGATTTACCCTATCAAACAGATCGCAGCCGTTGCGCACGAGCGCGGCGTTCCGGTGCATACCGACGCCGTGCAGAGTCTCGGCAAGATACGCGTGGATCTGAAAGAGTTAGACGTCGACTTGATGACCCTTTCCGCTCACAAGCTCTACGGCCCGAAAGGCATCGGTGCGCTCTACGCGAGAAAGGGAACCGAGATCGAGCCGATCCTGTATGGCGGCGGACAGGAGCGCGGCAAGCGTCCCGGCACCGAGAACGTTCCGCTTGCAGTCGGTTTTGCAAAAGCCGTGGAGCTTGCGCTTGCTGAGATGTCCACCGAAATGGCCCGCCTTGCCTCCCTTCGCCAGAATCTCGAAGCCAGAATCCGGGCGGAATTTCCGGCTGCTTTGATCAACGGCCATGCAGAGGATCGTCTCCCTCACATTCTCAACATCTCGTTCGATCACTCGAAGCTCCATATCGACGGCGACGTGTTAGTGATGAATATGGATTTGCATGGTGTTGCCGTCACCAGCGGCTCCGCCTGTACATCAGGGAGTATGCAGCCCTCGCACGTTCTATTAGCAATGGGGCGTGACGTGAAGACGGCAAAAGCGACGCTGCGGTTTGCTTTCGGGAGGTGGAACACGATGGAGGATGTTGACGATGTTGTGGAACGTTTGCATGCAGTGATTGCACAGATGACCGGCCGCTGACACGCGACGGAATGCAGACGCTACACAAGCCGAGAGAGAACGATCGGCTCCCCATGTCCCTTCATCCGCACTTCGGCCTGTAGTTTTGTAACAGGTGCGGTAAGAATAACGCCTTCGTTCCCGGCAAGACTACTGGAATGCTGGCACGTTGGGCGAAAGAGAATTCTGGCGCGTATCTTGGAGAGGAGAGAGTGAACGATTCAAACAGTCATGGGAGAGAAGAAAGCGCTATGGTTCGAGTTCTTGTTGCATGCGTTCTGGTTCTTGGCCTCGTAGGTTGCGGGCTTGGGAACGATGATGGGTCACAAACGGCGGTGAGGATGGTGCAGGAGTTCAAACCGATCTCAGGTGGAAGTACACTTGCCCAGATGGTCGCCTCCGCGTTTCCGGAAGGCCAGTGGAACGTTTCCAAAACCTCCGAAAGTCTCTATCGTGTCATCTTCCGTCCTTCCTCCGGGCAGGAGAAGGAGTTGGTGTTTGGCGTAAGCATCAACAAGCATCACATCATGGCATTGAATCGCGACGCGCTCGCGTTCACCAATCCGCGCTGAACCCGCAAGGCGCGGTGTGCTGGAAAGAGAAAAGCCCGACGGTGGCGTCGGGCTTCGTTCGTTTGCGCGCTCCTTCAGTTCAGTTTTTGCAGAAGCTCTTCCAGAAATTTCTTCACCTCTAACACATCGTTGCGCAACTGCTCATCCTTGATCTTCGCTCTGGGCTTCGGGGAGTCGATCAACTCCAGTTGTTCGCCGGAATCGCTGTCGGGTGTATAGTTCTTCAGGACTTGCTTGGCGCCTTCGATTGTGTAGCGCTCGTCGCGCAAGAGCTTCTTGATGTAGAGGATGAGTTTGATATCGCGGTTCGTATAGATGCGGTTGCCGGCGCGGTTCTTCTGCGGTTTTAGCTCGTCGAATTCCGATTCCCAGTATCGCAGCACATACTGCTCAAGATCGGTGATCTTGCTGACTTCGCTGATGGAGTAGTAGAGCTTCTTGATGCCGGTGGCTTTCATGACCTCGGATCCGATGATGACGGGAACGCTGAGAGAAGCTAATGAATTGCATCGTGAATTGCAACGCCCCTACTTGCCGCCTTTGCGGCGGTTGATGCGCACATCCACTTCACGTAGTCGTTCAAGCTCCAGTGTGGTTTTCTTGAGTTCGGCTTCCAGTTCCTGCACGCGTTTGGTGCGCGCCGCAAGATCGCCGGCCTGTCTGCGGGTGAAGGTTTGAAGGCTATCGATTGCCGCGGTGCGTCGGTTCAGCTCCTTGCGCAGATCGTTGATGCGTTTCAGCATCGTCACGTAGATCTCGGCCTTTACCCGTTCGTCACGCGAGATGGGCAGGGTCAGATAGGTCTGGAACCAGTGGAGCGAAAGGCTGTCGTCCACGCCGGGGTTGGCAGGATTGCTGTACAACAGAGCAGTATTACGGACCGCGGCGGGGTAGTAACTCGTGTTCGGGTACAACTCCGCCACAAGCTTGTACTCCAAGGCAGCCTCTTTGAGCATGAACGCAGATTCCAGACTATCGGCGAGCTGCATGTGATACTCTGCGCGCGCCTCGGCAATGTTCTCGATGGTCGAACCCGGCCTGCATGATGCCAGCGCGAGCATCAGTCCGGCTGCTACGATGTATCCCCCACGCATCAGGTGGTTCCCTCCGTTACGACGTGTGGAGATTGCTGTGATTGTTGTCCTTCGGGCACTGCAGCAGGAAGCTCCACGGTGAATGTTGTCCCCTTACCCAATTCACTCTCGACGGAGACGTGCCCGTTGTGAGCCTCTACCAAATGCTTGACAAGTGCCAGTCCGATGCCCGTCCCCTTTTTCGCGTTTCGTGCTTGATAGAACTTGGTAAAGATTCTTGGCAGATCTTCTTTCGGGATGCCTGCCCCGGTGTCAGCGACGCTGACGGCAACACCACGCGTGGTCTTCGTGGCACGGACGGTGATTGTGCCTGCCGCCTCGGTGTACTTGACAGCGTTGCTCAGCAGATTGCTGAAGACCTGAGACAACCGCTCGGCATCTGCCCTCAATTCCGGCAGGTCGTTATCGATTGAACACACAAGACGAATGTCCTTCTGCGCTGCATAGAGTTGTGCATCTTCCACAACCGGAGTCAGAATCTCCGGCAGGTGCACACGTTGGAAGTTGTACTCCATTGAGCCGTGCTCGATCTTCTGGATATCGAGAAACTGATTACTGAAAATGGTGAGTTTCTTGATCCCTTCCTTCATGGAATTGAGCAAGCGCATCTGCTCGGCGTTGAGCGGGCCGCGCTTCTGCTCGGAAAGGAGGTACTGCGCCGACAGCATCGTTTGCAGCGGCGTTCGGAGTTCGTGCGAGATATGGTGCAGCATCTCGGTTTTGAGATCGTTGATTTGCTTGAGCTTGTGGCTCATGTCGTTGACTGCTGCGGCGAGCCACGCCATCTCGTCGTTGGAGCGCACCGCAATGGGATCGAACACCCCGCGCGCAATTTGTTCCATTCCTTTGATCAGCGTGCGCATCGGCGACACGATTGTTCTGGTTATTAGGATGGCAATAGTCAGGGCGATGAGGAACGTTCCTCCCGTCACGAGCCACGCAACATTCGATGAACGGATCATCGCCTCGCTGATGGCGCTAATGGACTCGCTTACATCCAGTTCGTTCGACCGGATGATGCGGTCGATCGTTGCGTGTAGCATGTCGAGTGTATCTTTGCGCGCGCCTCTCAAACCGACCGGGTCCTCCGGCGTTGGTGTATGCTTCGACCTCAACTCCCGTTCCATGCTCTCTACGAGCCAGCGGTGACCGTTCCGCAGACGATAGATCAAACCCACTTCCTTCGGATTGGGAGCCATGCTGTAGAGTGAGTCGGTGTACAGGTCGAACAGGTCGGCTTGATCCTTGTAGATCATGAAGTACATCGTGTCCCGTGAAATGAGGTACTTCTCGGCCGCGCGTTCCTCATCGAACAGGATGGTCTCGAGCTGTTTGGCAAGGTTGATGGAGCGGGCATCCGACCGGAATGTAGCGCTCGTTGTTTTGCTGACCGCGTTGAGCTGCATCAACACGTAGGCGTTGGCTACCACCATCAGCACGATGATGCCGGCAAAACTGACCAGAAGTTTTCTGTAGATGGGAAACGTCACCCTGTGGTATCCTCTATGACGACCATGGCAACGACGTGGGAATCAGAATGCGAGAGCGACACTAACACCGAGCAGTGAGCAAGCTTCTCGCGCAGCGAGCCGTGCAACTCTACACGCGGCTGCCCCGATGGCTCGTTGAAGATCTCGACGTCTTTCCAGCGGAACTCGCCCCCCCATCCGGTGGACAATGCCTTGCTCAACGCCTCTTTGGCGGCGTAGCGCGCTGCATAATGCTGCGCGGCGGTCGGTTTGGCGGAACAGTACGCAATCTCCCCCGGGGTAAAGATTTTGTGAAGGAAGTGATCCCCTAAGTCCTCGATGCTGCGGTGAATCCGATCAATCTCGATGATGTCAACGCCAATGCCTCGAACCATTCTCGCTCCGTTTCTGGCCGTCATCCACACGCGTTCTCGCGGTCGATTACGCCTAACAGCTCCGACACATCGTTGATATCATACTTGGCGTTGCTTTCGATCGTGCCGAAGGTGTCGCCATAGCGGGCGAACACCGTTACCATGCCCACCTGCGCCGCCCCCACCACATCCCGCTCCGCCCAGTCGCCGACCATAATCGCTTCATGCGGCTGCACCTGCAGCAGCTCCAGTGCCTTGAGGAACGGGATGGGACTGGGCTTCCGCTGGCCGGTGTCGTCGAACGTTATCACATAATCGAATATGTGATGAAAGTTGAGATAACACAGCCGCAGCCAGGCCTCGCGCCCCGGCGCGTCGGAGATCACCGCGAGCTTGATACCGCGTTTGACCAGCGAGACGAGCGTCATGTTCACGTGGGGGTAGGGGACAAGTGCTGCCTCACGCGCTCGCCGGTACGCAATGATGCCTGCCGAGAGAATCTTGTAGTCAACTTTTTGAAACACATCGTACAGCAGTTGATCGAACACGTTCTGGAACTCGATGCCGCGTTCCTGGTAGATGGCATCGATGCGCGCCTGTGCTTCCTCTGGTGTCAGGCCAAGCCCTGCATCAATCATCGAATCAATCGCAGCCGCAATCGCTTGGCGCTTCATCGCCATGAAATCCACAAGCGTGTTGTCGAGATCGAAGATGACGGCTTTGATCATGGCACCGAACCGGTTTGCGCGGAGCGGACGGCCTTCGCTACCTCGTCTTCGATGAACGCACGCAAGGCGGGCTTGATGAAGACCGCATCCAGCCCCAGTTCCGCCAGCGCCAGCGCCAGCACCGACGCTTTTCTGTTCGGGATCAGTTTCCTGTTCACGAGAATGATCTTCTGATCTTTGAGGATGCAGAACCCACCCTCAAAGTCTCCTTTCTCATACCTGATCGTCACCCCAAGCTGACGGGCGAGGTGTTCAAGCTCTGCTATGCGTTCCTCCGGTTTCATATTGCCGGGACCTTTTTCAGCGGTTGAAACACCGCCAGTCCAATGATCGTGAAGTAGCACAAGGACGCGATCGTTGGCGCACCGGCAAGCGCGCCAACGCGCGCAAGGAACAATTCTTGAAAGCGCTCCAGTCCCTCCGTCGTGAAGAACTCCAGGTAGATCATCTTCCAATCAAGATAGAGTGTCCATGCTTCAACCGGAACGAACAGATAGAACAGGATGGCACTCATCATCAGCCAGCCGTGGTGTTTCATGCGGAAAGGGGAGGTCGCAAGAAATACGATGCTGCTGACGAGTGTTACGACATAGCTCCCCAGAATTGTCACGGAACAGATGCTGAGCAAGCGAAACGCCTCGCGCTGTGCGTCGGGGGAGAGATCGTCATTGATGCTCAGCGTCAGAGTTTCCGTATCCGTGCGGAGGAGGTCATTGCCGATCAGCGCCCGCGTGAATGTTGCACCCAGCCAGATGATCCCTGCGACAACAAGGATGAACAACGCAACGCGCCACAACGTGAAATGCTGATCGAGGGGAGGCTGCCTCATGGTCATGAGAAAAGGTAAGAGATTTCTCCGGTGTTTTCAACCGCAACACCAACACCCGAGAACCTACGTGCCTTCCTTCCGCTCATCGAGCAACCGGTTCTTGTACCAGCTCAGATCGGCAAAGAGGTCCAGGAGATTGGCAAACGCTTGCGGCGTGACGGCGAGAACGTGTGTCTCGAAGTGCAGACGAACCCCGTCCGGTGCGGAACGAAGAATGCTCGCCAGCAGATCCTTGCACTTTTGCACGTTTGCTGCAAATTCTCCAGAGAGCTTTTCGTACCCTTCGGCCCCCGCGCCGATGCGCTGCATGAGGCCGTAGGCCTTGTGGCAGAACTTCGCGTAGAAGCTCAACTCTTCCAGCGTTCGTTCCAATCTATGCCGGGAAGTAAGTTCGATCAGCTGAGCCATCTCGCTGCGTCGGGAAAGAGGCTTCTGCGCAAACTGCTCGAGGGCTTGTAGCAGGTCGGAGGTTGTTGAACTGATTTCCATGTAATGCAAGACCTGAACGTGATGGAATATAGAGCATCATCGGGGAGGAAACAAGGCTATGCAACTTTTTCCTCTCCCAACAACTTTATGGTACTGAATGTATGCGGCGGATTGATTCTCTGGGAGTGAATGGGTAAGTTTTTATAAGGCGTTCCACCGGGCACGCAGGAGGTACATCGAGACCGACGATAATGATGTTTCCGTTCCATACCTGGTCAATCTCACGCAAGATTCTCTTCGGCATTTTGCCCCTCTTCCTCCTGTTCATCGCATTGAGTGTAGCGATCAACAACCGCTTTCAGGAAGAGGAGATGATGGAGCAGGCACAGATCGCGGCCCACAGCTACGCCGAAATCATCCGCGAAGCGCTGGTGAGCATGATGGTGAACAATCTCAAAGTGGATGAGAGTTTTCTCGACCGAGCAGGGATGCTGCAGCCGTTCGACACGCTGCACATTCTGGTCAACGACCTCAAGCTCCGCCCGGAAGCTCTCACGCCGGAGAACGCTCAACGCATCAGCACGAAGCATAAGATGCTTGCGCCGCACGACGGCGTCGAGCGGGAGGTGCTGCGCACCGGACAGCCGCGATTCATCCGCGATGGCGACAGGTTCCGCGCCGTGGTGCCGTTCACCGCCACCGAAGTGTGTCAAAAGTGTCATGCCGTGCCGGTGGGATACACCCTGGGCGCAACGGATTTACACATATCGCTCTCACAGATTTCCCATGCTGCGCAGGGAAACTGGAAACGGTCATTCATTCTGTTTGTAGGCTTTTCTCTTGTTGCCGTCATCGTTGCGAGCATGATCTTCAACCGGTTTGTTTCGCGTCCGGTGGAGAAACTTGTGAAGGCGACGACGGCAATCAGCAGCGGGAACCTGGATTACGAGGTGGTGGAGGCAGGCGGCACTCGTCACGCTCATTCCAACGATGAGCTGGCCTTTCTGTCATCGAAATTCGATGCCATGCGGCGCTCGCTCAAAGAAAAGATCGAACAACTGGATGAGGCGAACAGAAACCTTGCCGAGCGGAACGCCGAGGTCGAGCAGGCTCTCGCCCGTCTCAAACAGACGCAGGAGGAGCTTGTGCGAAGCGAGCGCCTTGCCGCCACGGGAAGAATGACAGCACACCTTTCCCACGAAATCAACAATCCCATTCACAACATCCAGAGTTTGCTCGAGTCGTCGCTGCGCAAAGTTGATGGGCCGACGCGGGAACTTCTGGCGCTGGCATTGGAGGAAGTGACCCGCATGGCGAAGCTAACGCGACAAATGCTGGAATTCTATCGTGGCTCGGTCGTGGAGATGGAGCGTGTGCCGGTGGATGTGAGGGAATTGTTACGGAGCATTGCGAAGGAGAACGAGGCGGCACTCCGGAACCACGGCATCGAAACCGTTCTCGATGTTGCCGATGGTCGATCCTGCGTGCTCGGATCGCGCGACAAGCTGAAGCAGGTGTTCCTCAACCTCATCCTCAACGCGCGGGATGCCATGCCGCACGGAGGTAGGCTGACGCTGCGCCTCCGAGGCGGCAACGGACACGTGCATGTGGAAGTGACGGATACGGGAGTCGGCATACCGCCGGAAAACCTCGGAAAAATCTTTGATGCATTCTTTACCACCAAAAAGGAAGTAAGCGGAGTGGGGCTGGGCTTGTCGGTTACGTACGGGATTGTGCAGCAACACAGCGGTACCATCACGGTGTCCAGCAAGCCCGGAAAGGGGACGACATTTCACATCGCATTACCTGCTGCAATGGAAGAGCATGTCGAAAGGAACTCAACGTAACGCCGAGTGCATTCTCGTCGTTGATGATGACAAAGCTTTTCGGGTGGCCACGCGCACGGTGCTCGAAGACGAAGGCTATCGCGCGCTGCTGGCATCCACGCCGGAGGAGGCACTTGCCATGCTTGCGTCGTCGGAGGTTGATCTCCTCCTGTCGGATTTGGTGATGGCGAAGATAACGGGTCTTGAGCTTCTCGAAAAGGTGAGAGCACAGTACCCCGATCTCACGGTCGTCATGGTCACAGGCTTTGCCTCCATCAACACCGCTGTGGAGGCGATGCGCCTGGGGGCAGCGGACTACCTGACCAAGCCGTGCAACAACACCGAGCTTCTTCTCAAGGTTCGCCGCGCACTGGATGTCCGTCGGAAGGATCGCGAGTTGAAGCATCTGCGGGAGGAACTGCAGTCCACCTACAGCTTCGGGAACATGCTCTCGCGCAGCGACAAGATGAAGCACGTGATTCAATCCATCCGCCAGGTTGCGGACACCGACGTGACGATTCTGATTCAGGGCGAGAGCGGTACGGGCAAGGAACTTGTCGCACGGGCATTGCACTACAACAGCAACCGCAAGGAGAAACCGTTCATCGCGGTCAACTGCTCGGCCATTCCAGAGAATTTGTTGGAGAGTGAACTCTTCGGTCATGAAAAGGGAGCTTTTACGGGCGCGCTCAGACAGAAGATCGGAAAGTTCGAGGAGGCAGATGGCGGCACACTGTTCCTTGATGAAATCGGCGATCTCGCTCCATCCATCCAAACAAAACTTCTCCGGGTACTTCAGGAAAAGACATTCGAGCGGGTGGGAGGGAATACGCCCATCACCGTTGATATCCGCATCATTGCGGCAACCAACCGCGACCTTGAGGCAATGAGCAAGCAGGGAGACTTTCGCGAGGATCTTTTCTTCCGACTCAACGTCTTCCCCATCCTCCTTCCGCCGCTGCGCGAACGTCTGGAAGACATCCCGCTGCTGGCGGAACATTTCCTCCAGCGTCATGCCCACCTTGTGAACAATCGCGTGAAGTACATCTCCCCCAACGTCATTACCGATATGATGAACTACCGCTGGCGGGGCAACGTACGCGAGCTGGAGAATCTGATCAAACGGGCAATGATCAAGACCGCCGGGGATACCATCATGAGCATGGAGTTGCCGACGAACGAAGCCCAGCAGGCTCCGCCGAAGGAGGCTTCTTCTGATCTGGAGGTGAACACGCCGTTCAAGGACTACATCAGCGCCATCGTGCGGGATGCCGAAGAAAAGTACCTGATCAGAATGCTGCGGCTCTACAGGGGCAACATCAACCAGATTGCGAAGCTGATGGAGATTGACCGCAAGACCGTGTACCGGAAAATGGCAGAGTACTCCATTGATCCGGGTACGTTCCGCGAGACGTGACCGCGCGCTACAGAGCGCGGAGTTGGCCGCTTATCCGAATCTCGACATCAACGTCTTCGACCTTCTGCGGAATGGACGCGCGGACGGTCTCGACGTTACCCTTCACCGAAACAATCACGCCCAGCTTCCCCGAGGCTGTCGTGCCGATGCCGATGGCAACGACTCCCTCAAGCGCAAGCCACTGGCGATCGTACTTGCGCTTAATGTGTTGTCACGCGTTCTCTCTCCTCGTCATTCATGGCAGCGAAACGCCCAGTGCTGAAAACACGTTTTGTACTCTGTTGATAATCGCGGAGTTGTTGCTTCCGGCAAACAGCAGACCGACGAGTCTGTTCTGATTGTCCAACACCGCGGAACCTCTGTTGCCGCCATGCCTCATCCCTCCCGCCATGAGCTGGTCTACACAGGTTGCCACCTTGTTGGAACCGTAGCTGATATTTGCCGTAACGTCGATTTACTGGATGGTGCTTGTTGTCAGTCCGGTGGTGCGTCCGCTTTTCTTGAAAGACAGGCCAAGCGAGCCTTCGGCAACGCCGGTGATCGCTCCAATGTCCAGAATCTGCGTCGTGCTTTCGCTGCTTTCACCTCCACCGAACAAATCAATGCAAGCTCGTCGGTTTTCTTGCCGTTCACTGTCTTGTAACCAACTCCCACTGCGACGACGTTGCGTCTTTGCAGCAGTTCACTGCGCGCTGCGCGCAGTACGTTTCTGCAATCTTCCAACTGTACTGCCAT
>CAZIKE010000113.1:0-11462 GCA_964539775.1 uncultured Chitinophagales bacterium
TCCCATTCTTCTCCCCAACGGGGATAAAAATGACTACCCGAGGGCTTCGCCCTCGGAACAACAACAAGCACGGTCGCGAACCCTGAAAGGGTTCAATATGATTCAACGCGGATAGAATCGGTCGAGTCCAGGTATTGCGTAACATCAGCTATTGAGCACTATTTGTTTTGCATCTGACGGTCGAGCACCGGCATCTGACGGTCGAGCACCGGAAGTTTGTGGTCGAGCATCGGAGGCTTGACGTCGTCGTACGTCCTTGCCGGTAGTCCATACAGCTCCGGATGCAGGTAGGTTCCTTTTTCACCGGCAGGCTTCTCCACCTCCACCTGCATCGGATTGGCTTTGGCGTACGCATCGTTGCGGGTGCCGGTGACCTGCCACGAGACCTCAACGTTCGGTTTATCCGTTTTGATGGAGAAGCGGTTGTTGGTGATTTTCTGGGAAACTATTGCCTGAGCAAATTGACCTATGACAGTAAGCTGATACCGAAAATCCTTGTTGAGCGCCTCGAACCATTGCGGCAGGATGATTGTCGCATCGCCGTTTGCGTCTGTGGTGATATTGCCGTTGTAGATGTTCATCCGATTGTCGCTTTCGACGCAGGAGTGGACGAGATACTTCTTGGTAGGATCGAGGGGATGATCAATCATGAAGTTCTTCGATCCGCCGACCGACAAATCATAATCTACCCTGAGATTACCCTGAAAGAGCCCCGCGTACTGATTGGAAAACTGACCGCCGCTGGCAGCAAGGCCATAGATAGAAATGGCACGGGCGCCGGGGCCAGAGAAAGCAAAGACGCCGGTGGGATGGGTTGTTCCCCCCGTAACAGTCTGCAAGCCTACTGCTGCCGACGACTGTGTTGCCGAGTTATAACCGTAGAGCGCTTTTGCATCAACCGAGCCTGCGGAGCCGCTAACGCCATAACCGTTCGTGCTGCTGCCGGCCACCCCGACGCCATTGAATGCATCATTGTGTCCCCACACGCCGCTCTTGTTCGCAGCGTTAGTCGCACCCACAACTCCATCGCCATTCGTACTGGTTCCGGAAACACCAATTCCTCCAACACTGCTTCCGGCAACACCCACGCCGTCGGAGCGATCGTTGTGTCCCCACACGCCGCTCTTGTTGATTCCTGTTGAATGCCCTTCCACTCCGTCTCCGTTCGTACTGGTGCCCTTCACGCCGATGCCGTTGGCGCTGCTTCCGGCAACTCCGACGCCAGAGGACGATTCACCATAGACACCTGTATTCCCGTAGCTCACGACGCCCGTTCCGGCGGTAGCTGTGAAGTAACCGCCATTGGCGCTGCCTCGTCCCGCAACACCTGTACCGGATGGGCTTGCAGTCGAAACCCCTTCTACTCCGATCGTCTGTCCCGAACTTGCAATCGCTTCTCCGTGAACACCGGCTGCTCCAAAAGCAGTGGAGTTTGTATATCCAAAAACGCCGCGATAGCCGCCGGCTCCATACACGCCCGCACTCTGTGGATTGTCAACTCCCGAAGTTCCTCCATACACCCCCACTCCGGCACTGTTTCTGCTTAATCCGTACACGCCATACGTTCCTTGCGACTCGCCATACACGCCGATGTATCCTTGCGTAATTCCCTCGATCGCATTGTCGCCGTTGGTTTGTGTGTTACGCACTCGCAAGACAGGTCCGTTCCCGTAAATGGATGCTGCGCTCATCGTCAGCGGAACCTTGAGATTTGCCGTCACGGTCGGTCCGGTGGGATTGATGATGTCCAATGTGTTGTTGGTGTTCTGCAGACCCTGCACACCCGTACCGCCGCCGCCGCTGCCGGCGTTGATGGTGATGGTGTCTGCTGAGGTGGTGATCGTTGCTCCGCCCTGCGCCCGCAGGGTGATGGCGTCACGAATGTTGTTGATGCTCTTGACTACCTGTCCGGGTGCAATCTTGGGTGCAGTGATGGAGTTGTTGGGAACCGTGCCTGCGATGCGAGCGCTATCGGCAAAGCTCTGGCCTCCGGCGTTCAGCGCAACACGTGCGGTGTCTGCGCGCAGCGCGTTGAGACTGTAGCCCACGGATGAGAGTGGTAGACGCGGCGAGAGTTCTGGGTCGGCGCCCACTTGAATACTGAGCCAGTACTGTCTGTCGAATGTGAGTGTTGCTGGAAAGGCTGTTTGGTCGCCGAGGATGGTCGAGAAGAGTCCGCGTCTCACCTGGAGCGATTTCGTTTCCGACCAGAGTGCCGTTCCTCCGCCGGCGACATTGTACAGGCGGAAGGTGATTGCATAAGCCCCGTCGGGTTTGGGAGTGCCGAGCGTGTCACTGAGGATGCCCTGATAGGAGAGTGTGCGAGGGATCTGCGCAGAAGAGCGCAGAGAACTCAGGCAGAGCATGAGTGCCAGAGCAACGAAGGCTGAATGAAATGGTGCTCGAGTCTTCATGTTTTCACCTATTTGGTTTGACTGACGGATTCGCCGGTACGGGTGACATTTCAGATCGATTCGGATTCTCCCGCTCTTCCTTTAGGCGTCGCATCTGCTCCGGCTTCAGTGCCCACTCGATGCTTTTTTCTTCAGGCTGTCCGTAAACGTCCGGATGCAGGTAGTGGCCCCGTTCCACCGAAGGTTTGTTTTCCTCGACGGGTATGCGATGCTTATCCGCGTACGGGTCATGACGAATTCCGGTGACTTGCCATGAGACCTTCATGCCTGCCTTTCCACCAGCAATCATGAAACGATTGTTTTGAATTTCTTCTGCGACGTACACAGGAGCGAAACCGCCCATGCAGGTGAGCTGATAGCGGAACTCCTTGTTGAGTGCTTCGAACCATGCGGGTAGCTCAACAACAGCCTCACCGCGCGCATCGAGCACAACATTGCCGTTGTAGATGTTCATCATGTCCGGCGACTCGACGAACGAGTGATACAGATATTTGTTTGCCGGATCGAGCGGGTGATCGATTTTGAATGAACCTCCACTCTTTGTCACGTTTCCAACCACCACCACGTTACCTGAAAAGTGTCCCGCTTGACCGGGAGACGGCGTCGTTCCCCAAACTCCCCATGAACTCGCGGTTAGGTTGTTGAATACCGCTCCCTCAACGCCGGTTCCACCTGCTGCAAACGCCTGGCCGAATATACCCGTGCCTACTCCATAGCCTATGACTCCGGTGCTGGAAGGTGAAGATGCTGAAAAGTAACCTCCGGTGGAGCCACCTCTTCCTGCAACACCTGTACCATTCGGACTTGCGTTTGAAACTCCCTCTACTCCAATTGTCTGCCCCGAACTTGTTGCCGCCTCGCCTCGAACACCGGATGCCTGAGACGTCGTCGAGTTTGTTACCCCTTTCACTCCGTAGACCAATCCGGATGATCCAGCTGCTACAGCCTCAACTGCACTTGAACCGTCCACGGTTGAGTTCGTCACTCCCCACACGCCGACAAGGGGACCGATTCCAAACACGCCATAAGCTCCCCCAGTGAATGATCCACCAAATTGTCCACCCGCGCCGCTAACTCCTACCCCTGACGCCGAGGAACCGACGACACCGTTGGCTCCCCCTTCGCCCTTGACCCCTGTTCCTTGAGAACTACTCGTTGCTATGCCGCGCACACCAAAGATTTCTCCCGAAGATGCGCTCGCCACTCCATACACTCCCGTTGAATTGAGGATGTTTGAACTCGTTCCACCCCAGACGCCCCATCCTGTTGGGCTGGTGGCAAAAACGCCGTACGACCCGCCGGAGAAATCTCCACCGCGCGTTCCGCCTTCGCCATACACACCAACGAGCGACGTACTGGAGCCATATATTCCATAGCCAAGATTACTCTCTCCATACACCCCTCTCGCCGCACCAAAACCTGCGACTCCTGTGCCACTGG
This sequence comes from uncultured Chitinophagales bacterium, assembly GCA_964539775.1. Lineage (GTDB taxonomy): Bacteria > Bacteroidota > Ignavibacteria > UBA10030 > UBA6906 > CAADGV01. Next base: position 3,855 of record CAZIKE010000113.1, read on the forward strand.
GACTTGCCGTGCCCCTGCCAATAACGCCTGCTGTTTGACCTGTATTTGCAAGTGCTTCACCCTGAACGCCGGCCGCATCCGTAGCTGAGGAGCTTGTGCGGCCCATAACTCCGTGCACCAGGTTTGTTGCAGCAGTATTGGAGGCCGTAATGATAGCGCTGTTTACAGTACTGACATTTGCACTGAGCGTCAGCGGAACCTTGAGATTTGCCGTCACGGTCGGTCCGGTGGGATTGATGATGTCCAATGTGTTGTTGGTGTTCTGCAGACCCTGCACACCCGTACCGCCGCCGCCGCTGCCGGCGTTGATGGTGATGGTGTCTGCTGAGGTGGTGATCGTTGCTCCGCCCTGCGCCCGCAGGGTGATGGCGTCACGAATGTTGTTGATGCTCTTGACTACCTGTCCGGGTGCAATCTTGGGTGCAGTGATGGAGTTGTTGGGAACCGTGCCTGCGATGCGAGCGCTATCGGCAAAGCTCTGGCCTCCGGCGTTCAGCGCAACACGTGCGGTGTCTGCGCGCAGCGCGTTGAGACTGTAGCCCACGGATGAGAGTGGTAGACGCGGCGAGAGTTCTGGGTCGGCGCCCACTTGAATACTGAGCCAGTACTGTCTGTCGAATGTGAGTGTTGCTGGAAAGGCTGTTTGGTCGCCGAGGATGGTCGAGAAGAGTCCGCGTCTCACCTGGAGCGATTTCGTTTCCGACCAGAGTGCCGTTCCTCCGCCGGCGACATTGTACAGGCGGAAGGTGATTGCATAAGCCCCGTCGGGTTTGGGAGTGCCGAGCGTGTCACTGAGGATGCCCTGATAGGAGAGTGTGCGAGGGATTTGGGCGTTTGTATGAACGATCAGACAGACAGCAAGAACGGTTGCCCCGATCGCTCGACGAACTGCGTCGCGAGATTTCATAACGCCTCCAGGTATGGAAGGAACAGAATGGCAAAGAAACGTGGATCTAAGGTATGCTCTGGGGCGAACGCGTACAATGACATGGGCATGTCATTTTGATGAAGTGTGGGAGCTGAAAACAGCAGAGGCCGACCCACCATTTCCAACCGCCCACCAGGAGCGTACGCAGGGGCGACTTAGAGGGATTCCTCAGAAGGGATATTGGAACGGCGCAACTCTTCGAGTTCTTTGCGCAGGAGAAGCCAGTATGCTCTGTCGCGCTCCATTTCTAGTCTCTGTTCTTCGTCAAGAGCAGTTTGAAGTGCAACAATGTCTCCAATGATCGCCTTGCCCAACAACGGTCTGGTGAGAGCGAGGTGCTTGCTTTGCTCGGAATGAAGCTTAGTGAATCGCGTGGCCACGTTGAAGGAAATGCTTTTCAAAAGGGGGAAGCGCAATACGTTTTGCCTGTAGCTCCCGTAGCGCATTCCGCAACAGCAGGAGATTCTCGTCGGAAGCAAGTAAAGCGAGGTCGGTATCTCTGCTGAACTCAGCAGCGCCGTAGAACACGCACGCCTGTCCGCCCATCAGGAGTGCTCGGACGCCGTGGGTAGAGAGTGTCGAAAGGACTTTCTGAATCGGGTTCCGGATCGAGACTTCCTCCTATGCTCAGATAGAACTCCCAGAGTTCCTGGCTCGCACGCCAGCGTTCGGCCGGCGTAAGCCGGTACCAGTCTAACCATTCCTCGTCTCTCAACCAGGGGGCATTCATGTGTTCAATATACCCATTACACTGCTTTGCCGCAAACCTCATCGCTCACCCGCGAAAACCCTTCTTGAGCGCTTTGGCAATCGCTTCGGCCTTCGAGTGAACCTGCAGCTTTTCGTAGATGTGGCGGATGTGGTTGCGGACGGTGTCGAGACTGATGAAGAGCTTCTCGGCAATCATTGCGTAGTTGTTGCCTTCGACCAGCAGCGCGAGGACTTCGGACTCACGTTCGGTAAGAGAGAAGTTCGCTTTCTCAGCAGGGATGTACTGTTTGAACATCTCCACCACTTGCCGCGCAACAAACGGCGTCATCGGCATGCCGCCGGAGGCAGCCTCCTCGATGGCAAGCAGCAGCTTTGCCGGCGGGGTCTTCTTCAACAGGTAACCGTTGGCGCCGGCCCGGATTGCATTGAAGATGTTCTTGTCATCTTCGAACACGGTCAGCATGATCACCTGCGTGCCCGGGAAGCGGCGCTTGATCTCACCTATCCCTTCGATACCCGACGTGCCCGGCAGGCCGATATCCAACAACACCACCTCCGCCTCCGGCATCTTCCGTATCGCCTCCTCGACGGAGGAATAGCCACCGACACAATGGAATCCTTCGGTGTGTTGAATGAGATGAGACAGTCCCTCTCGGTAGTCGTCGTGATCCTCGATGATGGCGACGTGAATCGTCATGCCGCATGCGGTTGTGGTGAGTCTTCTGGTGACCTCATACTACCCATTTCGGTCAACGCACACAATGACATGGTCATGTCATCCTATAGCGCAGGTCAATGGATGTGCCTCCACCGACTTCTGAGCGGACGTCCAGCGTCGCTCCGATAGCTTGGGCGCGTGCGCGCATATTGCGCAGCCCGTGGCCGTGCGAGGGAGGCTTGCTCGGGTCATACCCCTTGCCATTGTCCGCAAGAACGACGCGCAGCAAGTCGTTGCTCACTTCAACCAACAGACTGACAGCACTTGCCTGCGCATGCTTGACAATGTTGTTGAGCGATTCCTTGAGGATAAGGAACAGATTTTTTCGGACCTCCTCGGGAAGCGGCAACGCCGGCAGTGTGCCCTCGACAGTGATGGTGTACGAAATGTTGCATGCTGTACATACAGCAGCGACAATATCCTTGATGCGCGTGATGACGTCGGCAAGCGAGTCGTGTTGGGGCGAGGTAGACCACACGATGTCGCCGATCGCATCCTGAGCCTGCTGCGAAAGCTCGCTGATCCGCTCGGCAAGGTGCGCCGTTTCCGCCTCGGTCTGTGCCTGCCGTTTGAGCGATTCAGCATAGATGACGACACTGCCGAGCGTCGAGGCGACATCGTCGTGCAGGTCGCGGGCGATGCGCTCACGCGTCCGCTCACGCTCAACGCGCACGGCGCGTTCTGTTTCCAACTCCTGTACACGCCGTTTCAGCTTCTGTGTCGAAACGTATCGTACCACACCGCCGAACGCTCCGGCAAGCAAAAGTCCTGCAACAAGAAGGAACCACGCTCGCCGCCAGAACGGAGGAAGTATGGTGAAGGAGAGGCTCGCCGGGCTGGTGCTCTCAATCCCGTCATGGTTGACGGCCAGAACTTCAAACGTGTACGATCCCGGACTCAGTGCCGCATACGACACCTCGCGTTGAGGCGAAGGCGCGCTCCATGCCTCAGCTGCGCCTTTCAGCCGGTAACGATAGCGAACGCCCCCCTTGAAGCTCACGCCGATGAATTGCAGCGTGATATTGTTCTGATCGTGCGATAGCTCCAGAGGGTGCTGTACCGGCACAGGCTTCCCGTTGAGTGTTACTTGCGAGAGATGGATGGGCGGCGGCACGGCGTTGACCGTGTGTTTCAAAGGTTCATAGAGTGTAAGCACGCCTCCTTCAACACTCCATACACGTCCGTTGCGGTCCACGCGCACCAATCGAGTGTCGTTCCTGATCAGCTCCTGGTTCCATTTCGTTCGGTATGGCTCTCGGCTCTCGATGTGCATCAAGCCAAGCGAGGTGCCGAGCCACATCGTATCGCCGATGCCTCTGGCCACACTCCAGATAGCGTTGCTCAGCAACCCATCACGCGCGGTAAACGTTCGGAACCGACTTCCATCATAGATCGCAAGGCCTCCGTAACGCGTTCCTACCCAGAGCCTCCCGGAGTCGTCTTCGGCTATCGAGCGCACGCCGTCATCGGGCAAACCGTCGGCGGTCTTGAGTTTTCTCATGCGTTCTTTCTGCCAGTCGCCGCGAGGAAGCATCGCTAAGCCTTCGGCGAAGCCGCCGAACCACATATTGCCCCGTGCATCCTGATACACTGCTCGGATGGCCGGCACGGGGATCTGGTCGGGATAGGTGAGGAGCTTCTCGAACTGCGGTGTGTGGTTCAGATTGATGATGCCTACGGAACGAGGCTCGATGGTGTACCACAGAAAGCCGTTCCTATCCACAAAGCACAGAAACGGCGCTGCCTTCGGGAAGTGGATTCCTGCTCGAAGGGTCATCTGCGGCTTGAGCCGTGATGCAGACGAAGACGTTCCGGCGTTCATCTCGTAGGCTCGAATGCTGTTATCCGTCAGAACAACCCAGAGACGATCGGTACGGTCAAGCATCATCGAACGAATGGTCGTGCCCATGGGTGCAACTGGATGCACCGCCGTCCGCCAGTGTGTGCCGTCGTTCCAACACTCCATCACGGCAGACTCTGTCGCGGTCCATGTGCGGTTTCTGCTGTCGATGCCAAGTCCTGTACCTGAAGGCTTTGGTTCAACAAAGCGCAGCACACCTCTCTCGGTCAAGAGGGCTACTCCGCTATCGAATGATCCGAACCAGAGGTTCTCCTCTCGATCGAGAAGCAGCGCCGTCACGTCATTGCTGTGCAGACCGTTGGCTGTGGTGAGATGTTCGAACGCACCACCTGCCACTTGCGAGCGTGCAATGCGGAGGACGCCTCTGTGCGACACAGCCATCCAGACATTGTTCTGGCGATCAATCAGCATCTGTCCCGGCATGCCTTCAGAAAGCCGCCTGCGTAGCAGCGGGATAGTGTCTCTGTACACGAAGATAGATGAATCGCTCCCCGCCACCCAGACATTGCCTTGCCTGTCGGCGTAGAGACTGTTGACCACCGCGCCACCGCGAAGCGGAACAGAGACACGGGAGAGCAATCGGTGCGGCGATGCAAAGCGATAGAGCGTGTTGTTCTCCGCAATCCACACAATGCTATCGCTGGCGAGGGCAAGAGACCGGGACGCGTAGGTATTCTGGAGTTGGAGTCTTGTCGGCACACTGTCGGCCAGCACGACAAGTCCGGCGTTCGTCAAGCACCAGAGCGAGCCATGATAGTCTTCGACGACATCACTCACCTCGTTCTCTTCGCGGTTTGGGCCGAGTCGTATGGTTGAGAAGCGTCCATCTGTGAACTGACTGATTCCGCCGCCGTTCGTTCCGATGAAGAGCGTGCCCGGCACACGTCTGCTCTCCGTGACGCACCATGGAAGGTGATGTGCGAGGCCGTCGAGCGAAGTGTAGTTGGTGAAACTATTGCCGTCGTACAGGCTCAGCCCATCGAACGTGGCAATCCACAGGTAGCCACGCGAATCCTGGAACATGTCGTTGATGGTGTTGGAGATGAGACCGTTCTGTGTGGTGTAGGTACGGAAGGGATACACCTGAGCCAGCGCCCGCACTCGAACGGAAAGCAGCACAAGGAGAACATACGATATGATAGAGAACCGCCGGGTCATCAGCCGCAAGCAAACAGACAGCCTTCAGTTTCAACATGCAGAATATACCCTCGTAAAGCGGAAAGGTCAACAGAGGGGTGGTGGAGATTTCCCCACTCCAACATGAAGGAGGCTTACGACGAAGGCAGCAAGACTCGAAGGTTGCACAAAGTTCTTTTTGGTGTTATCCCTCCCGATGATCCTTCGTGTCTTCGAGCCTTCGTGGTTCTTCGTTGTCGGTTGGCCCGCATCATGGCGACGTTTCCGAATGGTATGAACTGTCGCCAACCTGATGCACAATGTCCAGGCAGCGCGCATAATCCTCCGGCGTGTTGATATTCATGAGAGGATGAGCACGCGCATGCTGAAGGTCGAGAGGAGGCGAGACAATGCTGGTCTGCAGCTTTTTCAGACAATCACGCACCGAGTACTGCCCGCGCTGCAACTCCTGTTCGATCACGGGAAGACACCTCTGCCTGTACACTCCACACAGAGGTTCCAGGCTGTTGCCCCCCAGCACAACCGTTACGTCGCCTTTGTGTGCGCGAGAGAGAACAAACTGAATGAGTGCCGGACTCAAGAACGGCGTGTCGCACGGGACAATGAACACGGCGTCCTCCTTCGCGGCAACAAGGGCTGCGTGGATACCTGCAAGCGGCCCGCGTTGCTTGTAGATGTCCTCGTATATCGGCAAACCAAGAAACGCGTACTCGGAGCGGTCATTCGTAATAACGATGACCTCGGCGAGCACCTGTTGCAGTGTCTCAGCGACGTGTTGTATGAAGGGCTTGCCCTGAAGGTCCAGCAACGCCTTGTTGCAGTGCATGCGGGAGCTTCGGCCGCCTGCAAGGATCGCACCTGTTATTCGAGGTACCGCTGTCACGTTCCTGCCTGTCAGTTCTGAAATGCCGGTGTGGTTCGACATGCGGAGCAGAATCGTTCCGCGAGATTGGTTCTCAGTTCCTCAAACGTTAATTCATCGCCGCAGTCACACCTGCCGTATGTCCTGAGCTTCATTCGACGCAGTGCGTGCAAAACTTCTGCTGCGTGCAGGTCCAATGCCACAGTCACCACCTTTTTCCATCCGTTCAGCGTTCGATCTGGAGCTTGTGCAGACAACTCGCACTCGCTATCGAGGCTCGTACAGAGAAGAAGTATCTCCGCATCAACGGCAATATGTACTTCCTGAAGAACGCGCAACAGCCTGCCACCCGGATCGCGTTGCAGGACGTGGTCTTGTTCATCCGTCAACATGATCTCTGGAGTTCTTGACCTCCTCAAACATTGCCTGGCCGGTGCACGCCGAACAGCCGAACAGTTCCGGTACAGGTGAGCGCAATGCGTTGGGAGTCGTCACGCGGGTGGGCACAACGTCCAGCAGCCTCACTTCTTCCTCAAGGAATGTACTGAGTATTTCTCCAAGAGTCCGATAGAATCCGTTCGAGGTTGAGCGGGAGAGAATCTCCGTGAAGAGCGTTGCCCACCGGCCCAGATGATCATGGATGAATTTCCGCTGCGTGTCCCAACAGATTTCAAGGTGAGACGCTTCGTTGTGTTCGCGGGCGTAGGATTCATGCAGTGTCAGGTAGGCCATAAACTCCAACTCCGTGCTCAGGAAGTCCACGCGCTCGGTATTGCGCGAGGCAGGTTCCAATCCATAAGCAGCGTAGAAGCCTGCAATGTCCGCCATGGCTTCGGTCTTCTGGAACACATTCTCGTACCCGTACTCGGTCTCATACGGTGGACACTGTGCCGAGCCGAGGTGTGCAAAGAGACGGTTGTACTCCGTCTCAAGTGCTGCGCGACGCTCCGGGGTACGCCACTGCTCTAACACAGCAACGACATCATCGAGCCGTTGCTGCACCTCCGCGCCGAGCACAGTCTGTAACATACCATCTTTCATCTCCTCTCGACTCGTCACCTGTTGGAGTGAAGCAAGCAACTCTTCGGTGGGATAGGAAAATCCCTTTGCGAGAAGATGGTAGAATGAAGAACGCGCAAACGCGCGGGTGCTATCGTTATCGTGTGCTCTCACGGCACCTCCTTGTTGATGTTGGAACACTAACAGATTCCATCAGCTCATCGCACGATCAGCATTTTCTTCGTGGTCGTGTAGCCGGAGGGCGCTGTCATCCGGTACAGATACACGCCGCTGGGCAAGCCTTCAGCGTTCCATTGCACGGTGTAGCTTCCGGGATTCAACTGATCATTCACGAGCGTCGCCACCTCGCGCCCCAACACATCGTACACCTT
>CAZIKE010000114.1:0-11258 GCA_964539775.1 uncultured Chitinophagales bacterium
CCGATCGTCTATTTGGTTGACTCGGCGGGTGTCTTTCTTCCGCTCCAGAGTGAGATCTTCCCGGATAAGGAACACTTCGGGCGCATCTTCCGCAACAACGCGGTGATGTCCTCTATGGGCATTCCGCAGATTGCTGCCATCATGGGGCCCTGTGTTGCGGGCGGCGCGTACCTTCCCATTATGAGCGACGAGGCATTGATTGTGGACAAGACGGGAAGCGTGTTCCTTGCCGGAGCGCATCTCGTGAAGGCGGCCATCGGTGAAGAGATCGATAACGAACAGCTCGGCGGGGCAACCGTCCACTGCGAGATCAGCGGCGTGACCGACTACAAGATGGCAAATGACGAGGAGTGTATCCGAACCATTCGCAGTATCATCAGCAAGCTCGGTCACCGGCCCAAGGCTCCGTTCGATCGCATCGAAGCCGTACCGCCGAAATTTTCTCCCGAAGAAATCTATGGCTTGATCCCGGCAGACCGAACAAAGCCGTACGAGATGTATGAGGTTCTTGCCCGGATCATTGATGGCAGTGAGATGGATGAGTACAAGGCTGGTTATGGCAAGACGATCATCACCGGCTACGCTCGCATTGACGGCTGGGCGGTGGGCATCGTCGCAAATCAGCGGGCGGTGGTGAAGACGGCTAAAGGAGAGATGCAGGTCGGCGGCGTCATCTACAGCGACAGCGCCGACAAGGCCACCCGTTTCATCATGAACTGCAATCAGAAGCGTATCCCGCTCGTCTTCTTTCAGGACGTTACCGGCTTCATGGTCGGCAGCCGCGCCGAGCACGGCGGCATCATCAAGGACGGCGCGAAGATGGTGAATGCCGTCGCCAACAGTGTCGTGCCCAAGTTCACGTTCATGGTGGGCAACAGCTACGGTGCCGGAAACTACGCGATGTGCGGCAAGGCATACGATCCGCGCTTGATCTTCGCGTGGCCCACCGCCAGCATCGCGGTGATGGGCGGGAAACAGGCGAGCGAAACGCTGCTGAGCATCAAGCTTCAACAAATGGAGAAGGGCGGCAAACACATCTCTAAAGAGGAACAGCAAGCCCTGCTTGCCGAAATCCAGCAGCGTTACGAGAAAGAAACCGATCCATACTTCGCTGCTGCACGCCTGTGGGTGGATGGGATCATTGATCCGGTGCAAACGCGCAACGTTGTTTCGACGGGCATTGCAATGGCAGCACACAACCCCAACATCCCGCAATTCAACCCCGGGGTGATACAAACGTAGCGACTCATGGTGAGTAGAATCAGATATATTGGAGTTACACTGGGACTCTTGATGTCGGTCCCCGGAATGTCGCAAACGGCATCGGATGCGCCGGACTTGGGCGACAGCATCAATGAGTTTGCGAGTTTCCTTGCACCGTTGCTGTTGCCGAAGGTCGTGCAGGATGATTACCGTCTGCGGGAATTCATCCGCAGCGAGGCGTTTGCGGCGGTGCGGTTGCGTGAGGGCGATCTCGTTGCCGTCGACGCTTTGTTTGCGGAGGCGATGCGGCTGAGTTGGAACAACGTGTACGAGGCTCTGTTCATCTCATTTCTTGCGACCATGGATCACAGAAGGTTCGGCGTCAAGCTGCCGCTGGTAGGCCCGCTGGTGTGGGTGCCGCTGACAGCGGAGTTTCCGGACGAGTTTACCGATCGGATCGCCGCGCTGCCGCGCACACTCTACGAAGACTCGCCCGCGAGTGGTGCCGGCGATCGGGATAAACTTCAGCATTTTTTTGGCTCGGCATTCATTACATACGTGTTCGAGTCTCGTGACGCTGCTGAACGAATCGGTGCGTTCATTGAGTGGGGTGAGGATAAGGTGATTGTGGATGGTGCGCTGGATGAGCGTGACATTCGAGCAAACAGGCACGGGCAGGAATTTGCTCTGCGACTGTTGCAGGATAGGCATGCCGTCCCTTCTGCGTTCTTTCAGTTCGTTCTTGCAGAAGGCAACTCCCTCATCCAGAGTCTTCCTTGTGGTATTCCTGAGAGCCGGGAGATGCGATGAAATCTGTGCTTGTCGTTGATGATGAGAAAGAAATCCGTGACTCACTCCGGCTGATTCTCCAGTACGCGAAGTACGACGTCCATTTTGCCGAAGATGGGCAAAGCGCCCTCACGCAGGTTGCTGCGCTGCCGTTAGACCTCGTGCTCCTCGATATCAAGATGCCGGGGATGGACGGATTGGAGGTGCTGCGGCGCGTCAAGGAGATCGAACCCGATCTCCCGGTTGTGATGATCTCCGGGCATGGCACCATTGAAACTGCGGTGGAAGCGACACGCATGGGGGCCTATGATTTCTTGCAGAAGCCGCTCGACAAAGACAAGCTGCTCATCGTCGTCCGCAACGCCATAGAAAAGAGGCATCTCCTTCTCGAAAACAAACGGATGAAGGAGAAGGTTGAAGGGAAGGGGACGATCCTCGGCGAGAGCCAGAAGATCAAGGACGTTCTGGCACTCATCGAACGCGTTGCCCCAACCGATGCCCGCGTCCTGATCACCGGCGAGAATGGTGTTGGGAAGGAATTGGTGGCGAAGGCAATCCATCGTCTCAGCCGGCGGAGAGAGAAGCCGCTGGTGGAAGTGAACTGTGCGGCGATCCCGAACGAGCTGATCGAGTCCGAACTGTTCGGTCACGAAAAAGGGTCATTCACAGGTGCGACGGCGCAACGCATCGGCAAGTTCGAGCAGGCCGACGGCGGAACGATCTTCCTGGATGAGATTGGGGATATGAGCTTGAATGCGCAAGCGAAAGTTCTGCGCGCATTGGAAGAGGGGAAAATCGAACGCGTGGGCGGTACGCGTCAGATTGCCGTGGACGTGCGCGTGATAGCCGCAACGAACAAGAACCTGCCGGAGATGATCAAGCAAGGACGCTTCCGCGAAGATTTGTTCCATCGGCTCAACGTCATTCCGATTTATGTACCGCCGCTGCGCGAACGACGCGACGACATCCCGCTTCTTGCTGCGGCGTTTGCCGAGGACGTCTGCCAGCGCAACGGCATGCCGCAGAAGCAGTTCTCCAGCGACGCGCTGCAACTGTTGAAAGCCATGGATTGGCCCGGCAATGTACGCGAACTGCGTAATATCGTCGAGCGATTGGTGATCATGACTCCGTCCAATACGATCGAAGCGGCACAGGTCGAGCAGCGCGCACCCGGAACGAAGAGCGAGTTCGACGATCTCCTCAGCCTCGGCGGCACGTTTCAGGACTTCAAGGACCGGGCTGAAGCGGCGTACATCAAGAAGATGCTGGATGAGCATCACTGGAACATCAGCAAAACTGCCGAAGCGCTGGACATCCAGCGAAGTCATCTCTACAACAAGATGAAGAAGTTTGGCCTGATGCGGGAGGATGCACGGGAGGAGTAACGCCGGGCACGATCGCCATTACTCGCCGTGCCGCTGCCGTACAACCTCATACATCACCACCGCTCCGGCGACCGAAGCGTTGAGTGATTCGATCTTGCCGAGCAAGGGAATGCGCACAAGAAAGTCACAATGTTCTTTCACCAGGCGGCGAATCCCCCTTCCTTCATTTCCTACAACCAACGCCATCGGTCCTGTGTAATCCACCTGTGAGTACGGCTTCTCCGCGTCCGCATCCAGTCCGGTAATCCACAATCGTTCTCTTTTCAAGTCTTCGATGGTGTTAACAAGGTTGGTGACGTTGGCGATGGGAAGATGAGCGGTTGCCCCCGCCGAAGTTTTCACGACGGTTGCGCTGATCGGCGCGGAGCGGTGTTTCGGAACGATAACGCCGTGGGCCCCTGCGCACTCCGCCGTGCGGATGAGCGCACCGAGGTTGTGCGGATCTTCAATCTCATCGAGTATGAGGAGGAACGGCTGCTCGTTGCGTGTGGCGGCGCGGGCCAGCATTGCCTCGACGCTCGAGTACGCGTACGGATGAGATAGAATTGCCACCACTCCTTGCGTCTTCATTTCTCCGGCGAGACTGCGGAAACGGTGATGGTCAACCTCAAGCACCGGGATGTTCTTGTGTTCGGCTACAGCGCGGATTTCATCGATGAAGCGACCACGAAGCCCTTGCAGCATCGCAATCTTTTCGATGTCCGTGCCGGCCTTCAGCGCTTCAAGGATCGGCTTCCTGCCGACAATCGTGTCCGACATGAGAGCGGGTTATGGTGAAGGCGGTTTGCGCAACGTTCTTCGTGCATGCATCTTTTCGATCCACCAGCCCAGAAGAAAAACCGCGCTGCCGATGATGAGGAGGTACAGCTCGATCCACAGGGTGGGACTATTGATGCCCAGAACGAGTCCGACGAACACGCACACGATTCCCAGCCCTTCCAGGCTCTTTGCGAGAATGAACATCACGCACCCTGCATATCCGGGCTATCCCTGTCCTCTTCCAGGGTTGGAGATTTCCCTTCAGCGGCGATCTGTTGCAGGCGGATCTTCAGCATGGTTTCATTGACGCGGTGTTTGAAAGCGAACCGCTTGTTGATGTGGATGACGGGAAAATCCTCCTTGAATTCCTCAAAGTTTTCCTCCCCCGGCATCAGCTTGATGATGCGAAGCTGAAACGGTATTTCCTTCCGGACTTTTTCCAGCACCGCCTGCGCCTCGTCGCACAGGTGACAGTCGTCTTTTGAATACAACTCAACCAGCGTCATGACGTCCTCACGGCAGATGATGCTCTGGCATTCAGCCGGAGAATCCACACAACGCCGACCACAAACAACACCGCGCTGATAAGCTGCGCCTCGGACAATCCGAAGAGCAGCCGGGGGTTCAAGCGGAGAAACTCCACGCTGAACCGAAACACACTCGACAGAACAAGATAGATGGCAAACAGCTTTCCGTCAGGATAAGGCTTCTTCCGCAGCCAGAACCACATCAGCGAGAAGCCGGCAACGCCGAGCAGCATTTCGTACACGGGCGTCGGGTGACAGGGTGTGTTTGCGGGCACGCCGTTCGGAAATTTCTCGGCGATTTCCGGATACAGCCGCCGCATTTCCCCCGACTCATAAAAGATTCTGAACGCGCGGTCGGGAGGATATGTACCTTTTTCGTAGTTGGTCCCCCAGGGCAAGTCGGTCGGGAACCCGTAGTCGCCATCGCCTGAAAAGTGACAGCCCAAACGTGCAACGCCGTACGCGAGCAGTAACGCCACGCCAAGCGCATCCATCACTTTCAGAATCGGAACGTTCTTGGCTCGAACGTACACCACGACCGCCGCAATCCCGACAATGAAGCCGCCATACCACGTTAATCCTCCCGCCGAAAAGGCCATGTCGATCGGGTCGCGTACAAACTCGGACCAGTTCTCGATCAGGTACAACAGCTTCGCGCCGGCGATGCCGAAGATGAGCGCGAGGATCGTAATGTTACTGGCAAGATTGGGGTTGATGCCTTTGCGCCTGAATTCTAACGAAAGGATGTAACTGCCGATCAAGAAGCCGATGCCGAGCATCAGGCCGTAGCTGTAGATCTTTATGGGTCCGATTTCAAAGAGGACAGGGATCATCTGATGACCAGTTCGACAAATGGATGTTTGGGTGATTGAAGAACCTTGATGTGCTTCGGCGTGAACTGAACGACAAACGTGTTGGTCGTTCCGTCCAGATGCTCGACGACGAACGTCTGTTTCCCCTTGAGCAGGGGGTAGTCCCGAACGAACTGTCCTGTTCCCGGAGAGGGCAGGTCGAGCTGTGGCGCTTTCAAGCCGAGGATAGAGTAGTGGAACACCTTTCCGGAGATGTGTTCTTGGATGGAAAGCTCGTATCGAAAACTTGCAAAGAGCTTGGTCGTCTCGATGATCACACGCGTCATGGGGATGTGTCGCAACTCATCGACATGGGTTCCCAGGATCAAGCGATATTCGAACTCCGCCGGGACGAGCTTCTTTTTCGGCATTGAATCCGGTTTACCCTTCGAAGTAGGTAGCCTCTTCCTGCCGGAACATCTCGATGACCTCGGTGGCCGAGTTCACGGTGAGAAGCTTGTTTCGGAATTCGGGCTTGTTCATGAGCCGGCTAATGCGGCTGAGAAGTTTGATGTGCGGCCCGACCATGTTGGCCTTGCTGACGAGAAGGAACACGAGGCGCACGGGCTTCTCGTCGAGCGATTCGTAGTCGATAGGCTCTGCCGTGATGGCGAACGACCCGACAATGTCCGACACGGCGTCGGTTTTGCCGTGCGGGATGGCGAAGCCGTCGCCGACACCGGTGGACATGATCTTCTCGCGCTCGAACACCGCCTCGCGCACCTTCTCCTTGTCCAGAACCTTAGGAGATTTGGCCACAATCTCGATCATCGCGTTGATGATATCTTCTTTCGAATTGCCCTCTAGATGTGTGACGACCAATTCTTCGGTGAGAAGTTCACTAATTTTCATGCGTTGAAAGCTCCTATGGTTCGTCGCGCCACTGTGCGATCTTGCGCCCGTATTGCTGCGCCAGTTGATCGGCAAGGTGTTGGTTCGGGGCCTCTGCATTGATGTGGAACAGGGGTCGTTCCTTGTCCGGCAGCAGCAACACGCTCGCCTTTTGGCCGTTGAGGTCCAGGTACACCTTGACGCCATCCACCAGATCCCGTTTCTTGCCTTCCGAATCCTTCATGATGTGGCGCATGACTTTTCCTTTGAGCTCCCACGAACAGTTCACATTCAGTCTTGCGAGCGCCATGCGCGGGAGGGCGGCATCGATTTCGCCGAGGCGTTTGCCGGTGAGCGCCATCATTTCGAGAATTTTCGCCAGGGAATACATCGCATCGGTAGCGAAAAAGAAATTCGTAAAGATAAACCCTCCCTTGTTTCCTCCCACAAACTGCACTTGCCTGCTGGTGGCCGCCTCCATCATGGCGAGGTGGCTGTTGCGGGTCTTGATCACTTGGACATTGCGCGGCGCGCAGATCAGATCGATCTCGCCGGGCGAGGTGATGGGCACGGCGATGGCCGTCGTCTGTGGGTTGGTTTGCAGGAACAGCTCGGTGACAATCGTCAGCAGGCGTTCGCTCGAGATGTTGTTGCCGTTCTCATCGACCACAAACAGCTTTTCGCCGCCGGCATCGATCAGGCAGCCGATGTCATACTTCAACGAGGTGACGACGTGCGCTAACTGCTTGAGGCTGTTCTCGAATTCGTGCTGATCCTTCGTCAGGCGCCGGGCGTCGAGGTGCGCATTCATGGCAATTACCTGGCAATCGAACGACCCGAGAATGAGCGGAAAAATCGTGGAGGCGACGCCGTTCGAGTAATCGATCACTAAGTTGAATTTCCGCTTGCTGATGGCTTCGATGTTGATGGAGGAGAGGAACTTTTCCCGATACGATTCCGTCGTGCGTTCGGGGAAGGAGATGTTGCCCACCTTATCCCGCGGTGCACGCGGGAAGTCCTCGCCAAAGAACAACCGTTCGATATTCTTAGTCTTGCTGGCAGGGAGGTCCTTGCCATTGGCATCGAAGAAGATAATATCGGTAAGGTTCTTGTCGAAAGGCGAACGTCGGACGTGGATGCCGCCCGCCTCTTTGCCGGTGCTGAGTTCGTGGCGGAGCAGGGGAATGGACATGGCGCGCAGGTCGAAGGTGTTCACGCCTGCCGAGATCAGTCCGCAAATCAGCGCACGGTTCATCATGCGGGAGACGTTGTCCGCGTCGCGGCTGGTCACGACCGTCTTTCCTTCACCGATGAATGCGCCGTAGGCCGCACCAAGCTTTGCCCCGAACTCCGGGTTCATCTCGATGTTCGCAAGCCCCGTCACCCGCGCGTCGGAAAACAGCTCGCGTAGCCACTTGTCTTCCCATACCAGACTGCGTGTCAGGATAGCCCCTTCCTCCACAACCTTTTCCGGCCAGAGCTTGATGTTCGAGGAGAGCTGCGCGTTGCGCCCGATCCAGCATCCATCGCCAATGAAGACGTTCTCCGAAATCACCACTTTTTCGCCGATGGAACAGCGGGAACACACGACGTCGTTGGAAAGCTCGGCGCTGTGACGGATAACGACGTCGTTCCATAACACAACATTCCGCAGTATCGAGCCTGGCCCGATGACGCAATTGTCGCCGATGACCGTGTTGGAGAGCGTCACCTCATCGCCGATGGTGACATTCTTGCCGAGCAGAACGGTGCCTTCGAGGTGAAGTTTCCCTTGCTGGAACGAGCACCCCTCGCCGTAGATCAAGTTTCCACTTCGTCGGCCCTCGATGTTGACGTGCACAACGCCGTTGAGGGCGTCGAGATGTGCTTCCTGATACTCATTCAGGTTTCCGATGTCGCGCCAGTAGCCGTCGGCAACATAGCCATAGAGGCCAAGATTGTTGCGGAGCAAGTGAGGGAAGAGGTTCTTGCTGAAATCGAACTCTTCGCGATACGGGATGATTTCCAGAACCTCCGGCTCGAGGATGTAGATGCCGGTATTGACGGTATCGCTGAAGACTTCTCCCCAGGATGGCTTTTCGAGGAACCGCGTAATCCTGCCGTCGCTGGCAGTGATGACAACGCCGAAAGCGAGAGGGTTCTTTGCGTGCGTGAGGACGATGGTGGCTTTGGCCTTCTTCTCTTCGTGGAAGCGAATGGCAGCCGTCAGGTCGAAGTCCGTCAGCACGTCACCGCTAATGATAAGGAGGCGTTCGTTCAGGTCTTTCGTTGCATTGCGGACACTGCCTGCCGTGCCGTAGTCAGCGTCCGCCTTCACATAGCTCATATTCACGCCCAGGCGCGAGCCGTCCCCGAAATAATTGGTGATTACCTCAGGAGAGTAGAACAGCGTTGCGATCATCTCGGTGATACCGTGCTTCTTGAGCAGCTCGACGATATGGTGCATCATCGGTTTGTTCATCACGGGGGCCATCGGTTTGGGAGTGTTGCACGTTAGCGGGCGCAAGCGCGTCCCAAACCCGCCAGCCATGATCACAGCTTTCATTGTTCGCTTGTGCCGGGATGAAAGGTAAGGTTCAGCGTTCGTTGATGTGTTGGAAAAAAGATACCAAAATAGACTCTCGAATACAACGGCAGAGCATGCCCGTGCTCATGTGCCGTTGAGTGCCTGATCGATGTCGGCGATGATATCCTCGACGTCCTCGATCCCGACGGAGATGCGCACTAAGCCGTCTGTGATGCCGATACGAGCGCGCTGTTCCTGCGGTATCGACGCGTGGGTCATCGTTGCCGGGTGCGTGATGATGGTTTCCACACCGCCAAGACTCTCGGCCAGAGCACAGAGTTTCACTCGTTTGAGGAACCGCGCTGCAGCATCGAGGCTTCCCAGTTCAAACGAAATCATCCCGCCGAATCCTCGCATCTGTTTCTTCGCCAGCGCGTGCTGTGGATGGTGCTCCAATCCAGGATAATGCACCTTCTGCACCCGGGGTTGCTGCGTCAGCCATTGCGCGACGCGCAATGCGTTTTCGCAGTGCTGCCGCATACGCACGGCAAGCGTCTTGGTTCCGCGCAGACACAGCCACGCATCGAAGGGGCTCAGGATTCCTCCTACGGCTTTCTGGAGAAAGCGAAACTTCTCTGCGTACTGATCGTTGTTCGTCACCACCACGCCCCCCAACATGTCGCTGTGGCCGTTCAGGTATTTCGTCAGACTGTGGACCACAATGTCGAAGCCATAGCTGAGGGGTTGTTGTAGATAGGGCGTGGCAAACGTATTGTCGACAACAGAGATGAGGTTGAACCTCTTCGCAAGCGCTGCTGCCCCGGCGAGGTCGGTGATTTCCATCGTCGGGTTGGTCGGAGTTTCGATGAAGAGCATCTTCGTGTTCGGCCGAAGCACCCGCTCCACGTTCTGAAGGTTCGTCGTATCGACGAAGTCGAACTGCAACCCGAAATCCTCCCATACCATCTTGGCAATGCGATACGTTCCGCCGTACACGTTCCACGAGAGGACCATGTGATCGCCGGGTTTCAGCAACTGCATGATGGCGTCAACGGCCGCTGTACCCGAGCCGAAGGCCATGCCGTGCTTGCCGTTTTCGAGCGCTGCGATGTTCTGCTCCAATGCCGTCCGGGTTGGGTTAGAGACGCGTGAGTACTCGTATCCCTTGTGTTTGCCCAATGCTTCCTGCACATACGTTGATGTGAGGAAGACCGGCGTCATAATTGCGCCGGTTACCGGCTCAGCAGGCTGGCCGGCGTGGATGGCTTTAGTGGAAAAACCTGGTTGCTTCATGGTGTCCTCATTGGAATGCAAATCACTTTCCCAAAAACTCAATTACATCGTAGCGAGTAAGGATGCCGATAATCTTCTGCTGGTCTTCGATCAGCACGGCAGAATTTTTCTTGGAGGTCATCATCTTCAGAAAATCATCGATCAGCGAATCGATATTCACGATGGGGAAGGGGGCATCCATCAGCGCGCTGATGGGTGAGTCCATCAGCGTTGGCCGCTGAAGCACATGGGCCATCACATCGGAGTCATGCACGGCGCCCACCGCCTTACCGCGGTCGAGCACGGGTATCTGCGAGATGTCTTTTTCCTTGAACAGCTCGAGCGTTCTGCGTACCGAGGTCATGGGATCGACCGCGACAATCTCACCCAGCCTCTTCTTGGATTCCAGAATGTACCGTGCAGTAATCTTCTCCGGGACGAGGAAGCCGTGCTCCTGCATCCAATCGTCGTTGTAAATCTTGCTGAGATAGCGCTCGCCCGAGTCGGGCAGAAGGACGACGACAATGTCGTTCTCTTTGAAGCGGTTGGCAATCTTCATCATGCCGGCCACGGCGGTGCCTGCCGAGCCCCCCACCATGAGGCCTTCTTCGCGTGTCAGTCTGCGCGCCATGAGGAACGACTCACGATCATCCGCCTCAACCACCTCGTCGATGTATTCGAAGTGGAGCGTCCCGGGCACGTAATCCTGCCCGATGCCCTCCACTTTATATGTCTTTAGAACGGGCGTGATTTTCTTTGTGTAGAAGTACTCGCGCAGCACGCTGCCTTTGGGGTCAACGCCGATGACCTTGATGTTCGGATTCTGTTCTTTTAAAAATTTTCCCGTTCCGCTGATCGTGCCTCCGGTGCCGATGCCGCAAACGAAGTAGTCGATCTGTCCGCCGGTTTGTTCCCAGATTTCCGGTCCGGTGGTGAGGTAGTGCGCCTCGGGGTTTCGGGGGTTGTAATACTGGTTTGCGAGAATGGCGTTCGGTGTCTCGCGCACGACGCGTTTGGCGACTTCCGTATAGCTCTCGGGCGATTCGTGCGGCACCGCTGTCGGCGTGACGATCACCTCTGCACCGAATGCGCGCAGAAGGCGTATCTTCTCCATACTCATCTTGTCGGGAAGCGT
>CAZIKE010000115.1:0-11079 GCA_964539775.1 uncultured Chitinophagales bacterium
GCGCAGCGCCGAAGGCGATGATGGAATCAGTGATGAGAGGTGAGGTTGTCGGTCGCTTCCCTACGCTGCGAGCGAGAAGTTCTTGAGCAAGACTGTCGGTCGCTCGCGGCACGGGCTGATAGATGTGCAGAACGCCGCCGTTGGGGTTGTCTTCCGCGACGACAACCTCTTTGCGCCCATCTGCATTGATGTCGGCAATGGCCGGTGCACCAACGAACGAACCACCGGGTAGTGGGAAAGGACCACCTGTGCGCGCAAAAAGACCGCTGCCAAACAGAGGCTTCCCGTCGAGTTTCCACGCGTACAACTCGCCGCTCAGGCCGATCGTCTGCACCGTATCCCGTGAGGGACGCACGGGTGCTGCTCGCGTCGTCGCAACAAACATTGCCAGCGAATCCTGCGGTGCGACTGGTGCGACTGTTATCGAGGGAAATGACGGCTGCACGCGTGTGTGCTTCGGAAAGCTCGACAGCAAGCTTATCGCATCACCCACGCGTACACGTGCCGACATCCTTGGCGCGCGCTGGCTGAACTCGCCGACGCTGACATGACTGTTGGCTCCGGAATTACTCATCGTGTTGGGATTTGTCGTTGCAGAAAACTCGTTCCGATTCACGGGCGACGCGTTGCCCAGATACCAGAAATCGAGAGCCGTCCCCTCTTCGCTGCCGCTGCCCGGATCGAACTGACCGTAGCGCTGACCGATATCCTGCGAGCCATCGGCTTCTTCGAGGTCAACGCCGCGTCGATTGGGATTGGCGTTCACGCCGTTGGTACGCAATCCCTGAGCTATCACGCTCTCATCAATGTGCCAGATGAGGACGCCGCCGTCGAAGAACTCGCCACGGGAGCTGACGCCGCCCGGCAAACTGAAATCGAACTCATCAACATCAATCACATTGCCTCGAATGGCTGAAAGATCGAACGCATTGAAGCCCGTTGTGTCGCGAACGAAGACCTGTTCGCGCAGGATGCCGCCATAGCGCGTTGTAATGCGTGCACCGTTGCGACGGGCATCGCGGTTACGATTCTCCATCAGATAATACTCCGAGCCGCTGATCGGGATTCGGTACACCGTGTCGGCAAGCGCAACGGCCGGAAGCTGCACGGTGTGGTCGCCGGCGCTGAGCACAATCGGATCGATCCAGCCAAGCCAGTATTTTTCCCACGCTGATGGTTCGGGAGGAAAGGCGCCTGCAAAGCTGAAGACTGCCTGGCCGTCCATCAAACCAAATCTGCCGATACCCGACCGACCCGTGTTGGTATCGAAGAGATCGGGGAGACCAAGAAAGTTGCCGAACGAGGCGCACAGAAGTCCGTTGATGCCCAAGCGCAGGATGAGGTTTTGGGGCGTTGCAGGAAGTTCACGCTCCTCGGTTTCCGGCAGGATAATCGTGTTGGTGATCTTAAAGCCGTTGCGTACGGGGATGCCTTCGTATGCTGGACCGTAAAACTCTTTGAACGCATTGGGGCCGAGATACAGCGATGGAATATCGCGCGGTGTCGGGTCGTAGCCCAGAACACTCACCAAATCAATGTCCCGGCCAACCCCGGCATGAAACACAACAAAGCAGTTGTATTGTGAAAAGTCCTGCACCAGCCCCGAGGAGTCGACAAGCTGCCATGTATCGCGAGCGAGATCGCCCACGGCGGTATTGGGTCCGTTTTTCGGCGGGCTGTAGCGCGCCATTTGATGGGAAAGGGTGAAGATGGAATCCACCACCGTCGAGCGAACAAGCATCTTTCCCTTCGACACTTTGGCAATGTAGTTTCTGAGGAAGGTCAGATGGTCAACGAAGTATTGACGATTGTGGGGCGGTGCGTCAAGTCCCGGATTGGCGGGCGCTGAAAGATTGAACTGCCCGTTGCCGTTTGTTCCGACATCGTTATCAATTTGAAACTGTACCATCACGGCAAGAATATTGACGGTATCAACATCAGCCGTGCGGAGGCGGGGAGTCAAAGAGGCATCACCGCGTGCCGAACCCAAGAGTCTCGGGATCGGGGTCACGGGACGACTCCAATGCTGGGCAACAACGGAAGTAGTGAAGAGAACAACGGCAAGAAGATATTTCGCTAGAGTCATCGCACCTTGGTGTCAGCAAATGGAGGAGGTTCTTGTTGCGGGACTGCAGGGGTGCCCACAGTCCCGAACAAGTCACAATCAGCCGGGCGTTGCGCCGCCCCAGCCGATCAGCAGCGAGAAGCGGATAGTGTCGGAAAGCGGATGTCCTTCGGCGGCAGAGATGTAGCTGAAATCAAATCCAAAAATATCATACCGCAATCCCGCCCCGAACGTCCAGAAATTTCTGTTGCCGAAGCTCGGGTCTTCAAAGAAGTGCCCCACGCGAAGCGCAATCAGGCGCGGCGAGCCGTACCAGTACTCGGCACCCATACTCACATTGATCTTCCGTAGACCGCTGCCGTCGCCCCAGGCGGTAAACAGAGACTTGGGCAAAGGATCAACCTTTGCCTGCTGAATGACGCGCCTCTGACCGCCTGTCGTATCGACAATCTCGGGGTAGCGCCGTACAAGAAGGCGGCTAAAGTCAATCGAGTATTGAAGACTGTTATACTCGTCTTCGAACAGCTTGTAGCCGAAGCCCACACGTAGTTGAGTCGGGAGCGGATCGGCCTGGGCGGCATCAATGTAGGTTACTCTCGGGCCGAGGTTCGAGAGATTGAAACCCATGCTAAACTTTTTGTCCAGCCAGTCCAGGTCGAGATTGAACGGACGCCACATCATTGCAATGTCGAAACTCACCGTATTGGCGACCCCCGCGCCCTGTTCCTGCCCGACGCCCAGCGGCGAGAGTGAGCTTCGAATGAAGCGGCCATTGATGCCGAGGCCGAGGTCATCGAACACTTTCGTGGCATAGCCGACCGTCACGGCAAACTCGTACGCCTTGAATCTTCCCTCTTCAACACCTGAGGAATTGGTGCGGATAAACTCTCCGAGGTTCAGATAGGTGATGCTTGCCCCGATGGTTCCTCCGATGTCCGGGATATCGTTGCGGTAGTTCAGATAATCATAGAAGAGATCGGACAATCCGAACTGTGGGAGCCAGTTGGCGTGCGTGAGTGTGATCTCTTGTCCGGTCAGGAACGCGAGCGCCCCCGGATTCCAGAACACCGCCGACGCGTCGTCCACGGAGCCGGTGCCTGTTTCGCCGATGCCGGCAGCGCGCGAGTTCGGCGCAATCAGCAGAAACGGCACAGCCGATTCCCCCTGCGCTTCGGCGACCGAGGGCGCGAATAAACCGATCAGCAGCGCAACACCCACAAGCGCCGAAAGGTTTGCCTTTGATTTCATATCCTCCTCCTGGAATGATTCTTCGATTACTGTTTCAGATCTCTTCTGCTCATCGCGCAATCGCCAGCTTGCCCAGCACTTCACTGGTGAAGCGGCCATCCACGGTCCGCACGATCAGCTTGTACAAATATACGCCATTTGCCAATTCATCACCATCCCTGTCACGGCCATCCCACGGAATTTTCACAAAAGGCTCGGCGGCGCCGAAGATCTCCAGGGTCTGGATTAGGCGTCCGGCAACCGTATAGACTTTCACCGTTGCATTTACCGGAACTGCCTGGTTGTGCTGGAAGGTGAAGACAGTGGAGCGCGTGAACGGGTTGGGATAGTTCATCACGTTCACGACGGCCAGCTGGTCGCTGGAGCGAACTTCAAAATACGTCTCCGCGGTGTTGGCATTGTTGTATGTATCCCACGCACGCACTCTGATGGTATTCGTTCCTTGCAGCAGATTGCGCAGCGGATACGTTACCGTCCCGCTCTGAAAATTGTCGATCTTGCTCGTGTAGAACTCCGTCAGGTCTTTGCTTTCGGGACTGTTGTTAATCCAAGCTTCGATTCTGTGTCCGAGGCTTGCGGTCGATGTGTTGATGCCGCTCGAATCTGCAAGATCGACAAACAGTGTCGGCTTCTCGTTCACCACATCGCCAGGGCGGAATGAGAGACTGTTTTCGTATGAGGTACCGAGAGAGATTCTGATTGCCGGTCCGGTACTATCGACCGGCGCATACGGATCGCTTCCGCCCACCCAGATTTTGTTCGTGTACCCGACGCCGTCGTTGTTGTTGTCGTCGGCGTAGTGTGCCACGAGCCTACCGCGCGTGGATGAATCCGCATAGGCAATGTCCTTTGGAACAACAAACGTTGCCGTGAAGCGACCGTTGGAGACGGAGCTGAGTCCGCGGAAGAGCAGGCCGCCGGGTGCACGGTAGGTGAAGGGACCGTTATAGAATGTCGGGATCGTTATGGACCGCGTCGCATCATTCACGCTGAGGGTGAGCCGACCCCCGGCATTCGCCTCGATGGTGTTGGCTTGGCTCCTCACCGTGCCCTTGACGGTGATCCGCGCCAGCGAGCGAAGCTGGATGGGACTGACCCTCGGCTGCCCGCCGACGGAATCCACCGGTTGAGCGTTGATCGTATCGATGGACACGAATCCGCGCGGGTATTGCAAATGCATCGTCGGATCGCCCAGCAACAGATACTTCTCGTCGTTATCGTTGTTGTTGATTTGCTTGAAGAGATACATGGCGGTCGCGACCCGTTCCATTCTCACCCTACCAAACTGATCGAGAGAGAACATGTTCGCGTAGATACCGCGATTGAGGTAATAATTCTGATCCGCAAAGACCTTCCGCGAAGCAGAAACAACGCCGATGGCACCAGCGTTCTCTTTGTTGATCAACAGCTCTGCCCCCGTGTAGCGCTTGGGGTCGTCGTACTGCGAGAAGTTGCACGTCGCAGCAAAAAACACGCTGAGCTTATCGCCATTCGTCAGCAGCGGGATCGACGTGTTCACATGGAACACATTTTCGTGCGTCCATACCGTTGGGTTGCCGTGACCTGTGAAGTTCACGATCAAGGCACCGCGATTGATCTCGTCGATGATATCCTGATACGCGCCGGGCTTCCTTCTTCCCTGGGAGGTCTGCACGGCTGGATAGTCCTCAAGGTAGATTTTCCTCTTTTCGATGATGTCGGGCGTGAATTGCTCAGCCAAGGATTCTGCCTGTGCCGTATGAAGCGATCCTTCTTCACCGCGCGGGTTCTCGGGCGTCCACCCGTCGTCAGCAATAACGAGAAGTCTGGTTCGCCATTGCCCGCGAGCAGACTGTTCTTCATAGCGGATGATCTTGTCAACCATGAAGTTCGCTTCGCTCACCGTGCGGGCATTCAGCCGGCCCGAAACAAAGAACGGCGCACGCGAGGTCGTGATGCGCGTGAAGAAATCGTCCGTGCACGAACTGTACACATCGTTGAACGGATAGTCGGTCGTTTGCCACGTGGGGACGAAGCTGCTTCGCGTCCCCAGAATATCCTTATAGTCGTACGAAGCCGCGCCGAAGAACAGGACGTACCGCGGAGGTGTCTGCGGTGTCCAGTTGTAGTAGGCGTATCTCAGAAAGTCACGGATCGCCGATACATCAGGCACACCGTGGCTGAACTCGTTATAAATCTGATTGACGGTAACGACAAACGTGCGCAAGCCGCCGCGCGCCGGTTGTGCCCGGAAATCCTTCAGCCTGTTCGCTGCGCTCCTGTACTCGTCCGACGTGATGATAATGAAGTCGTATTGCTCGGCAACGCCGTGGAGGTTTTGGTTGGCAATGTTGAGCACAGCGGCGGGCTGTTTATAGGCGGCAGAAGTAAGTGCAAAGTACTCCGACACACGGCCGGCAATTTCATCCGCTCTAAACACACCTCCGGATGCAGCGACGCGCATGACATTTGCCGGATCGGTAACATTGAACACGAATGCCGCGCCTGAGAATGCTCCGAGCCGGTACTCCACCACTGCCGTGGTGTCGGGCGAGCGGAAGCGCAGCGCGTTGTTCACGGGATCGAACGATCGGGGGTAAAGAATCTCCACCCAATCAAGATAGCCGCTCGCACCTGCTGCCGTCGATCTGTACTCAAAGCGCAGTTGACTCGCGTTGTTGGAAATGGGATAGGTTCCGGTTACTTCAAACGTCGCTCGCGTGGCAAGGTCCCATCCGGCGATGGGCGGAATGGCATGCTCGCCAATGATCGTGCCTCCCTCGCGTACGGTGAACGTGGAGCTTGCCTGGGAGCTTGCGACAAGCGCATAGCGGTACATTCGTGGCTCGCCAGCCAGCACGCCGGGAAGCGAGAGCGTGCGGACGTACGCACCGTTGGGGTCGATCTGCGGACCGACCCAGTCCTTCCCCGACCGCACAATGTTGATCGTGTCAGGCTCGATGAAGGTTGCATCGACGAACCGGGTGGGGATGACGGTCGCCGGGCCTGCAGGCGTTGGTTGCTGGGCCATTCGCCGGCCGGGTGCGCCCCCAAAGGTGAGCCAGTAGTAGTTCACTCTACTGTAATGATGAATGTAGTGACGAAGCGTGCGACCAACCGGATCGTAGGCGATCCCTTGTACGCCCTTCCCATAGAACAACACATAATCGCCCGCGTTGAACTGGCCATCACTCTCACCCTCGACATAGATGGCGTTTTCGACGAGGTCGGTGGGCCGCGACGCGGTGACCGCTTCCGGCAGTTCACGCCCATCGCCGCCGTAGATCTTGATCGTGCGGGGATCCACACCGGAGAGATTGATGCCGTTGGCCGAGAAGAACTGCTGGTTCAGGATGTACATCCCCTCTTCCGCTACGGTCAGGCGATACCATGTTCCTTGGGCAAGAACGCTGGGCACACTCGTGGGTCGTTGCGCTTGCCGCGCATCGACGAACTTCCAGGCTTTGGCCGCATCGTAGTTCAGCAGGAAGTCTGCGAACAGCTCGTCGTCGCTGTTCTGAATGCGGGGAGCGGAGGAAGAAGCGTACACGACTTCCACCACGATCCGGCTGTACCTGCGGAGCGTGCGTGTCGCGGGATTGTATTGAATCGGGTACACACGAACGCCCCCGATGATCATACTGCGACTCTGGTTGATGGTGGAAAGCTCGGCAACCGGACCGGGAAGAAATACATTTTGCCCGTACACCGCTGGGTCGATATCGTAACTCTTGACATCGAGCATCTCATCCTGCACAACCACTGTGGGAACGGGCGCCAGCATCACATCGGGTATCTCTTCGTAGTCGGCAGCGAGTACCTGCACGGCATTCCCTTCACGAGACTGGAACGCGAGGGGCAACAGCCGATACTTCACATCGGGCACACCCGGCTGGCGGATATCGGCAAGGGGGGATGCGCCATCGAAGTCATAGTTGACAAACTGCCTCCCCTTGTGAGAGATCGACCGGGCAACAACGCCTCGCGGTTTGTACTCAAGGACGATCGAGCGCTCGTCGGAGCGCATGACGGTAACGTCGCGTTGCACGCCGGCGAACGCACCCTGCCAGAGCAGGGCTATCGCCAACATCCCGAATTGCGTTTTCACGACTTGCCTCATCAGAACGTGATCACGGGGGTAGAAACAAAAAACCGAACGTCACGACTCTCGTAACACCCGGCGGCAAAACAAAAATTGGAGCCACCGCCGTCTTCGTGTTCGCTAAAGGTCTCTTCCAATCCATCACCCACACAGGCGCAAGAGGGAACTCGAGCAACGTCTCTCTTGCAAAAACCTTTACCGAACAAAATCTATAGGCTGTACTCCAGTCAAATCAGGGGAAATGATCTGCGAAAAATATAGAGAGTGTGGAAGTGAATGTCAAGAACTTTCTTGTCGCGCGAACGCAACTGAGAACCGCCCCGGTTCGTTGATTCTCACTCCATCTTTGGTTAACTTCAATGCAGTTTCATTATTGTTTCCGATTATTCTCGCAGCTCACAGTCCGGGCAGGCATGGCCAAACCAATTCAGGTGCTGTTCGTTTCCAGCGAAGTGGAGCCATTTGCCAAAACCGGAGGTCTTGCAGACGTCTCAGCAGCGTTACCGCTCACCATCTACAACCTCGGGCTTGAAGTCCGCATCATGCTTCCCCGATACGGTTCGATCAAGCACACCCCGTCGAAGCTGCATGACATGATCCGTTTGCAGGGCTTGGAAGTTCCCGTGAACGACATGGTGTTCCGCGCCAATGTGAAGTCTTCGTTCATGTTCGGGACGTTCACCAAAGTGCAGGTCTATTTGTTGGACAATGCCGAGCTTTTCGGGCGACCCGGACTTTATGTCAACCCTGAAACAAAAGCGCCGTATCCCGATAACGATGTACGCTTCATCTTCTTCTGCAGAGGTATCCTCGAAATGTTGAAGAAGATGGGATGGCAACCGGACATTATTCATTGCAACGATTGGCACACGGGGTTGCTGCCCGCGTATCTGAAGACGCTGTACAAACACGACAAGTTTTACAAGAAAACCAAATCTGTTTTCACGATCCATAACATGGCGTACCAGGGAGAGTTTCCGAAATCAACGTTTGCCAAGACACTCCTCCCTCCGGAATCGGAACCCATGGTCTTGCACAACGACAAGGTGAATTTCTTGAAGGCGGGACTGATGTATGCCGATGTACTGACGGCCGTCAGCGGCAAGTATGCAGAGGAGATTCAAACATCTGAGGAATACGGGTACGGCCTCCAGCACGTGGTGGCCAAGCGCAAGCGACATCTCCACGGCATCGTCAACGGCATCGACGCGGAGAAATGGAATCCGGCAACCGACGAGCTTATCCCGCAAAAGTACGACATCAAGTCGCTGGAGGCCAAGACGGAGAACAAGAAAGCCCTGCTGCAAAAGATGAAACTCCCGTTCAAGGAGAAGACGCCGCTCATCGGCATTGTCTCGCGCCTGGCAGATCAGAAGGGCTTCGACCTCATCGGAGAAGCGCTGGACGCCCTGATGAAGATGGACCTGCAACTGATCGTCTTGGGGGTGGGTGAGAAAAAGTACCACGATCTTCTTGAGAGGGCAGCAAAAAAATGCCCGACGAAAATGGCGGTCGCCCTTCGCTTCGATGAAACGCTGGCGCACTGGATCGAGGCGGGGAGCGACATGTTCCTTATGCCTTCACGCTATGAGCCGTGCGGATTGAATCAACTCTACAGCATGAAGTACGGCACCATCCCGATTGTCCGCGCAACAGGTGGGCTGGACGAGACGGTTGAGCACGTCAACATCGCCAAAGGAACGGGGACGGGCTTCAAGTTTGTGGAGTATTCGAGTTCGGCCATGCTCGAAGCCATCCGGAGCGCCGTGAAGGTGTTCGCCGACCAGGAGACGTGGCGGAAGATCCAGCGCAACGCAATGACGAAGGATTACTCCTGGGAAGCCTCGGCAAAGAAGTACATCAAACTCTACCAGAAGCTGCTCCATGCTTGACCGGGTGGGCGTGTTTCTCGATAGGGATGGAACGCTGAATGTTGAAGTGGATTTCGTCCGCTCGCCCGACCAGCTTAAGGTCATAGACGGCGCGCCGGCGGCGGTGGCACGGCTGAACAAGCATGGCTTCATCACGTGCGTCATCTCCAATCAATCCGGTGTTGCGCGAGGATTTCTCACGGAAGATGATCTTGCCGTGATTCACGCGCGCCTGGAAGAGGAATTCCGGGCGGGCGGCGCGATCTTCGACCGCATTTTGTACTGTCCACACCATCCAACCGAAGGCATCGCGCCATACAACATCGATTGCGAATGCCGCAAGCCAAAGCCCGGCATGCTGGTGCAGGGGGCGAAAGAGTTCCAGCTCGATCTGCATCATTGCTTCGTTGTGGGTGATAGCATCGTGGATATGCAAGCGGGGAACGCTGTCGGCGCAACAACGATCCTCGTCCAAACCGGCTACGGCAAGTTGAGCTTGCAAACATGCACCGAGCAGCGTATCCCGGTCGCATGTGTTGCACCCACGGTGGTGGAGGCGGTGGATTTCATTCTTGACCATGTACGAAGGAGAACGAACGAATCATGAGGAATGAGAAGACTCTGTGGCTGAAGGGAGTTGTGAAGACGCTCCTCATTGCTTTGACGGCAGCAGGATGCAGCGAGTCGATCACCAACCCGCTCACGCCCGGATCGGGTCTCCAACGCAATGACGTGATTATTCGCGATACAACGCTTGTTGCGGTCTCCGACTCGGTGTTTCTCCTGCGCATTCCGCCGGATAGCTTGCTGTTTGCACCCACGCAGCGCAACCTTGTTGGAAAGAACGGCAACTATACCGCACTCGCTGCCGTGCGGTTCTACCCTCCTGCACGTGATACCATTAGCGTCCTTTCAGCAAAGCTCACACTGCGATTCATTTCGCGACAGGGGGATGCATCGGGAGCATTCGGTATCACCGTCCACAAGATTCTCAGCGAGTGGAACCAACGTTCTCTCACTTGGCCGAAAGCGAATGAAGCGGGCTTCTATGAAACAGGAGTGGTGCGCGGCAGCTATTCGAGCACCGGCACCGCCGATACCCAGGTCGTCTCCATCGAACTCGACACGGTCATGGTACGGGAATGGTACAGGTCCGGTCAAACATCATACGGTGTGCTGCTCGTGCCAACGCCGACCTCCACCATCATCAGAGGATTCTCTGCATTCGATTATGATTCATCGCATTTCTGGCCGAAGCTCGAAGTCATTGCCACCGACGCCAACCGCACGGGACGTTTCCGTGACACAACGGTGTTTCAAAGTCCGGCCGGTGCAGATGCCTACGTTGCCAACGCCGACCCGTTCCCCATCGACAGCGAACGGATCTACACGCAGGCAGGCATCGTCTATCGCAGCGTGCTCAAGTTCGACGTCTCAAGACTTCCTCGTGGAGCGATCATCAACTCGGCGGAACTCCAGCTCGAGCGCGATGGCGCTCTGAGCAAAGTGTTCGGCTTCTCGCCCGATCCCACGCCGGTTGTTCATGCAATCACTCGCAGCGACTCTGTTGTCTTCGAATCCCCGTTCTCGAGCGGCGCACTCAAGGGAAGCTCTCCCACCACGTTTGCGTTCGACGTCCGGCGCCAGGTGCAACTGTGGGTGAACGGCGCAAACCACGGGCTGTTGCTTCGCCAGGCGCTTGCCAACGAGATCAACACGCTCGATCTGTTTGTGTTCTACGGTAGTCGCGCCGCCGATCCCGCAAAACGGCCGCGCGTCGTCATCAAGTACACTCAATTTCTGAAGTAGGAGAC
>CAZIKE010000116.1:0-11018 GCA_964539775.1 uncultured Chitinophagales bacterium
TTGAGTTTCATGTTTCCGCTTGAGGTGTGTGGCAAGCTGTTGCTCTCCTTTTGCGTGGTGGCGTTTCCCTGGGCGGTATGGTATTGTGTGGGAAAAGGATCGCTCAGCACCGCAAACCCTGCAGCATACGTTGGGTTCCCGTTTACGTTCAACATGTATGTCTTTGGTGGAAATGCATTTCTCGTCGGCGTCATTGTCATGCTCTTCGCTCTTGGCTACTTCGTGCCGCGCCTGGATCGGATGTCGACGCGTCGATTCGTTGCACTCAGCGTGGTTGTTCTTCTCACGTATTTCGCTCACCTGCTGGCTTGTGTTCTGCTGATCCTCGCACTCGCCGGAGCAATGCTTCACCGGGAGGAATCACAAAAACATCTCCGTATGTTTCTTCTGGCGTTGCTCCCGTCGTTGGTTTGCCTTATCTGGTACGGGTTCACTGTTTCCCTGCCGGGAGAGCGGATAGGTGAGTGGTCTCTGTGGGGGCTGGCGCAAAACGTGCTCAAGCCGATATTCGTGTTTGTCAAGAGTTACGCGATCCCCAACACATTACCGCTAACAGCATTGAATCTTACGTGGCTGATCGTGCTGGCAGCATTTCTTTGGCGGCTTGTTGTGGAATCACGCCAAACCGGGATCGACCGCCGGTTTATCCCCGTGGCCTGCATTTCGGCGCTCGCGATGTTGGCCATGCCCAAAGTCTTTTTCGGCGTGTACGAGCCGGGCGTTCGATTCGGACTTCCTGCCTTTCTGTTTGTTGTGCTCCTCTTTTCTCGCGCTCAGGTATCTCAGCGGTGGACGGTTGTCTTCCTCGTAGCTGCCGTTTGTGTGATGTTCTACAATGCTGTTCATTTCAAAAGAGTTGATGAACAGATGCGAGAGCTTTATCGGGACATTGTTGCCCACGTCGACCTTCGTGGAAAAAGCTTCAGTTCGATTCGGCTGGACTATCCGCCACCGCGCAAGCTGTGGGATGTCGCTGCCGCGTCGATCGACCCGTTGTTCGGCGGCGTGTACTATGCAGCGCTCAACGAAGACGGTGGCTCGGCAGGGATTTTTGGCTCTGCACTGCTCAAGGAAGTGAGGAGCCGGACACCATTCGTCAACGTCCAGCGCAGCAAAGAGGAGTACGCCAAACAGGTCGTGACTGCTTCTTCCGTAGCGGACGATGTGGTCGTTGTTGTCGGGAAAGACGTTGTGTTGACACGGTTGTTGCCGCATGCAGACTGGCGATCCTTTGAAGGGAGAGACTGGGTGATCCTGGAAAAACGAACCACCATGAAAGAGCCTCACAAGTAATGCGTGTCTTGTTTGATGTAAGCTATATTCAGAGAAACCGTGCGGGCATTGGCCGGCACGCGCTCCAATTGGTCAAGGCATTGCTGCACGTTGACGAGAAGAACGAATACATCCTGCACGGATGGTCGTTCGGCATTGATCGTGAGTCCTTGTTCGCTCTTGCAAAGCCCCAGGTAACGTTCTCGGTAGCACGCATTCCCGGCGCGATCAAGCGCTGGTATTGGAATCGGCTTCGCTTTCCCGCAATCGAGACGTTCATCGGGAAGGTGGATCTCGTTCACAGCACGGATCCGTTCCTTCCGCGCACGAGGGCGAGAACGATATGCACTGTTCACGATCTCGCATACAAGAAGTTTCCCGAACTCTTCGAGCCACGTGTACCAAAGTGGGATTGTCACGTGCAGCGTTCGGTTCGTTCCGCCACTGCGATCATCGTCCCATCGTACCAGACACAATTCGACCTCATCGAACTTTTCGACATTGAAGAGAAGAGAATCCACGTCGTACAGCCCCCGGTGGGGGAAATGTTTGTCCCGGAGAAGAACCCTAACGTTGATGAGGAGGTGAGAACGAAGTTCTGCCTAACAAAACCGTACCTGCTCTTTGTGGGGACTCTAGAACCGAGAAAGAATATTCCTACATTGATCCGGGCTTTTGGACGGACGCGCGATGAGTCACACTGTGATGTTGAGCTTGTTCTTGTAGGGAAGAGGGGTTGGAAGGAGAAGGAGATATTCGAGACAATGAAATCGTCTCCTCTCCAATCCAGAATAAAATATCTTGCATACGTTACCGACACAGAGCTTGCTTCACTCTACCGTCAGGCGCTCTGTTTCGTGTACCCTTCGCTGTACGAAGGCTATGGCTTTCCGGTCCTCGAGGCGATGGCGTGCGGTGTTCCGGTCGTCACCTCGATGAACTCTGCGATGCGCGAGCTTGCCGACGGCGTGGCCGTGCTTACGAATCCAACAAGCGTAGAAGACCTTGCCGAGGCAATGGCAGCCCTCATCACGAACGAAGTTCGCCGCGTGGAGTTGCGTCACCGTGGTCTGCAGGCCGTCCGACAATTCACACCGGAATCCGCAGCGAAGAGAATCCTTGCCATCTATGACGCACTTCGCTCATGAAACTTCTCGTCGTTGATCATAACGCCCTCGATGCGGCCCATCGGGTGTTGTATGCGAAAATGGTGGAACGTGGGGGCATTGAGTTGCGGCTTGTTGTCCCGTTTCGATGGTTCAACAATTTCCGCTTTCTGAGTTTTTCTCCGCCCGAACAGCAGCTTCCTTACGACTTGTTTGCATGCGACGTCCTCTTTCCCACGAGGACGCATCGTCTGATCTATCGGCGGCTCTCCGATCATTTGAAGCAATTCCAACCGGACGTCTTCTACATCAATGCGGAGCCTGAGAACTTCCAAACGTTTCAGGCGGCGAAGCTCTGTGCATCACGCAACATCACACTGGTGTTCTCCTCATGGCGGAACATTGACCACATGCAGGTAGGGTATCCCTACAAGTGTAGCTTCCTCCATCGGGCAATCGAACGCTACGTTCTGCGGCGTGCTTCTCACGGCATTGTGTTTAACCGCAGCGCCCAGCATCTCTTCTCACGTCATGGTTACCACGCGACATCCGTCATCCCACCGTCTGTGGATACGCAGGTGTTTTACCCGAGGGCACGTAACCGTCAGGATCAGTGCTTCGTTATTGGCTACGTCGGTAGACTTACAAAGGGTAAGGGGGTCGACTTGCTATTGCACGCTCTCGCCGGATTGCCGCCGTCGTATCGTGCAACAATCGTGGGGGATGGACCGATGTCCGAGAGTCTGAAGCAACTCGCAAGCCGCCTCGGCTCTCGGGTGGCATTCAAGCCTCCGGTGTCGTCCGAGGAACTCCCCACAATACTCAGCGCGTTTGATGGAGTAGTCTTGCCCTCGCGGTCTATGAGACATTGGCGCGAGCAATTCGGGCGTATCCTTATCGAGGCAATGGCGTGCGGCGTTCCGGTCATCGGCTCTACGTCCGGCGAAATCCCCGATGTAATCGGGGATGCTGGGCTTGTGTTCAAGGAGGAGAGTGTGGAAGGACTGCGGTTGGGACTTGAACGTCTTGCTCAGGACGAACGCCTGAGAGACGAGCTGCGGGAACGAGGTCTGCGAAGAGTAAGGGAGAAATATGAAGTGACCCGTGTAGCTCAACAGATGCACAGCCTCTTTATAGACCTTGCGCGGCTGAGCACCTCTCGTTCGGCTGCAATTCATTGAATCTGGACTTGCAATTCCGTAGCTTTTTTGCAACTACAGGGTCAATCTCGCTGTGTTCCTACGCTTGTTCATAGCTCTTCTGAGGTTCAGGGGACGCTTCCGCAACAATCGGGATTTGTCGGCAGTCAACTCGGTGTTGGTGGTGGAGCTTACCCGGCTGGGGGACGTTCTTACGATGCTTCCTTCCATCCGCCTTCTTGCGCTGCGCTTTCCCGATGCCGCCATCACTCTGCTTGTTGACCAGCAGTATGCGTCGTTTTTGCATGCTCTCGATCTGCCCTGCACCGTGTATGGCGTCGAGAGGCCGGAAACTGTTCGAGGGTTCATTCGGGCCGTATCCTTCGCGCGGAAGCTCAATGCAAGTTTGGCGCTCAGCATGAGCCCCCCGAAGCGCAACGCGGCCGTAACCCTGGCCAGTGGCGCAGAGCGCAAAGTGGGCTATCTCACCTACGTTGATTCTCTCACCCCTTACCTTGCATCCACGCCGATTGAAGCGGTGGGCTGCGAGCTGCCCGGCCATGAATCGTACGGACGTGAAAACATCGAAGAGCGCTCGCTGAAAGTGTGCAGGGCGCTGGGCATTGAAGCTCATGACGTGCCGCGCACGATTGATGTTGACGCAGGTGCTTGCAGGCAAGCGCGCGAAGTCATGACGAGGGATGGCACGCTGCCGCGCAGGCCGTTTGTGGTCTTGCATCCGTTCTCGGGATGGGAATTCCGCTCGTGGCCGCTCGAGAGATTCTTGGCGCTGGCGGAGAGCATTCTCACGAGATTGCCGGGTTATGCTATTGTGTTTTTATGTGAGAAGAGTGAAGCGTCGCAGCTTGTTCCCGTTGCTCATCGCTTCAACGATCACGCGGCCGTGCGTGTGTTTGCATCAGCCGATCTGCTGATGACGGCGGTTATGCTCAAAGAAGCTGCACTGGTGGTGGGGAATGATTCGGGGCCGTTGCATCTTGCAGCCGGACTTGGCACGCGGGTCATCGGCTTGTTTGGTCCCGCGCCGCCGGAACTGACCGCGCCGCGCAGCGTGCAGGGGGAGTTTCACTATCAGCGCGTCGAGTGCTCGCCGTGTGACCAGTGTGTATGCGTGCGGCCCGGGCAATCGTGCATGACGTTGATCCCGACGGAAGATGTGGTGAGGAGTGTTGTCGCTCAGCTTTCTGTTCAGCCCGTCGTCGAAGCGGTCGCGAATGCCTAAAGCGGATATCCTCGGCGTCAAGGTGGATGTCATTGACACACACGGCCTGCACGAGGCGATTGCCGAGAGCATTGCGCGGCGCGCACGAGATGTCTACGCGTACGTCAATATCAATGCCATCAACATTGCACGGAAGAGTGAGCGCTTCAAACACTTTCTCAACAGCGCGCACATCGTTTACTGCGACGGCGAGGGCGTCCGTTTGGGAGGAAGAATTCTCGGCTATCATCTTCCACCGCGCGTGGTGCTGACGTACTGGATCTGGGAGTTGTGTGAGTTTTGCGAGAAGCGGGATTTTTCGTTCTACTTCCTCGGTGCCACTGAGCAGTACGTCCGCGAGGCCGTGGAAAGAGTTCGGGAACGTTTCCCGCGCTTGCGCATCGTCGGGTTTCATCATGGCTATTTTGCCAAGCACGGGAAGGAAAGCGATGCCGTTGTTGAACAGATCAACCGAGCGCAGCCCGATATCCTCGTGGTCGGCTTCGGGATGCCGATGCAGGAGTTCTGGATTGAAGAGCATCTTCATCGTTTGAATGCAAGCGTCATCCTTCCCGCCGGTTCGATGATTGATTACACGGCGGGAAGGAAGGGGCTTGCGCCCCGATGGATGGCTGATCATGGGATGGAGTGGTTGTATCGTTTCTTTCAGGAGCCGGGGCGCCTGTGGAAACGCTACTTGATCGGCAATCCATCCTTCATGGTGCATGTTCTTCTGGAACAAATAAAAAAAAGGGAAAAGTGAATCTCGTACGCCTCGCAGCCGTGTGGTTCCTGGCGATCCATGCTGCCGCTGTTATGTCTGTGTTGGCGGTGGAGCAGGCGAAAAGCACTTCCGCGTTTTCCCTCATCGCCGTAAATGAGCAGGGATGGGACATTCGATATGTCCCCCAAGCTCGTCCGCTCACGACGGTCGAGATAGACGGGCAGACGTACTTCCGCTTTCTCGCGCCGGGCGCCACACAGGAAGAGAATGATTCTACCGGCGCGCCTTCCTTGCCCGTTGACGCGATTGTCCTCGGTATCCCGTTCGGTGCTCATCTCACGGCTGAGGTGAGTGACCCGGAGTTCGTGGTGGAGGACAACCATCGGATGGCGCCGCATCCTTCCTACGAGTTTACGGAAGACAATGACGCCATTGAAGTGTTTAGAAGCGATGCCTTTCTTAACTCACGGAATGCATTCAGCCCCCAGGTTCTCGTTACAGTTGATAAGCCCTTTACGCTGCGCGAACAACATCTCGCCGTTGTGAGAGTTCGCCCATATCAATACAATCCAGCAACTGCATCGCTCCGCCGGATCGTTCGGGCAACACTCCGGATTCGTTTCACGGACCCACGTGCAACAGTCTCAACCATCCCTTCACGGACCGGAGATCCTCTCTTTGAAGATACTTACAGGTCGCTGGTGTGGAATTACGAGCAAGCAAAGCAGTGGCGTCGCGGGATTCGTGACCAGCAGCGACCGGCAACCGATCCTGACCCAACGCGTGATTGGTTTGAAACGGGTCGGACATATTTCAAAATTCCGGTTGCACGAGACGGCTGGTACAAACTGACGCGGGACGATCTGCTTGCCGCCGGCGCCAACTTCAGCTCTCTGGACCTTCCCACGATCAAGCTATTTGCAAAAGGAATCCAGATTCCGATCGTTGTCCGGCCGGACACCACGATCGAGTTCTATGCGTTTCGCAACTACGGCGACTCGACGTTTTATGATTTCTACACCGACACCAGTGTCTACTGGCTCACGTGGGGTGGAGCGGCGGGAGTGCGCTTTGCCCCCGCCCTGCAATCCGACACCCCGGCGGTAACCGTAGTGTCTGCGCCTCACACGCTGCACGTCGAGCAGAATTGGTCGTACTTCTTCGGCGCTTCGGAATTGACGAGCGAGATGATTGATATCAACACGATTCCGGGAGAGACGTGGTACTGGAGATGGTTCAATGTCAATAATCAATTTGATTTTTCGTTTGTGCTCGACTCGCTCGACGCGAATGTCCCGACATGCTCGCTGCGCGTACGGTTATGGGGGACGAGCTATTTCAATCCACCGAGACAGCAGCGCGCGCGGTTCTGGTTGAATGATTCGCTCATCGGAGACCTTGATTTCAATCAGCGGCAGGCGGCATTGTTGAATGTTGCGCTGCCCGCCGGATGGTTCAGGAAGGGTACGAACACCCTGCGCGTCCGCAATGTGGACCTGGGCTTGGGGAACACCAGATTCTATCTTGACTGGTTTGCGATAGACTACCAGCGTATGTTGCAGGCGGTGGACAATCAGCTCCTCTTCGTCGGTATGAATCCCTCCGGAATGAATCCTGCTGAATTTGTGCTCAAAGGCTTCAGCCACCCGGATGTAGAAGTGTACGACCTCACACACATGCGCGCAATTGCCGGTGTTCTGGTCTCTGGAGATTCAGTATCCGGTTACACGGCGAGATTTCGCGACACGGTTTCTGCCCGGCGTTCGTACATTGCTTTTGCGAGACCGGGAGCGCTGCCCGTTCTTCCCCTTCGCCAAAAGACGTTTGCCGACATTCGTGTCAATGCAACGGGTGCCGACTATATTGTGGTGACCCATCGGAATTTCCTTGCGCAAGCGAACCAGCTTGCTTCTCATCGCCAGACGGTCAACGGTGTCCGCGCCAAAGTGATCGACGTGGAGGACATCTACGATGAGTTCAATTACGGGATCTTCAGCGCTCTACCGGTGAAGACTTTCCTGCGCTACGCGTATGCGCATTGGCCGTCGCCCTCACCGGCGTTTGTCCTGCTCTTCGGTGATGCGTCGAATGATTTCCACAAATACTACGGGGCAAGTTCCATTAAGAATAACTTCGTTCCTGCGTATGGCTTTCCGACGGCAGACAATTGGTATGCTTGCTTCGATTCTACCTATCCCTTCCTGCCGTCTCTTTATATCGGGAGGATCCCCAGCGAGACTGTCGCACAAGCACAGATTGCTGTGAATAAAGCCATCGGTTTTGACAGCCATTCTATTTCTGAGTGGAACAAACGATTCCTGTACATCACCGGCGGCGCGACCGTGAGTGAGCAGGCGGGATTCAACTATCTCGCGGAGAATTCCATCAACATGTATGTTACGCCACCACCGTTTGGCGGAACGCCCCTGCGCGTGTACAAGTCAACCCCCGGCTATGTGGATGGAGAGAACAAGCAGAAGCTCAAGCAGATCATTCGTGATGGTGTATCGTTCATCAGTTTCACGGGGCACTCGGGCGGACGCATCTGGGGTGTGGATGCAGGCCACCCGAACGAACTGGAAAACACCGACGGCAAGCTTCCGTTTGTGTGTTCGGTGACGTGCAATGTTGGAGGTTTTGCCACGCCGTTCAACAATGTGCTGGCTGAAGATTTTCTCTTCGCAGACAATCGTGGGAGCATTGCCTCGTGGGCCTCCTCGTGGGTGGGATATGCAACCTACGGCGCGGCTCTCACGAACTTCTGGCTTAACCACGCACGACAGGATTCCGTTCGTGAACTGGGCAAGCTTTCGACCAACGCCTGCATTCGTCTCTGGGTCGAGACCGGATCGGGCTACATTACCATCGCAATGGTCAATTTGAATCCACTCATCGGCGATCCGCTGTCCCGTTTTGCCGTGCCGCGCAAGCCCGATCTGGCCATCAGCACAGGGGATGTGTCGCTGACCCCGCCGTATCCGACGCCCAATGATTCACTGCTCACCATCCGCGTCAATATCCACAACTACGGCCTCGTGCCGCCGGACAGCGTCGGGCTGACGCTGACGGATGTGTATAGAGGCAACACCACCTATCTCCTGAACAACAGAAAGCTCAGACCGACGCTTCATGTGGATTCCGTTTTCTTGTCGTGGAACGGAACCAGTCAGGTGGGCCTGCACACGCTGGTTGCTTCAATAGATCCAACCCATACGATCGAAGAGGTAAGCGAACTCAACAACGTCGCAGCGAGCGACCAGTATGTGTACACAAACAATGTGTATGTGGTGAAGCCGCTGAACAACATGATCGTGCCGCCGGGTGTCCAGCGGCTTGTCGTGACCAGCCCTCTTGGCTACGACTCGGTCGGCTTTCACTATCATTTTGAGCTGGATACAGTGGATACGTTCAACTCGCCGGCGCTGGTGACTTCCGGCCCCGTCGTGCCCGAGAATGCCAAAGGAGAATGGCTCACTCCTTCGCTGCCTGCAGAGCGGCTGTACTTCTGGCGCGTACGGACGCTGCACAAATCGCTTGCCGGTAACTGGGTGACCTCCGCTTTCACAACATCGAGCGACGCCCCGGAGATGCACAACGCTTCCGCAGTGAAGGTGCGTGTGCGGGAGCGTTCGGTCAAGCAGTTTGTCCGCGACCTGAACCACAACACGCTGCCATCTGATTCGGGCGTGACCATCGCTCCGAGCGCGCCCCTGTCGATGTACGTTCGCTCAGTCGGCTTCCGCTACAACCAGACGCTGGAGTACTACAGCACGGTACGGGCGAACGCTCAGTACGCGACGGGCTTCTGGTGGGAGTTGGGTTCGAGCTTTATGGTGATGCGCGTGAACGATTTCACCGGCAGTTTCACCTTCAAGAGTTTTAACGTCGCATCGAACCCCGCGCTGTCAGACAGCATGAGGGATTTCATCAACGCCACCCCGGTAGGCAACTATATCGGCATCGCTGTTATCTTTGACGGGCAAAGCAACGTGGGCGAGCCGTTGAAACAGGCGATGGATACACTCGGCGCAACGCTCTTCCGCTCGATTGTCTACGGCCAATCGTACGCCTTTCTTGGGCGAAAAGGCAACGGCGTGCCTGGCATGACGGCCCTGGAACGACTGACGAACGATACCGCCGTTGTCAGCCTCACCGTTCCGAACTACTTCTCGCTTGGATCGGGTTCCATCACGTCAGCAGCGATGCCTCTAGCTGCAGCGTGGGATTCGCTGCACTGGCGCCGTGCCGGCGATGCAGGGGCGACGGACATTCGCTTCGCGTTGCTGGGCGTGCGGAGTGTGGGAGGTATTGACACGCTACGCATCTTCCCGCGAGACTCTGTCGATGTGGCCCTTGCCTCGCTTGATTCCATGACCGCCGGGGGGAACTACAGCGCCTTGAAAACCGCAGTGCTGCTTTCGACTCGAGACGCGAGCTACACGCCGCGCCTCACGGAATGGTGGATGGATTTCTCGCCGCCGGCCGACGTTGCCGTGAGCGCAAGAACGTTGGGGCAGACGCAAGCCGCGCTGTACCAATTTCCGATTACGGTGCACAACATCGGCTACCGGGCGAGTGATAGTGTGCTGGTGAAGGTGTACTTGTTGGATCGCGTAAACAATGGCCGACTCGTCGCCGAAACTGTCTTGGATTCTCTCCCCGTTGACGGGAGCCGGACTGCCACCGTCCCTATTTCTACTGTGGGCTACGGCTATCGGATGCTTCTTCAGGTGGTGGTCCGCTCGCTGCGAGGACGGGTGGATCTCATAGGGGAAAACAACGTTGCCTACTACACGTTGTACAAGAGCGGCATCGCACCACCGAGGTTTCAAGTCTACAACGACGGCAAGTTGCTGATGGACGGCGACTATGTGCCGCCGAGGCCGGTCATCGTCGTGAAGGTGCCGCCAACGGAACGTGTGCCCGCACCTGCAGCCGCGCGCATGGATTTGTTTGTGAACGATACAAAAGTCGAGCACGCAACATCGGCCTTGTCAAAATCTGTGGGTGGCAGGGACGCGATCGTAGAGGAGATGTTCATGCCATCGCTTGCCAACGGCCAGCATGCGTTGAAGTTCCGCCTCACGGTGTTGAATGAAAGGGGAGATGTCGATACGGTTGAACACACGCTGAACGTGCACGTGTTGGGGGAGACGAAGATTGTGCAGACCTACACGTACCCCAATCCGTTTCCAAAGGATACGTACTTTACGTTCGTGCTTGCAGGCGCCAGCGTTCCTGATGAGATGCGCATCAGGATTTACACCGTGGCCGGACGCAAGATTCGGGACATCGAGCTTCCGGGCAATTCTTTGCACATTGGGTTCAATCAAATTTACTGGGATGGAAGAGATAGTGATGGCGACGAGATCGCAAATGGGTACTACTTCTATGAACTGATCGTCAAACAGGACGGGAAAACGCACTCCGCTCTCCAAAAGCTTGTCAAGCTCAGATAGTACCGTGAAGAATCGTTGTGTCAAAAGGAAGAGCATAAGGTGGGAACCATGACGCGACTGCTCTCTTTTTCCATCGCGCTCGTTGCGTGCTGTGCA
>CAZIKE010000117.1:0-10999 GCA_964539775.1 uncultured Chitinophagales bacterium
TTTGTCTCACCAGAATATTTTCTCGCATCGTTAGGATTTTCATTTCGCCTTTGATGTAGTGGAGCAACGAGCTTTTCCATCGTCCGTTCCTCTGACAGGCACCTGGTTCATGCAGAGAAGCAACTTCTCGAGGTTAAGAACGAGCGCAAGACCAAGGAGTTCGAGGGCGCGCGGGAATTGCAGCTTTCGATGCTGCCTCGTGAGGTTCCCAGGTTGCCACACCTTGAAATCGCCGTCTTCATGAAGACCGCCACCGAAGTGGGCGGCGACTACTATGATTTCCATCTCGCGCCCGATGGGACGCTCAGTGTCGCATGCGGCGACGCGACGGGACACGGTATGCAGGCCGGCACGGTGGTGACCTTGATGAAAGGGCTCTTCACATCGGACGCGTCGCGGCTCGATATCAGGTCGTTCTTGAATCACAGCAGCCTTGCTATCAAAAATATCAAAATGGGAAGACTGCTGATGGCATTCACCCTCCTGAAGATTCGCGGCAAGCATGTTGCCTTTGCTACGGCAGGTATGCCGCCGGTGTTCATCTACCGCCGTAACAACGGTACGGTGGACGAAGTAATGCTGAAAGGGATGCCGTTAGGTGCGATGAAAAATTTTCCGTACGTTGTGCATGAGGAGGAACTGCACGAAGGTGACCTGATCCTGTTGCTTTCCGACGGCTTGCCCGAGCAAAAGAACAACGCCGGAGAGATGTTCGATTACGCACGGGTGCAGGAAATGCTGAAGTCGGTTGCCACAACAACCCCGGAAGAGGTGATTGCCCATCTCTGGCGAGCGGGGGAGAAGTGGATGGACGGCGCTCTCCAGGAAGATGACATGACGATGATCGCGTTACGGATGACGCCGGAAACGACTGGTCCTTAACAAGCTACGCGTATAGTTATGAATCACGAAGTCACACTCAAGATTGAGCTGCCGAACATACCGGACATAGAGCTTGTTGCGCTCGAAGGGCTGGAACGGCTCGGCCGCCATCTGGGCATCGCCGACGGGAAAATCGCGGAAGCGCGCATTCTTGTCACCGAGGCCATCATCAACGCACTCGAGCATACAGGCAAGGAACATCCGGTGGTGCAGGTGGATTTCACGATGTCGAAAGAGGAGCTGACGATTTTCGTCCGCGACTACGGGAAGGGCTTCGAGCCAGATGCCGTGCCGCGGCCCGATATTCACACCAAGCTCAGCGATCCGAACAAGCGCGGCTGGGGCCTTCACTTGATGAAGGCGATGTCCGACGATTTCCGCATCGAATCACAGCCGACCGGAACGAAGATTACCCTCATCAAGAAGCTCACATAGAGGAAAGTGGATGGAACAGGAGTTCTCGCTCACTTCAACACTTCAAGGCAATTGCCTCGTGATAGCCACTTCGGGGTATGTGAACAACAAAGGCGGCGAAGCCATTGCGCAGGAGTTCGACAAGCATTTTGCCCGGGGCATCAAGCAGGTGGTCATCAATCTTGAACAGTCGAAGGTGGTCAATTCCATCGGCATGTCCTTCCTGATCGAGATCATCGAGAAGCTGGAAGAATCGGGGGGACGCCTGGTGTTTACGAACCTCGACCCGGGTGTCGAGAAGATGCTCTCGATTATGGGGCTGTTCAACTTTGCAGGGAAGGAAAAAACTGCGCAAGATGCGCTGAAGTCTTTTGCCCACCAGTAACAAGAAGGATACTCACGTG
This sequence comes from uncultured Chitinophagales bacterium, assembly GCA_964539775.1. Classification (GTDB taxonomy): domain Bacteria; phylum Bacteroidota; class Ignavibacteria; order UBA10030; family UBA6906; genus CAADGV01. The sequence continues at coordinate 1,701 of CAZIKE010000117.1, forward strand.
GGTGTGCCCCTGTTTGTCGAACGGCTGTCGGTTCAGATTGCCTCCTTGCAGGAAGGGTTCGAGTTGTTGACACGGGCCACGAACCTGAAAGAGCTCGCGCGCCGGTTCTTTCACATCCTGCGCGGCAACTTCGTCACGTCCGATATCACGATCTACCACAAGGCGATAGCGAACGATTCCTGGCAGAGGCTCTACGGAAAAGGGAGCGATGAAGACGCGGAATACCTCGGCGAGCCACCGAAGGAATTCATTCTGAAAGGCTACGGGGGAAAGAATCCGAAGCTTTCCGTGGCACAGCCGCTCAGCGACCGTTCGTGTGTCGGTGTGATTCTGGGGCGCAAGCTGGGCGGGGCGGCCTACTCTGCACTTGACAAAATCTCCCTCCAGATCTTCTTACAGTTGTTTGCGACGGCCTATCAGGCTCATTCACAGCAGCGGAAGGAAAAGGAACTCCTCTTCTCTCTCAACCATCGTCTGCTCCAGCTCAATAGCTTGATCGACACCGGTATCGAGTTGACGCGGCAGAAAAGAGGAGTCCTGCCACAGGCCTTAGCCTTGGAGCGCGCCGCCTCCATCACGAACGCATCGTGGGGAATGTTCAGGAAGAGAGTGGAGAAGGACATCGTGGAGATGCTCGTCTTTCCCGAAGGCATCCATCCCCATAGGCCGCTCAGTAAGTTGCATCATATTCACTCCAGCTTCACGTTCCACCGATCGACCTATATTTTTGATCTCTATGAGAAGGAGAGTCGCAGCGGCACGATCCCGTTTGAAGAGACCGACCGCCTGTTGCTCGACGCTGTGACCCAGCAGGTGCAAGCGGTCGTGGAGAATCAGTACCTTCAAAAACAGGAGTTGGAGAGGCAGAAGATCGAGCAGGACATTTCGGTCGCGGCTTCCATTCAGCAGCGCATTCTTCCTGCCGCGCTGCCGCACATTGCCGGATACGACATCTCCGGAGTCAATATTCCGACACGGGCGATCGGAGGCGACTACTACGATTGCATTCCGCTGAGCGGTGACAGATATGGGTTGGTGATGGCGGATGTTGCGGGAAAAGGCATTCCGGCAGCCCTGTTGGTCAGCAGCTTCCACGCGTATCTTCACGCCTATTTCGAGAACACAGATTCGTTGGTGGAGCTTGCGCAACGTCTGAACCGGGCGATATACAACTCGTCAACTGCCGAGCGATACATCACTGCCGTCGTGGGGCTGCTCCGGCCCGCGTCCGGAGAGTTACACATGATAAACGCCGGGCACAACCCCGTGTACATCCTGCGGAACGATGGCTCGGTCGATTCGCTCAGCAGGGGCGGCATCGCCTTCGGAATGATGGACATGGATTTTCCTTATGAAACCGACTCGGTGACGATCGCACACGGTGAGCGTGTGTTGCTGTATACGGATGGAGTTACCGAGGCGATGAATGCACAAGGAAAGCAGTACGACGAACACGATGCTCTGAAGCGCTTTCTTATTGCCCATCGTCCTGCGGCGGCAGAAGAGTTTGTGCGCGGTCTGCTCGCGGATGTTGCCGTGTTCACCGGCTCCGCACCGCAGAGCGACGATATGACGGCGATGTATTTGACGCGTGGCTGAGGTTTCGCCCTTCGATTCGCAACCTACCGCTCCGTTTTTGCAATAGCAAAAGAGCCTCAAAATCCGTATCATAGGTACCGAAGGGAGTGGTCCCTGAACGTAGAATGAAACACGGGTTGAGTGATGCACTCGTCGAGGGCTTTCCTGACACGATTTCATGAGTACAGCCGCAAGCGGCGTCTCATGGAACAGCGCGACAAGATCATCGCGGCGGTCAGCGGCGGCGTTGATTCGATGGTGCTGCTGGACTTGCTTGTGAGAGAGCGGGAGGCCCTGGGACTTTCGGTGATTGTGGCACACTTCAATTTCATGCTGCGCGGCACGGAATCTGACGGGGATGAGGAGTTCGTCGTGCAGCGTGCCCGTCACTACGGGCTGGAAGTATACCTCGAGAGGGCAGACTGTGCCGAGTATGCCCGGTACCATAAGATCGGCATTCAGGAAGCCGCGCGGCAGTTGCGCTACGAGTTCTTTGACAATCTCCTGCTTTCGAGCGGGTTCGATAAGATTGCAACGGCCCATAACGCCAACGATAACGCGGAGACTATCTTACTCAACATGTTCCGCGGAGCAGGCGTTGCCGGGCTTTCGGGTATTCCTGTGTACCGTGAGGATAGGCGCATCATTCGCCCGCTGCTCTTTGCCGAGCGGCAGGAGATTGAAGAATACGCTGCCGCCGAGAGAATTCCATTCCGCACGGATTCGTCGAATGTGCAGGACTACTATTCGAGGAACTACGTCCGACTCAACATTCTTCCTCTGATTCAAAAAGGGATCAACCCCAATGTCGTTGCAACGTTGAACCGCGCAGGGGAGCTCTTCCGTGAGTTAGAGACATACCTCAGTACTGCGGCACGAGAACATTACGAGACCGTGGTGACGCACGACAGCACCACCGAGTTGCACATGGCCGTTCCTCGTTTGCGCTCGATGCCACGACTCCTTCAGCAATACTTGGTGATCCTCGTGGCGCAGAGCTTTGCCAATTGCAGGCCGGAGTATGATCAAGTCCAACGTATTCTGGACTTGACGGAGGGGCTGAGCGGTTCGTGGGTGTCGCTTGACAAGAGCCATGTCGTCTTTCGCGATCGGGACCACCTGGTGTTTCGCAAGACGGAGGATGTGCCGGAGTTTCGTTTTGCTGTTCTGCCCAACCACCGGTATCGGTTCGATCGCTTCTGTTTCTCGTCCGAGATTGTGGACGCAACGAACCTGGTGCTGAACGGACACGAAGCGGAATACGTCGATGGCGACAAACTCGCCGGCAAGGACTTAGTGCTGCGCTCCTGGACTGACGGCGATTGGTTCGTCCCGTTAGGGATGAAGAGCAAAAAGAAAATCAGTGATTTCTTTGTTGATGCGAAGATCCCCATTTACGAGAAACCCCACATCCCGATCCTCGAGACGACCGACGGAGAGGTGGTCTGGGTATGCGGTCAACGGATCGACGAGCGCTTCAAAGTAACGCCCGAGACGCGGCGGGTGCTGAAACTCCAGTTCTCCACAATACAGAAGGCGAATGGCGCTTAGCAAGAAGAAGATCTTTGTCAACGGCGATGCGTTCGTGGTGATGCTCAGCGAGCGACGCATCAAAACGAGAGTGAAACAGCTCGCGCAGCAGATCAGCAAGGAGTACAAAGGCACCATTCCTGTCTTCATCGGCGTGCTCAACGGTTCGTTTGTGTTCTTTGCCGATCTCATTCGGGAAGTGACGATCGATTGTGAAGTGGATTTTCTCAAACTCTCGAGTTACGGCGATGCAAAGATCAGCTCGGGCAATGTTAAGCTGTTGAAGGATTTGAACTGTCAGGTGGAAGGACGGGACATCATCATTGTGGAGGACGTGATTGATTCGGGGCTGTCGATGGAGTATATTCGCAACCTCATCATGCAACAGAACCCAAAGTCCTTCCGTGTTGTTACTCTGTTGTACAAGAAGGACGCGGTGAAATGGCCTGTGCGGATCGACTATATCGGCTTTACGATCCCGAAGGACTTTGTCATCGGGTACGGGTTGGATTACGCGCAGCGGTTGCGTCACCTCAAGGCGATCTACCGCCTCCAAAAGCGAAATGAACGATAACGAGGGTTCGATGGACGAGCAAAAGAAAGCGGAAAACGGCGCACGCCGTTCGGGAGAGTCGGATCGGCGGCGGGGCTTTCCGCGACCGGGAAGGAAACGTCCGAGTCCACACATGCGGCCGGATGATGACTTCAACTGGAACCGCGTCTTGAAAGTGGTTCTCAGCTGGTCGGCGATCATCCTGATGGTCTTCTTGGTGATGACCTTGTTCAAGGGAACAGAGGGTGGCGAAGTCGAGGTCACCTACACCGAGTACCGGGCGTTTCTCGAAAGCAACGACATCGCCAAGGCGACAATCAAGAAATCCGAGCTGACCAACTACGATTTCCACGGCGAACTGCGCGAGCAGAAGTTCGTCGCGCGGGACGGCCGAAATCTTCCCGTCAAGAAATTCTGGCTCACCTTACCCATTCTCGATAGCGGGGTGATCAAGGAGTGGACCGAGCGCAATCTGAAGTTCACCGTCGTTCGCGAGGACAACACGTGGATCAACGGATTGTTCGGCTTGCTGCCGTGGGTGCTGCTGGTGGCGGTGTGGCTCATCATCATGCGGCGCATGCAGGGTGCGGGACCGAAGGGGATCTTCTCATTCGGCAAGAGCCGCGCAAAGATGCTGAGCGAAGGTGCGCCGAAGGTGACCTTCCTTGATGTTGCCGGCGCCGATGAAGCAAAGGTAGAGTTGCAGGAGATTATTGAGTTTTTGAAGGAACCGACCAAGTTCCAGAAACTGGGCGGGAAAATTCCACGCGGTGTGCTGTTGCTCGGGCCTCCGGGCACCGGCAAGACCCTGCTGGCGCGCGCAGTTGCTGGGGAAGCCGGTGTACCCTTCTTCTCCATCTCTGGGGCGGACTTTGTTGAGATGTTTGTTGGTGTGGGCGCCAGCCGCGTGCGCGATCTGTTTGAGCAGGGGAAGAAGAATGCCCCCTGCATCATCTTCATCGACGAGATCGATGCGGTGGGGCGTCATCGTGGTGCAGGACTTGGCGGCGGGCACGATGAACGTGAGCAAACTCTGAATCAGTTGTTAGTGGAGATGGATGGCTTCGAGCAGAATAGCGGTGTCATCATCATTGCCGCGACAAACCGCCCCGACGTTCTCGATCCGGCACTCATGCGTCCGGGGCGTTTCGACCGGCAGGTGGTGGTCGATCGCCCTGACGTAAAAGGACGCGAAGGGATCTTGCGCGTGCACACCAAGAATATTCCGCTGGCGGAAGATGTCAGCCTCGAAACATTGGCGAAGGGAACACCCGGCCTGGCGGGCGCCGAACTTGCCAATCTGGTCAACGAGGCAGCGTTGCTCGCAGCCCGACAGAACGCACGCGCGGTAGCCATGCGCCACTTCGAAGAGGCCAAGGATAAAGTGATGATGGGGATGGAACGCAAGAGCATGATCATCTCCGAAAAGGAAAAGAAGGTCACTTCCTATCACGAAATCGGCCACGTGCTTGTCGCGCGGATGATCCCGGAGGCCGACCCGGTGCACAAGGTAACGATCATTCCGCGTGGTCGTGCACTCGGACTCACCACGTATCTTCCCATCGATGAGAAGCACACGTACTCCAAGGCGTATCTCGAAGCGATGATCTGCTATGCGCTTGGTGGGCGAGCTGCCGAGAAACTCATCTTCGGCGAACTTACCACAGGGGCAGGGAACGACATCGAACGCGCGACAGAGATTGCTCGCAAGATGGTCTGCGAGTGGGGCATGAGCGAACGATTGGGTCCTCTCACATACGGCCAGAAAGACGAGGAAATCTTCTTAGGCAGACAAATTACGCGGCACAAGAACTACAGCGAAGAAACAGCTATTGCCATCGACCAGGAAGTAAAAAGCATTGTGCAGAACGCCATGATGCGTGCAGAGAAAATCCTCACCGAACACATGAGCCTGCTGCACAAACTTGCACAAGCCCTGTTGGAGCGTGAGATTCTTGATGCGAATGAGATCGACACGATCATTCGCGGAGAGGAACTGCCGCCTCTGGAGCGGCGCGGCAACGGTCACGCACCCGCATCAGTCGAGTCTCCCGACAAAAAGAAATGAAGGTTCTCCCGAATGTCGAGCAGAGCTATGCTGTGGAGCTTGTCCGCAAAGGCATCCACCTCTGCTCGCTTTCGATTCCGGTCGTCTACTATTTCATCAGCAAGTCCACAGCATTGAGCATCCTTCTTCCGCTCACGCTGGTGTTCGGGCTCTCGGATCTTGCGCGGGTGTATCACCCGCCGACTCGCCGGCTCTACCATCGGCTATTCGGATGGTTGCTTCGCAGCCATGAGCTGGATGATGCTGCGCGCCACCTTAACGGTGCCACGTACGTTCTGCTTTCGGCGTGTGCCTTCCTCTGGCTGCTCCCGAAGGTTGTGTTCATCACGGCCTTTTCCATTCTCATCGTCTCCGATACACTCGCGGCGTTGGTTGGTCGGCGGTTCGGCATACGGCCGTTCCTGAAGAAGACGCTTGAAGGAACAACGGCATTCTTCCTGAGCGCGTTGGTTGTGGTTGCTTGCACACCGAAAGCCGGCATGGGCGTTGGTGAGTACATGGCGGGGGCCGGCGCTGCGTTGGTCGGTGCGCTGGTGGAAGCCTCCGGCCTGCCGTTGGACGACAACTTTCTTGTCCCGCTGAGTGTGGGGATGTCGTTGTGGGCTTTCTATGTTCTTTTCCTTCCTTCGATTGATGTGTACGCCCTCGACGTGCCTCGGTAATTCATCGCTCACGTGTGAACAGAGGTCGGTCCGTGCATAATCCTCAACGAGTATATCTCTCCGGCGGCATGGAGTACGCTCCGCACGAAGGACGCGAGTGGCGGCAGGAGATGCAGCAGTGGCTGCAGGAGGCGCTTCGCTGTGAGGTGTTCAACCCGAAGCTGGAAAGCGAGAGATTTCTTTCCACTCATTATCCCCATGTGGATGTGCGTGCGTTGAAAGCCGACGATATCGTTTCTTACGCGGCGATCGTGGCGCAATTGGTCGAGCTTGATTGCAGGGAAATCGCCGAGCGCGCGGACCTGGTCATCTGCTACTGGGATGAAGCGGCGATGCGAGGCGCCGGCACGAAAGGAGAGCTTACCATCGCAAGGCACTTTGGCAAGCCCGTTTATATGGTCACTTCCATACCGTACACAGAGATTCCAGGCTGGGTGCTGGGCTGTACCACGATGGTCTTCTCCTCGTTCGATGAACTGAAAGCCTTCCTGCTGTTGTAACACCGCGCCCGTTTGTTCTACCGTCGGCGCGCGTTGAGATTGATGGAATCATCGCATTTCGGTATATTCATCCACACACGCCACGTCTTGTGCATGAGACACGCAGAACGCATTGTCATTCTCGACTTCGGCTCGCAGTACAGCCAGCTGATTGCCCGTCGCGTCCGTGAACTGGGAGTCTATTCCGAGCTTCATCCATTCAACATCTCCATCGAGAAAATCACAGCGCTGCGCCCCAAAGGCATTATCCTTTCGGGAAGTCCGCACAGCACGTACGAGCCGGAGGCGCCGATCCCTTCGCCCGCTATTTTTGAACTCGGCATACCCATCCTCGGCATCTGCTACGGATTGCAGTTGATCGCGCATCAACTCGGCGGAGAAGTTGATAAGGCCGCGCGGCGAGAGTATGGTCCCGCTGAATTGTGTATCGACGATACCTCCGATCTCTTCGCCGGATTTTCTTCCAACGGTTCCGGGTCAACGCCGGTGTGGATGAGCCATGGAGACCATCTCACGAGGATACCCGACGGCTTCATACCCATTGCGCACACCACCAACTCGCCCATCTGTGCAATCAAGAACGTTGACAGGAAGATCTTTGGCATCCAGTTTCATCCTGAAGTTGTCCACACGCCCAAAGGGAAAGAAATCCTCCACAACTTCATCTACAAGATTTGTGGATGCGCTGGAGGGTGGAGCCCGTCATCCTTTATTGCCGATACCTTAACCGAAATTCGTTCGATGGTTGGTACGGGAAAAGTGATCTGTGCGCTCAGCGGCGGTGTGGATTCCTCCGTCGCCGCAGTACTTCTGCACAAAGCTGTAGGTGATCGGTTGTACTGCATCCACATCAACAACGGGTTGATGCGCAAGGGAGAGTCCGAGAGTGTGGTGCAAACCTTCCGCGACACGTTCCATATCAACCTCGATTACGTTGATGCCGGCGAACGCTTCCTTGCTGCATTGGCTGGGGTGCACGACCCCGAAAAGAAGCGAAAGATCATCGGGAATCTGTTCATTGCCATCTTTGAAGAGGAGGCAAGAAAGATAGGAACGGTGGACTTCCTTGCTCAGGGCACTCTCTATCCCGACGTTATCGAGTCAACTTCGTTCAAGGGTCCATCGGTTACGATCAAGACGCATCACAACGTTGGCGGCTTGCCGGAGAAGATGCGCCTCAAGCTGATCGAACCGTTCCGGGAGTTGTTCAAAGATGAAGTCCGGGCTGTAGGCCTAGAGCTTGGTGTGCCGGAAGAACTGATCTGGCGTCACCCGTTTCCCGGGCCGGGACTTGCAGTCCGTGTCCTTGGCGAGATCACGAAGGAGCGCCTGGAGCTTTTGCGGGAAGCGGATGCGATCTTCGTTGAAGAGATCAAACGAGCGGGGATGTACCGTGAGATCTGGCAGGGCTTCGTTGTGCTCCTTCCGGTAAGAAGTGTCGGGGTAATGGGCGATGGGCGGACGTACGAATACACCTGTGCCATCCGTTGTGTAACGAGCGTTGACGGCATGACGGCTGATTGGTACCGCATGCCGCATGAGGTGATGGCGAGAATCTCTTCGCGTATCACGAACGAAGTTCGAGGTATCAATCGTGTTGTGTACGACGTTAGTTCCAAGCCACCGGCAACGATTGAATGGGAATGAGGCGAGCGTGGGTGACGAAAGCACGCGTTCGAATTCCGCGAACAGCGTATGCAAGAAGTTGGCCCGTACGAAGAAGGGCGAGCTGTGAAGCTCGCCCTTCCTGCGTTCGAGCAGAGGACTCAAGTCCCTACCTTGTGTACACCATCTTTTTCGTTTGCGTCAGCGTACCTGCCTTGAGTGTGTAGTAGTAAACGCCACTCGCAAGGTTGGCCGGCGAGAATTCCACCGAGTACTCTCCCGCCGTTCGGAAATCATTGACCAGGGTTGCCACTACCTGTCCGAGGACGTTCGTCACGATCAAACTCACATCAGAAGCGCTCGGGACCGCGAACCGAATCGTTGTCGAGGGGTTGAACGGATTAGGATAGTTCTGTTCCAGTCTGAAGGAGACAGGTTGCGATTCTCCCTCGCCGACGTCTGTCACGGTGAATGTGTATGCCGCGACGTAGATGTTTGTTTTCTGGATGTTATCGGGTGGCCACGTGTTGATCCCGGCCTGGTAGCTGCGGCACAGGAAGAGGGTGTAGCTATTGCCGCCGTTCGACTTGACCACGGGCGCAGCGTGCAACAACATCTCGGCAAAGTTGGGAGTCTGCGATATGTTGATGGGTGTCCGCCATGAATCGTCGGTGATCCTTCTCCAGGAGAACCAAATCTCCGGCAGCGTATCGTTAGGCGAAAGCGACGCTGCTTCAAGCCAGACAAACGTCATCACTTGGCCATCGGAGCTGATCGATGCCTGAATCGAATGATTGGTTTGG
>CAZIKE010000118.1:0-10933 GCA_964539775.1 uncultured Chitinophagales bacterium
GCACGGGAAAAATCTACGCCTACTTCAATCCCGTCGCTCTCCATGACCTTGGGGTTTCTTCGCTCACAAAAATTGTCACACCGTCTGAGCGCCCCGCTGGAGAACCTCGCGAGAGCGGAACTCGAGATCAGGCTGCAAGCCCGGCCGAAGTTGATCTATCCGCTTCGCCTTCATCGGCAGAAGTCGCAGGCGAACAGCCGGAGACTTCGGCAAGCATCGTCATTGAACCCCTTAGCCGTCCGAGTTTCTCGCTTGCCGACACTGTCCGCTTTAGAGCCATCGTGAAGAACTTCGGAACATTTGCGGAGTCCACGTATCAGGTCGGTTGGTCGGTCAACGGCGTGAATCAGACGCCGTTGAGCAACACACGTCCTCTTGCAATCGGGGCACAGGACACCTTCCAGCTCCAGTGGAACCAGGGCGAAACCGGCGTGCATGTTGCTCGCGCATGGACTATACTGGCAACGGACGGCAACCGAGCCAACGATACTGCGAGTTTGACGTTCAGTGTGGGCCGTGTACCTGGAGACACACTCTACACCTTCCGTGTGCCGAACCAGATCATCCTTGGTGTAGCCAAGCTGCCCGGTTCCCGCAAGCTGGCCTTTACCAGTGGAGGACAAAGCTCGACCGTCACGACGGACAATAAGTGGATCATCACTGACCTTTATGGGAACCTCATTGATACCACGCATCTGCAACAGAACCCGACATCCGGCCAAGGATTTGGATTCCGCGACCTTGCGTGGGACGGTCGGTGGTTGTTGACAAGTGACGACACCAGGTTGCGTCGAATTGATACGGCGACGTATACGGAAATTCTGCCGCCCATCGTGACGCAAACAAATCCGAACCGCGGGATTGCAGTGCAAGACCCCAATCGCATCTGGGTGGCGAACTTCACAACGACTCCCATTCGCATCTACGATAGCACGGGGGCCATTGTGCGAACAGTTGGTACTCCGACCGTCGCCCCATACGGCTTGGGATGGGATCCGTGGACCAGCAGAAACAGGGCGTGGCTCTGGTATCCTGAGCCTTCGACCACAGGAACCAGCCGTCTGTCGAAGGTTGATACCGCCACCGGCGCAATTGTTGAGACGTACGTCTACACACCGATAGCCCCTGCCGGCACGGTCGGCGGCATGGAGATCACGAAAGATCATCCGGACTATCCGGGTGCCGTGGTGGGATTCATGATTATCCAGAACTTCCCGACCAGCGTCGTGCTTGCAATCTACTTGGGCCGTGACTCTTCCGTAGTCGGGGTGGATGAATCTGGAACCACAATTCCTGCAGCATTCCTCCTCGAACAGAACTACCCCAACCCCTTCAACCCGTCAACCACCATCAAGTACGGACTGCCCCAGCAGGCGTCCGTTTCTCTGAAGGTTTACAACATGTTGGGGCAGGAGGTAGCAAGCTTGCGCGAAGGGACACAGCAGGCCGGCTATTATGAAGTAGCTTGGGATGGACGCAGTACAACAGGCAATGTGGTTGGAAGCGGCGTCTACTTCTACCGCCTCGAAGCACGTCCAACGGAGGGTGGAGCACCGTTCATCAACATCAGGAAGATGATGCTGCTCAAGTAGATCCTACCCCACTCTGAAGCACGTGGCTCTGTCCGCTCATCGTGGACGGAGCCACAGTGTTTTGGAGCTACCGGCTTCCAGATTCCTTGTGGTTCTACAATCTGCCATCCGAACCCTACAAACACCAGCCTTTCCCTTTTTTCACCTCCGCGATACCAGGTCAGATATTTGAACAAATATGCACAGATACGGCAGAGCCGCGTCTGGCATTGCACTGGCTATCATTCTGGTACTCTATAAATCAACCATAAAAAAGAGGAGATCCATATGAAGAAGTCCAGTGCAATCCTGAGCGCGCTTGTGTTCTTCCTTGTCGGCTGTGCCGATCAATCTGGCATCAACAACCCGGTCGGTGCCACGCAGACTTCTCACCAATCTGTGGGGAGCGTAGATGGGATACCGACACAGTTCACATCTTTACCGGTTGACGAGGTCGTCATTGATGAGAAAAGCGGAGCAGCCTATGCAGTGCGGGGAACGATCAATTGCGATTTCTTCAAATCCGATGAGGAGTATACCTTTACGACGGTCGCATCTCTCACGGTATCCAACGAACCGGACGGCAAGGAATACACCGGCAATATCAGTTCAAACAATGTTGATAAGGGGCCGGCATCCGGCGACATCCAGATTTCTCGCTCGTACAAGCTGCCCGGACTGCCTCCCGGCTCATCCCTTTCGGTGCACTTCCGCATCGTGACTCAACCGACTATCGAGGGGATGAGCATTCGAGTTGCCAGGGACGAATCTGGTATCGAAACCGAGTAGCCCTTGCGGATGGGAAGAACAAAAAAAGCCTCGATGATGCATCGAGGCTTTTTCATGTGATGAACCGAGAACCGATCACAGTTCTCGCAGGGCTGACCGGATTATCGAAAGCCCGAGATCAATTTCCTCCTTACTCACATTCAGCGGCGGACGGAAGCGAATCGAAAGCTCCCCGCTGGGCAGGAGGATGAGCCCATGCTGCAAGCAAAGCCCACGCAGCTTCGTGCGCATGTCGGGTGTCGGCACATCGAACGCTGCAAACAACCCTAACCCGCGCGCGTTCGAGACCACCTTCGGAACGTCGGCTGCCAGTTCCTCCAATCCCTGCACAAGATACTGGCCCATGATCCGCGCATTCTCGACGAGATTTTCCTCTTCGATGATTTCCAGATAGCGCTGGGCACGAACCATGTCCACGAGGTTTCCTCCCCACGTGGAGTTAATGCGGCTGGGGACTGTGAACACATTGTCCGGCACTTCATCAATCCTCCTGCTGCACAGGAAGCCGCACACTTGCATCTTCTTGCCGAAGGCAATCATGTCGGGCCGGACGAAATGCTCGTGCCCCCACATCTTCCCCGTCAGCCCGATGCCCGTTTGCACCTCGTCGATAATGAGCATGGCATCGTTCTCGTCGGCAAGCTGGCGAAGCGCCTGGAAGAACTCCTTGCGGAAATGGTTGTCGCCGCCTTCCCCTTGCACCGGCTCGATGATGATGGCGGCAATGTCATCTTTGTTGACCCGGAAGGCTTCCTTGATCTGGTTCACCGCAATTTCTTCTTCACGAATCACGCGGGCGAGATTCTGCTCGTTCAGCGGGAAGGTGATTTTCGGGTTGAGAATGCGCGGCCAGTGGAACTTCGGAAAGAGATCGGTCTTCACGGGGTCGGTATTCGTCAGCGAGAGTGTGTAGCCCGTACGCCCGTGGAAACATTGCTTGAAGTGAATGACCTGCGTACCGCGTTCTTCCGTGTACCCCTTAGCAAAGTTCTTCTTGATCTTCCAATCGAACGCCGCCTTCAATGCATTCTCGATTCCCAGGGCGCCTCCCTCGATGAAGAAGGCATATGGAAGATACTCAGGGATGGCAACACGCTCGAACACCTCGAGAAACTCTGCCTGCTCGGCGGTATAGATGTCGGAGTTCGAGGGTTTGTTCACCGCAACGTACGCAAGCTTCTCCAGAAACTCCGGCGTACGCATCTTCGGATGATTCAACCCCACCGGCGACGACGCGACGAACGTGAAGAAATCCAGATACCGTTTGCCGTCTTTTGCGTCGACGATGAACGAGCCTTGGCTTTTCTTCAGATCGATCACAATGTCAAACCCATCGACCAGCATGTGCTTGGCCAGGGTCGGAAGCACACGATCGGCCGGGATGTGCTTCTGCTTCGTTATGGATGTTGTGGACATAGGTTCTCCTTGTCGTCAATGATGTGTATGTGATAGTGTTGCTACACGCCGCAGGACGGCGACACATCATTGCACAGTCAGAAGAACTCGTTGTGCTCGAACAGACAGATCAGAAATGTTTCGTGCAGTCGCATTGCGCCATGCCCTCAGTAGTTGTCGATCTGGGCGCGCTGCAAGCCGCCGCTGTAGTCGATGTAGATCGTTTTCCACTCGCTGAAGAAATCATACACCGCCCACCCTCCCTCGCGATGGCCGTTGCCCGTTTGCTTGACGCCTCCGAAGGGCATGTGCGCCTCCGCGCCGATCGTGGGCGCGTTGATGTAGGTGATGCCCGCTTTGATGTCGCGAATGGCCTGGAAAGCCCCGTTCACGTCACGTGTGTAGATGGAGGAGGACAGTCCGTAGATGGTGTCATTCAAAATCTCGATAGCGTGGTCAAGCGACGAGGCTTTGAGGACCGACAGCACCGGGCCGAAGATTTCCTCCTTTGCAATGCGATGATGCGGCTGGACATTGGTGAAGACGGTGGGAAGATAGAACCAACCATCCTTCAGCGACGGATCATCCGGAATGCTTCCTCCGCAAGCCAGCGTCGCCCCTTCCTTCTGCCCGATCTCGACATACGACGCCACTGTCTTGCGCTGACCTTCGTTGACACACGGACCAACATCGACGTTCGGGTCAAGGCCGTTTCCGAGCCGTAACTTCTTCACGCGCTCGACCAGCATTTCAACAAATTGGTCATGTATCTTCTCGTGCAGAATGAGTCGGCTGGTTGCGGTGCATCGTTGGCCTGTGGTGCCGAACGCACCCCACAGCACACCGTCAAGCGCAAGCTTCATGTCGGCGTCGGGCATGACGATCTGCGCGTTCTTGCCGCCGAGCTCGAGCGAGACGCGCTTGAGCGTTTCGCTGGCAACGGCCGAAATCTTCTTGCCCACAACTGTGGAGCCGGTGAAGCTCACCAAGTCCACATCGGGGTGGCCGACGATCGCCATGCCGACTTCCCCACCGCCGCCGTGCACGATATTGACGACGCCCTCCGGCACCCCCGCTTCCATCAAAATCTCGACAAGCGAATGCGCTGTGGCCGGCGTATCGGACGCAGGCTTGAAGACAACGGTGTTGCCGCACAGCAGCGCCGGAAAGATTTTCCATGTCGGGATTGCCATGGGAAAGTTCCACGGCGTGACAATGCCGGCAACACCAATAGGGACACGAATCGCCATGTTGAATTTGTTGGGTAACTCCGAGGGTGCAGTGCGTCCGAACCAACGTCGCCCCTCGGTTGCGGCGTAGTAGGCGGTATCGATTCCTTCCTGTACATCGCCGCGCGTTTCGGCAAGCACCTTACCCATTTCCTGCGTCATCTGGCGCGCAAGCTCTTCCTTGCGGGCCACAAGCACGTCACCGACCTTGCGAAGAATGTCGCCGCGTTTCGGCGCAGGCACCAAGCGCCACTTCTCGAATGCGGCGCGTGCCGCCTTCACGGCTTCGTCCACGTCGTCCTTGTTCGACTTCGGAAAGATGCCGAGCACTTCTTTCCAGTTCGCCGGATTCCGGTTCTCGAACGTCTGTCCGGATGTGGCATCGACCCATTTGCCGTTAATGAAGTTTTGATAGTTCCTTGCCATGGGGATAGTCCTTATGTTATCGTTCGTTGCACGACGTGAGGAAATCACGTCAAGATCCTTCCTGCCCTTCGAGTTTTTCGAGCCGGAGGCTCATCCACCTCCGGCGGACGTGGCGTCGTTTACACACTGTTCTCCGCTTATCCCAAGCCGACCCGTTGAAAAATGTAATCAACGTTTCTGATGCTCTTCTTGAGATCAAACACCTCCTCGATCTCTTGTCTGTCCAGCACGTTCATTACGTCGGCATTGGCAAGAAGGAGCTGCTTGAAATCCTTTCCCGTGTGCCACACATCCATCGCAGCGGATTGGACGACGCGATAGGCATCTTCACGCCTCATCTCCTTTTTCGTCAACGCAAGGAGCACCGACTGTGAGAAGATCAACCCGTGGGTCCGCTCGAGATTCTTCATCATAGTCTCGGGATAGACCAATAGCCTGTCGATTACGTCCGTCATCAGAGCGAGCATGTAGTCCAGCAGGATGCAACTATCGGGAATGATAACCCGCTCGACAGACGAATGCGTAATATCCCGTTCGTGCCAGAGGGCTACATTTTCCATCGCCGCCAGCGCGTTGCCGCGCAGGACACGAGAGAGACCGGCAATGCGTTCGCACGTGATGGGATTCCGCTTGTGCGGCATCGCCGAGGATCCCTTCTGTCCTTTCGCGAAGTACTCTTCGGCCTCCAGCACCTCGGTCTTTTGGAGGTGCCTGATCTCCGTGGCGAACTTCTCCAGCGAGCTGCCGATGATGGCAAGCGTCGTGAGAAACTCGGCATGACGATCCCGCTGGAGAATCTGGGTCGAGACCGGAGCCGGCTTCAACCCTAACTTCTCACACACGTACTCTTCTACCTTCGGACTGAGATGCTCGAAGGTTCCAACCGCTCCCGAAATCTTCCCCACCGCAATGCGTTCGCGTGCAGTCTGAAGGCGTGCAATGTTGCGGCGTGTCTCATCATACCACAGAGCAAGTTTCAGTCCGAACGTTGTCGGCTCGGCGTGGATGCCGTGCGTCCGTCCGACCATGATGGTGTACTTGAACTCTCGTGCACGCCGCGCAAGCACATCGGCAAGCTTGTTCAATCCATCCAGC
The DNA here is from genome assembly GCA_964539775.1 of uncultured Chitinophagales bacterium. Lineage (GTDB taxonomy): Bacteria > Bacteroidota > Ignavibacteria > UBA10030 > UBA6906 > CAADGV01. The sequence continues at coordinate 6,506 of CAZIKE010000118.1, forward strand.
AACAGTTCTGCGGATTGCTTCATCTGCACGGCGAGGCAGGTATCCAGCACGTCGGACGACGTCATGCCGAGGTGCATGAAGCGCGCTGCCGGTCCAACGTGTTCGCCGACGTTGGTGAGGAAGGCTATCACATCGTGCTTCACTTCCCGCTCGATCTCATCAATCCTCGCGACGTCAAACGCGGCCTTCTCCCTCATCTCCCTCACCGCTTCGTTCGGAATGACGCCAAGCTCCGCCTGCGCTTCGCACGCCAACAACTCAATCTCTAACCAGATGCCGAACTTGTTGTTGTCTTCCCATATCTTGCCCATTGCAGGGCGAGTGTAGCGAGCGATCATTTCTTTGTGTCACAAGGGTCCAAATAGGGGAGAACCAAGCGGGAAGCAAAAATCCGCGTAGCAATGTACGAAAATCCCGGCTGAAAAGGAACGTGCGGCGTTCAGTGCAGGCGGCGAACGGTTTCACCCGTAACGCCCTGGCACATGGGGTCCGTAGGAAAATTCAGAGTCAAAACGGCAGGCACTATTCACAACCCTGCGGCAACGCCGAAGCTCAGTGCAAAATACTTTGACCTAGAGGGATTGGTGTAGATGACGTTGTAGGAACCGGTCACCAACACACCGACCGGGCCGGCGATATGCACACCAACGCCGACATGCGGCGAGAAGGCAAAATGTAACTCATTCTTGTTTTCGTATGTTGTCGCGCTGGGCGCAATCCCGCGCACGCGCATGTAGTCGAAGCCGACCGCCACACCCACATACGGAGCAATAACGTTCTTCGACAGAAGAAACGTCGCACCGAGTGAAACAGGAACAGCAACGACGTTGTACTCATTATTCGGTGGGACGCTCGAGCGCGAGCCCCAACGGACATAGCTGGCCGAGCCGATCAACGCAAAACGCATCGTCAGGTAGTGCGTGTACGTTGCCTTCGCACCGTATCCTGTTCCCGCCGATTGCCGGAACTCTTCGGTCGGCTCTGCGACTTCCGCTTGCAGAGCGATAAATGATTGGGAGGATGCGTACTGAACAGAGATGCCGGAAAGAACGGCAACAAAAAGGAGTTGTCTCATGAACATGGTCCGCGGAGTGATTGTCACGTCGAGCGTTTCTCTAACTTCATGCTCAGTTCCATCACGCGTCTGTCACGCAGAAGCTTGAGCCGAACCGTATCGCCCACACGAGACTCCTCGAGGATGGCGTAGAAGGTAGATTGATCCGGCACTCGCTCGCCGTTGACTTCAAAGATGATGTCGCCGGGCTTCAGTCCCGCCCGATCCGCAGGACTGCGGCGAGCGACGTTGCTGACGATGACGCCCTCGGCTTGGTCAAGCCCAAAGTAACGAGCCACCCGCTCATCCACATTCTGTACCTCAAAGCCGATGAAGAACTCACGCTCGATCTTGCCGCTGCGCTTCAACTCCGCAACCACCGCTTTCACCCGGTTGATTGGAATCGCGAACCCTAGTCCAATGTTTCCCTGGTTCGGCGTGAAGATGACCGAGTTGACGCCGATGACTTCGCCAAGGCTATTCACCAGCGGCCCGCCGCTGTTTCCGGAGTTGATGGCCGCATCGGTTTGAATCATGCCACGATAGGAGCGCCCCTCCTGCGCCTGCAGATTGATGTTGGTGGTGCTGACAACGCCCACGGTCACCGTCGGTTTGTTGTTGCGGTCGAAGAGTCCGAAGGGGTTGCCGAACGCAATCACCCACTCGCCGATGATCACGTCATCCGAATTGCCCAGCTTCAAGTAGGGCAGATTCTTGCCGTCGATTTTCAGGAGGGCGACATCCGTGGTGCGGTCGGTTCCGATCAGCTCCGCCCTGTACTTCTCGCCGTTGGTCATCGTGACAGTAATCTCCGATGCATTGCCTGCCACGTGGTCGTTCGTAATTACATAGCCATCAGGAGAGATGATGAACCCGGAGCCTAACTCCCGTACTTGTTGCGTGTAAATTTGATCGGGAAAGAAGTGTCGGAAGAATGGGTCGTCGCCCCACGGGGAGCGGTAGCGATACTGCCGGACTTCGAGCACGTTGATGCCCACGACCGCGGGGCTGCAGACCGCCACGGTCTGCGTGATCGCATTGCGGCGTGACGCGGTAACACCTGCTGCAACCGAGTCCCGCTGCTGGTAAGCAACCGGTGTGGCTTCCTCAAACGGCGCCTCGGCAAGTCTCTCCCCTGCCCGGCGTTCGTCGGAAACAGGCAGGTGGCCGATCCCGTAGCCAATCAACCCACCGAGCAGAAAGGGCAAGATAATCATCACCATCAGAACGTTCTTTCTCATATTCATACCCTCGTAACTGCATCCTTTGAGTTCACTACCTCACACTGCAGCCCTCCCTACGCCTTCAGGGCCCGCTGTGTGAAATACTCCTTCACCGGCTCCACGAGGCGCAGAAGAATCAGCAGTGCAAGCAAAAGAACATACAAGCGAAAGCCGGCAACTGTTGCACTCTGCGGAATCCACTCCCGCACAATCTCGCCGGGCAGTGCAAACGGCAATACCAGCATCAACAACGTCGCAGCCGCATTGCCCACGTTCACATCGCGCGACACTCTATACCCAATGAACCACGCGCCCATCCAGACCGGAAGAAGAACCCAGCCGAGAAGGAGCATTGCGCCCGCTGCCGTTGCGAGGCCTCGTCCCCCCTTGAAGCCAAGCCACACCGGAAAGTTGTGTCCGAACACCGCGCCAAGAGCCGCCACCGCGCCCGTTCCGAACTCATCGCCAAGCAGACGCCCGGCCACGACCGCAAGCACACCCTTCACCACATCGAGGATTAGCACGCTCGCCCCGACGAGCTTTGATCGCGTCACCTCGTAGCTGTTCAGCGTGCCAACGTTGCCGCTTCCGGCTTTGCGGATGTCCAGGTTGGCTTTCCATTTCACAAAAAGGTATGCGCTGGGAATGGACCCGATGAGATAACCAACGAAGGCGGCAAGCACATACGGCAGAGCGTTCATGGTCTTAAGTTCTCGCGACAAAAAAACAATAATCAAAATCTCCAGGAGAATCAACGGGCTTCCTTGATTCCCGCGACCGAAACGGCTATATTGTGCGTGCAAAAAACTCCCGCCGCACAGATGACGGAGGGCATCACGTCATTCCGCTGCCGAGAGAGTTTCCACGATCAAATGCAGTTCCCCTCTGCTAACAATCCTGTGTGAGCGTGTTTCATGGTTACCCCGAACATCAAGAGACTCCTTCGACAGTTCAAGCAAGGACGGATGTCGGAACAAGAGCTGGTGCATGCGCTCTCTTCCTCCATGATGGAATCGCTCGGGTTCGCAACCGTGGATCATCATCGCGAGTTGCGCCAGGGTTTCCCGGAGGTGATTTTTTGTGAAGGAAAGACGGAAGAGCAGGTCGTGAGTATTGCCAAGCGGATTGTGCAACGCGGCAATGTGTTGCTGGCAACCCGGGCGAACCCAAAGCAATTTGCTGCGGTCAAGAAGCAGATACGAAACGCTCACTACAATTCGGTTGGGCGAACCATTACTGCCAACGAGCACCTCATCAAGCCGCAGGGGCGTGGAACCATTCTCGTGATCACCGCCGGGACGTCCGACCTCCCGGTGGCGGAAGAAGCGATCGAGACGGCGCGACTCATGGGCAACACCGTCGAGATGCTGACCGACGTGGGCGTCGCCGGCATTCATCGCATTCTGCTGCAGAATGCGAAGCTTCGCGCAGCATCTGTCATCATCGTGGTGGCGGGCATGGATGGGGCTCTGCCCAGCGTCGTCGGTGGGCTGGTGGATGTGCCGGTCATCGCCGTGCCGACCTCGGTGGGCTACGGCGCGCACTTTCATGGCCTCGCCTCCCTGCTCACCATGCTGAACTCCTGCGCCGCAGGCGTCGTTGTGGTGAATATCGACAACGGATTTGGCGCGGGCTTCGCCGCCAGCACCATCAACAGACGCAGGGACTGATGCAGGATGTCAGCCGCACACGTCGGACTGCGAGCAGCACTATCACACATGTGTTCATTGAAAAAGGGAATCTGCCGATGGCCAAGGATATGACAAGAGTCCGTTACTACGACAACATCCTTCACACAATAGGTAAGACGCCGCTCGTCAAACTGAACCGCATTACGAAGGATGTGAAGGGTCTCATCCTTGCAAAAGTGGAATATTTCAATCCTGGTGGATCGGTGAAGGATCGGATCGGTGTTTCGATTATCGAGGATGCGGAACGTGACGGGCGATTGAAGCCGGGCGGAACAATCGTGGAGTCCACGTCCGGCAACACGGGCATGGGCCTGGCGCTTGTCGCCGCCGTGAAGGGGTACAAGACCGTCTTCACGCTTCCCGACAAGATGAGTACGGAGAAGATACGCCTTCTGCGCGCATTCGGTGCAGAGGTGATCGTCACACCGGCAGCGGTGCCGCACGAATCGCCCGAGAGCTA